>NZ_JAXARY010000004.1:0-276630 GCF_033949435.1 Methylomonas defluvii | reverse complement strand
ACACCAGACTCGCCGACGGCTGGGAAAAATACACGCCATCGTCACCGTTTAAATCAATGGTGTTGTAGCGAATCTTCGGTGCTGCGTTACTATTCGAAAAAATGCCGTAACTGCTGTTCTCCACAATCAGGTTGTTTTCGATCTTCGGGCCGCCCGAATTCACCATGATCGCCGTGCCGCAACCGTTGATGATGTTGTGGTTGATCTCGTGGGCGGTACCGGACAGGTTCAAACAGGTGTTGGCGCCGGTGATCTGCACATACCGCACTACGCTGGCCGCGGCGCTGTTGCCGATCGTCAAGCCGCTCCATTGGCCGCCGCCGCTGGCGGCTTCAAAGATGATCGGCGACTCGGCGCTCCCCACCAAACTCGCCAGGCTGTTCACCGTCAGGCTGGCGTTGGCCGGCACTTTGATCCTGGTGCCGGGTTCGATCACCAGCCGCCACGGCCAATTCACAGTCACGTCGCCGGTCAACACCACGTCGCCGCTCCAGCGCTCGTTCTGCGTCAGGCTGCCACTGGTAGTCGGCATGGTGCTGTAGCCGGGATTGTAAACCGCGACGTTGCCGCCATTGCCGTAGGCACCGATCTCGCCGCCCGCGCTGGAGGCGGTCTTGGAGGGCGAGCCGGCGTTCAACCGCCAATCGCCCAGGTAAGGACTTTGGTATTGCGGATCGCTGGAAATCTCGCTGGCTTTCGGGGCCGTTATGTAGGCTGCGCCACTAGATTGTCGATCAGTACCGTTGCCCCAGACGTTGTTGTTGCCTCGGCTAAAGTCACTGCCGTAATACGCATAAAGCCCGATCCTGTTGCGGGTGACGATGTTGTTTTCGAACACCAGACTCGCCGACGGCTGGGAAAAATACACGCCATCGTCACCGTTTAAATCAATGGTGTTGTAGCGAATCTTCGGTGCTGCGTTACTATTCGAAAAAATGCCGTAACTGCTGTTCTCGACAATCAGGTTGTTCTCGATGCGGGGAGAGCCACTAGCGACATATAAGCCAGTTTGATTTTGAACGATGTGGCTATTGGCAAGAATGACATTGCTTGCCGATGACAGGTAAGCGCCGTTGCCGGTACATTCGCTGATCACACTGTTGGCGATATCCTGAGTACCGCCATTGACGGTGACACATGTCGCTGCGCCGCGAATCCGGGCTTGGCGAAAATTGGAGCTTGATCCGGCATTGAGGACGATTCCACCCCAAGCCTGGGCCGGATCATCGCGTCGAAATTCGACATTTTGTTCGGCCGAGCCTTGCACCGATAAACTGCCGTTGACCGTTAACGCAGCACTCGGCGCAAAAGCCAGCTCGGTTCCGGCTGCAACCGTCAGAGTCGCGCCGGAGGCAACGGTGATGTTGCCGGCAACGTGATAAGGAACGCCAATGTTGGGCCAAGTGGTGTTGGCGGTAATGGTTTGGGCCGGAATTTCCTGGGCAGGTGGATTCCCGGCAGCCGCCAGTGTTGCCTGAATCGATAGCATCAAAAAAGCAACAAACATCCAAACTGTGAGCTGAACTCTTCCCATTACCATGTGAGTGTTCCTTCGGTGGAGAAACCGGCATGCGTATGAGCCCCAGACTGTGTCTTAAGGCTTAGTGGTTAATCAAATGTACTAACGTGCGTGGCTATCTGATCCTGACGCTGTGCCGCCGGCATCGGGGATGTTACGGGACGGCACAGCCCAATCGAAGATCAGCTCTGGATCGGTGTCGATTTAGTGCGTAATCGCGATTTACCCGTTATCCAGGCACATCCGGTTGCAAAGAGCAAGAATGTGGGGGGCAGAGGAACTGGAGCAAGGTAAACATTGCCATTTTGGGTATCAAAGCTGGCGATACTCGCGGCGAGCGAGTCCGACAAAACCACAGACGACAACGTCAGATTGCTGGAACCCGGACCGATCGCCTTAAAATTGATGGTTGCCAGTATCGCAGGCGAAGTAATATCCAAACCAGCCGCAAAGGTGGTCTCGGAAAAGCTGATCGAATTCGCATTGATTTGGCTGGTTATCGGCCAGGTGTCGGCGCCGAAAAGATTGCCGCTGGTGATGGAATCCGCGGAAATAAGCCCACCATCAAAATCAAGATTGAATTCAAAGCCGGCCAGATCGCTGATATCCGATATCAGGATGTCCACGCTAAAGGTTGGATTATCCGTGATGACAAGATTCTGATCGACGCCGCCTCCGGGAACCATGTCTACCGACAGTTTGGCGGCAGAGGCGTTGAAAGCTGTTAATGCCAGCGCTATTGCGGACGCGGTTATCATCGAAAGTCTTGACATGTAATCTCCTGTCTTTTCTGAGTCATCAAATTAAATGGAAAGCTGCTTGCCGGCTCACTGTGTTGCGCACTTGGGCCTGGTGCATAGTAACGTTGCGGCGCGGTAATCGAGTACGTTGATCACGCCGTCCTTATTGATGTCGGTCGGCGAGTTTTTGAAGAGGTTTAAATCGTTGGTATCGACATCGTTGTCGAAATCCAGATCGCCAGCCAATCTGACATTCAGTAGCACTTGATCGAAGTCAACATTGCCGTTGGGGTCGGCAATATCCAGGCGGAAAAGGTAGTCGCCCACCAAATCGGGGGTAAGATTCAACTCGCCACTGTGGGCAATAGCCTGGAGCACATTAGCTACATTGCTTCCTGTCGGAGCTCTAACCAATGCCCAATTAAACGACAAGCGATTTGCGGCATCGTCAGCGTCGTAGCTATCCAGTCCCCGAACCAGTACCGGCGAACCTTTGGAAACGACTTGGTCATTTCCGGCATCGGCGACGGGAGCGACGTTAGCGGAAGATGCGTAGAACTTTGCTTGCGAGGTGGATTGTTTGGCACCGTCAGACACCGACAATTCCAAGGTGTACTCGCCTTCCACATCCGGAATCAAACCACTTTGAACCTGATTATTGGAGTTTATTTTGGAGGAGCTGCCCGAAGGGGTTGTTATGATTCTCCACGCGAATCCCAGTTGCGGATTGGGTGAGCTATCCGGATCGAAGCTGGGCGATCCATCCAAGTCGAGCAAGGTGTTAACCGGTACCTGTTTCGGCAATGACGCGATAAGCGCATTGGGGGCGATATTACCTTGCAACGGGTCTGCCGCGTTAAATGACGATTCAACGGAGTTGCTGGTACCGTTGGCATCGGTCACGACCAGCTTGAGCCGATAATCGCCCGGTAGGTCTGGCGTCAGTAATGGTGAAACCGTGTTCTGCAGATTCAGCTTGGCCTTACTTCCAGCCGGTGGTGTCAACGTCCACTGGAAATTCAAGGCATCCTTATCGACATCAAACGACTCCGTTCCATCGACGATGATCGCTTGATTGATTTCTTGGTGTTTAGGTACCCGGATCACGGCGACAGGGGCATCGTTGAGCGGCGTCACCGTTACCGAAACATTGGCTTGAGCCATTCCCCCGTGTCCATCCGAAACGGTATATTGGAAACTATCGTTACCAAAGAAATCGCCGTCTGGACGATAAGTCAACTGGCCACCGGAAATTTCTACGCTACCGTGGCTGCCTTGAGTTACTGCCGTAATGCCCAGTAGGTCATTGTCGACATCCGAGTCGTTACCAAGCACGGAAACCGTTACAGGCTGATCCTCACTGGTACTGGCTTGATCCGGCGTGGCTAAAGGCAAATCGTTCACCGAGACAACAGTGATCTGAACCGTAGCGGAACTGACGCCGCCTCTTCCATCGTTTACGGTATAACTGAAGCTGTCAACGCCGTGATAATTCGGCTTTGGCGTATAGGTTACAGTCCCGCCATTGACCGAGAGCGAACCGTTACTGACTGAACCGATCGACTCCAGAGCCAACCCATCTTGATCAGGATCCTCATCGTTAGCCAATAGTGCCACTGACACCGCCGAATCTTCTTGCGTGCTGACTTGATCGTCAGTGGCCCGCGGAGGGCTGTTTATCGCACCGACGTGGACTTGTACCGTAGCCGTATTGGATTCGAGGCCTTGGCTATCTTTTACCGCATAGGTAAAACTGTCGCGGCCTTTGAAGGTTGTATTCGGTACATAGCGAATCTGACGATTAATGACGCTAACGCTACCGTTGCCGGGAGACGACTTCATCAACAATTCCCCAGCAGGAATGCCGTCTTCGGTATCGGTATCGTTGGCCACCACGTCTATGTTCAAAGTTTCGCCAACGCGAGAGTTAAGCTCATCATTGTGGGCGACGGGAGCGCTTCCTATGTCCGCCAAACGGATCACTCCATCAACGAGATTACTATCAATCGGACTCCCCTGCCCGAACAGGAAAAGAGCGCCTGCGTTACCGGGAATTAACTTAGGAGTCACCGTGATTTGCCCATTATTGGGAAAGTTCGTACCTGCCATGCAACGAAACTCTATGAGCGATCCAGCACCCGTCTTTGGCGAGATAGTCGACAAGTCCCCTCCCAGACCGAAGGCATATCGAGCACTGCTACCGCCAAACTCATTTTTTAGCGCCAATAAGGTCCCAGCGCCCTTGCCGCCGAGGAAAAAGTCGCCCAAGCCGGATTGAAGCTGCGTAAGCACATTGGGGACGATGGTCTCGCTGGGCGCTCCGGCATTCAGAGACGCAGAGCACGTAATTTTGTCGGCAGGAAGTGGTAATGACGGAAGATTTTGTAGCGTTTGAACAAGATTTATCGGTCCAGAAAATGCCACGTCAAGGGCAAATGAGGATAGCCCGGGCGAAGGTACATTGTTAACCCCGACCGCAAAACGTATTATTCGATTGGCGTCCGACTTTATTGTGGTGGGCGTTACCAGAATTTCTGACTTGACTGCGGCTGTGTCCGCTACAACCAGGCTGGAGAAACCTGTTGTTATGATCAGAGCCAGCAGTTTTTTGTATTCACTGCGAGTTAAATCAGCCATGTATTTTGCCTTGTCCTCAATCTACTAAGGTTGAGCAGCGGAATTCTCTACCTTGCCAAATACCGATAAAAATAAATTGAAATCGCCGAAATCCACAATCTTGTCGTTATTTAAATCGAAATCAATATTGAAACTACAGTTCGGCGATTGGCTAGTTTTGCTGCTGCCGAATTTTCCGATAAACAAATTGAAATCTCCAAATCCGATATTGCCATCGCAATTAAAGTCGCTGCCCTTGCCTTCCGGTGAGAAACACGACTCCAGTGCTTCAATTTTCGCCAGAGGCGGGTTATCGAATTGCTTTACCAACCTTCGAACCTTTAGTGGAATTTGAGTATTAGCCTCGCAAGATAAACCATCGAGTTGACTGATTTCGACACTTTCCCCACCAACAAGATTGAGACTTTTTAGCGTGGATTTCGAATAGAGATTATTTAGATCAACTAAAACAGTAGAAGAACTTTGCTCCTGAACGGCAAATGACGAAACAGGATATTTTGACTTGCCTGGTATAGAAAAAAATACCAAAACGCCAGGTGCGGCAGAAACTCCATCCGGCTCAAACACTGTCTGCTTTATCAGGTCGTTGGCGATAGGCTTTCCATCATCACCGATGCGGGTAGTTTCCAATGTTGTGTGAACTTGGGAATAGATATCAGCCTCTGGAAATGTACTGCTATTACCGGATTTACTGAAGGTTTCACCAGCCACAAAATAGTCGGTATCGGCTAACAAACCTTTTACGTCAATTTTTACAATTCCACGTTGCAAAGCATCTAGAGGGCTTACGGTGGAAATCGTCAAATTGTTGGTTATCTCATATTGCCCTTGGCTGTCAGCATAAACGTGCAACTTTGCCGAATCGACCGCTTCACTAGAAACCCAAACAACCGAAAATGCGCGCGGCGTTACATCGCTGAAACTTATATTATATATTTCAGCAAAACAAAACGAGGGCAATCCGTAAAAAGTAAACAGTATGATCGCTTGAAAAGCACAGATGTTTCTCTGCCGAGCTGTTTTGCATATCGAACCTGAATATCTTTTAGCGGCGGAATAACGCATATTTGTCCGTTGGAGAAAAACCATTACCAAAGCAAGTTATTACAGAGCAACCGATTGGCCTGCAATCCGGAAAAGCAACTAAAAACACTACTCTAATTTTGTAACTAAATTAAATATCAACGAAACTGCGTAAATTTGTATTTTTAAACTACGCTTCATTCCTCTTTATCCCATCCATTGGTTTAGTTATTGATATAAGGTCGTAAAATTAAACTATTTCAGACTTGGCGTTACAGTTTTTCGTGATTAAACCCTGCTTGGAAAATGGGTAGCATAGACACATCGGTTGCCAATCTTTTTCCAAGAACTAACTAGCTCCTAGGCTGCTGTGGCACCTAGGAGCTTTCAGCAAAATCTGCACCATATTATCTATTTATATGATTTCATTTATATCTTCTTAAAAGAACCATGTTTACAATCTTAGTTTTGTAAAAAATTCTGACACTTTTGTTCGTCCGTGAGGACAAAGCAATGGAGCTGAAGATGTCAAAAAATCCGAGAAGAAAACATTCACCGGCCTTCACAGCGGATCTGTGTACAGTACCTGTAAAAATAAGGCGCGTAGGGGCTTTTCGGAGACAGTCGATGGGTGACCGGTGTGGGAGTAACATTCGGCAAAGACGGCATCCATCGACACAAATACGCCATCAACTATCGCTTACGAGCAGTCAATATTTTGGTAATTCAATAATGTTTCTTTTATGCCGGATAGAATGCAAATCATTTTCCTGATTCGAACCAATTCTTCTTCTGTGTCCCGAACAAGTTGTGCAAACCATTCCGGCTCAGACATAATTATTTTTTCTAAAATTGTATAAGTATTAATGTTTCGCGGCTTTTTGAACCGTTTTTTTTCGAATACCCTTTTCCCAACAAATTTGGCCTCAAACCACTCTATGCTAATCGAGTTGCTGCGATTGTTTTTTATCCTAAGTCCAAGCGAAATTGACGGATATTCTAAGGCGACGCTCTTTCGATTGTTGCTCCAATAATAAGTCACGTAATATTCTGCCTCTTTATGAAGAATTGCTCTCTGATTGATAATCCATTTATTAACTTCATTACATGATTGCCTGTCACTTTGATTCAATGGCATGCATATATTTTCAGAACCTTGCCCCCTCTCTTTTAAGATCGACTGGGTTATATCATCATTACCATAAGAAGAGGTTGACTCATATCTAACAATATGAGCAATAATTTTTAGCAAATAATGCTGCAGCTTTCTGATGCGCTCGATTTTATTTTCCGTCTCATTCGCCAAGCTCTTTAACTCTATGGGTGCTTCGACCAAATAATCATCTATATAATAAATACGAAATCGATTACTTTGTAGATTGAATTTCCTCGTTTGAACGAATTTGTTTTGTTCCCACTTACCGATACCCCATGTAACAGCGAATCTATCGTTTGTCATTGGCTCTAGCTTAATACCCAATGGATAACGATCGACGCCCACAATTGTTCTAACCAAACCAGAATAGTTGTCCGTATATTGTTCGATGATTAAACTGGCCTGTTCACGCAACTGGTCAAGCTGCTTGAATATCCACGCGCATACTTCGGGCGGAGTTTTATAATGATGGTATGCAACCGTCCCGGTCAAGTTACAGGATCCCGTCTCGACCATGGCCTCACCTTCCTTGCCTGAGTTGAAAACTGCCATGCTAGCGTATTTGAAAATCTAAACCCGTTGGCAAAGTGCATTTCAGATGCATTTAGCCAGCGGGTTCCTTTGATCGATCTTGGTAAGATCGACGCGCGTCTATCATCAGTCGCCAGACCTTTCCATTACGTAATCAGGACTATATTCATGTTTGTACTCGGTTTAGATATTGGTTATTCGAACGTTAAGCTCGCATTCGGTGATCAACTTGCACCACCAACCACAAAATTATTTCCCGCCGGGGCTGCACCCGTTGAACACTTGCCCCAAGCAATCGATCGGGCGAGCGATACTTTACGTGTCACGCTCGACGGCGTCGCGTGGGGCGCTGGCATAAGTGTCAGCAAACTGAGCAATTGGAACCGTGCTCTACATCAGGACTATACAAACACCTCCTCTTACAAAGCGCTGTTTTATGCCGCCTTACTATCATCCGAACGTTCTGTTATCGACGTCTTGGTTACAGGTCTCCCAGTATCACAATGGCAAGACAGGTCAGCGCGGCAAGCATTGGCCAATCAGCTCAAAGGTGTTCACCAAATTACCCCGAAACGGCAAGTCGCTGTAGAACAGGTTCACGTCGTTCCGCAGCCAACCGGCGCCTTCGTCGAACAACTATTTACGACGCAAGACAGACGTTTAAGCGATGGCCGGGTATTAGTGATCGACCCAGGTTATTTTTCGGTGGATTGGGTGCTATTGAACGAAGGTGAAATTGTTTCTGCGTCGTCCGGAACCAGCTTAGAAGCTATGTCAGTGTTGCTAGACAAGACAAGTGAATTGATTTGCGACGACCATGGAGGCAAATTGACCCCTGAAAAAATTGAGGATGCTTTGAGATCCGGAAGCAGTAATGTGCTATTGCTGGGCCAAGAGATTATTCTCCAGGATTATTTGGCCGCGGCTGCACAATCGATCTCGATGATCGCATTAGAAGCCATGAAACAATCTCTCCGCCGAGAGAAGGGTTCTGTTGATATCGTCTTACTGGCCGGTGGTGGCGCATCCCTTTACCGGAACGCAACTAAAGAATTTTTCCCCTTGAACCCCATCTTTACGCCATCGCAGCCAACACTTGCCAACGCGTTAGGCTTTTTCTATTTCGGGAGGGGGTGACGGTGAAAGTATTGGTGACAATCAATCCGAATGCCAACCCAGAGCTTTACGCCGATATCGAAAGAATAAACTCCCGAGATCGGGCGGAACGAGTGCGGACGCTAGCAACCATGGCTGTTGTCATCTCACAACTCGGATTACAAAACTCGTCCGCCGTTGCTTATATATCAGCTAGTGATTTAGCGTCTGAGTCAACCTTATCAAAACTCAAATCGAGCTTAGCTACCGAAGATTGAAAACTTTTGCTATTGCATTTTTATATTTTTGTGATTTCTTAATAAGTAAGCCAAACATATGCGGAAATTGTTACTTATCTTGTACCTAGTTTCTTTGTCAGCTAATGCTTACTCGAATGCACTGATAAACTCGAATTGGGGAAAAATTGCCGCAGAAAAAGGGCTAGACCCCTTTGAATTGTATGCCGTATCATTAATGGAGTCATCGAAATACAGTTCAAATAACACCATAACACCATGGCCATTGGCCATCAACGCAGCGGGAACGGCTATTTTTCCGCGAAACCGTGGGGATGCTTTAAATGCCTTAGCTTGTGAACTCGAAAAAGGAATTACATCGATTGATGTCGGATTGATGCAGATAAATATTAAATGGAACGGCTATCGTGTCAGCGATATAAAAAGTCTATTCGATCCAGAAGTAAACCTTCGGGTCGGCGCCGACATACTTGCCGAAGCCATTCGCTCAGAACCGCATGATAAAACTCTCGGATTAGGTCGTTATCATGCAGGTTATGGCAACGAGCCCGATCGACTGGCACGCGCATACGCCTATGGAAGAAGAATATCGCTAATTGCCAATAGGCTTAGAAAGTATTTCGGAGACTAACAATGACGGAGGCAATCGAAGCGTTCAATCTAAAGCTTTTATTGTTCATTCGAGAGTCCATGCTTGATGATCAATCCAGCAAATTGAAAATTTTACTTGGATTAGACAAGGAAACAGCACAGCTAATAAGCAGCATCAGTATTGACGAAGTAATTACTTTATCTAAATCAGGATTTTTGTTGTTCTCTCCTCGAATTAAATGTGATGAATTTAGAAAAATATTAGACTCAAAAGAACCGGACCCAAAAACACTTATAGAAATTCTAAATAGAAATGGATAGTTATTTATGAGCCACAACGACAAGGCGATTACGGTTTTCAATAGACATGAATTAGCTCTCACAATGATTAGAGCGGGTTTTCGGACGTCTATCGTGTTTATTCATACACAATTATCAAAACTGTTGCTGCGAAGACTTTACAAAGAATTGCATTTGAAATCACCAAGCTCTGGGTTGCTATCGTCATCTGCCTATGTCCTGTCCAATCGCAAGAATCAACTCTACGCAACCTTATTTATGAATATATACGCACAATTGCATGGAAAACAACAAAATTCTGTGGACGTACGGCTTGTGATCGAATCCTGGGATATTTTTAAAATGTTGGTACCAAAATATATGGAACTCGATATACATCCTCAAACGATCAATGAGGCGTGGACATTGACAAGGGACTTTCGATGTGAGACAAATTATTTTGAAACCTGCCCTAAATGCGAAAAACAATATTTGGCTTGTGATGACAGCCGCTTAGCAAAACGATGCCCTTACTGTAACGCTTCGCACTAATGCTAAAACTCAACAGTCAAAAAATTCGCTATCTGCCGATCCGCCCCAACCATATCGATGATGGCCGCATTGCTTGCCCGCATTGCCGCCGCAGAATTGTGCCGTACGTGTATTTTGAGTACGGCGTCGCTGTGCACTCAAGTTGCAGGTTATGTGGTGGGACCGTTCAGGTTTTCCGGAAAGCAAAAAAGCATATGACTTTATTAGGATTGCTTTTCCGCGTCCTTCTTTTTTTCGTTTTCTTGTTCTTGATGGTTGCCTATCATGGTTGAATTTGATGAATTACAACGTATTACCATTAAGATAATCCAATTACTTTTCTAACATACGTCTGCGTTTCTTTAAACGGCGGAATGCCTTGATATTTGTCAACATTTCCTTCGCCTGCGTTATAAGCCGCCACTGCTAATTGTAAATTACCGTGGTAGCGATCAATCAAAAACCGCATATACTGCCCCGCCCCGTCAATCGCTTGCTCCGGATCTTCGCGGTTTGTAACACCAAACCTATCTGCAGTTTCAGGCATTAACTGCATAATGCCTTTCGCTCCTTTTTCCGATTCGACGTGTGGATCGAACGTCGATTCCACTTCGCCCATACGGGCCAATAGACCCGATGGAAGACCGTATTGACGTTCCACTCGATCGAAAATTGGTTTCAAGTGACTGGGCACGGCGTAATCAGCTTTCGGATGATAATCAGTAGGTGAATCTACTGATCCGGCTTCACTGTTTTTTTTTATGGCGTTATTATAGTTGCCGATCGATCTTACTAAATCAGGTCGATTTTGCGTTGCAGCCCGATTCAACAATTCGGCGATATCGCCGCCGATACCCTCGCCGTGTTCGGTCACTAATTTTTCACGCGCTATTGCGGTTCCAGCGCCATCTCCAAAACCAAAATCAGCTGGCCTTATTCCCATGCCTGTTTCCGTGAGCGCCGCTTTGTAGTATTCGAGCTGGGCCGGTGTTAATTGATTAGCCACTTCGTTGCCCTTTGTGTTCCTCCAAGCTTCAACGGCTTTTTTTCCGCCTTCACCTGCTTCACTAAAGGCTTTTTGTGCCGCATCCGCATAACCATCACCCTCCGCAAGATGTTTTGACATTGCATCGTAGAATGGACCTGCAATACCGTAGGCCTCATTTCCCAATGATTCTAATTGCAGTCTCGTACTATACAGCGCCCCAGCTACACCATCGTAATTCATTTCTCCAGCCGATTTTTCGCCTCTGGCCAGATGGTTTATCTCTTTGGCAAAGTAGTCAGCCTTGGTCCCCGCCATTTCTGCAAATTCAGATCGGGTTCCGGCGGTTAGCTCGTTTTTCTCGGTATCGTGAAACTCGCTGACTTTCGCCTCGCCGGCGCCGACCGCTCGGCCAATTTCGCTCATCCGTGCATTCACCTGATGCGGCAAATTGCCGGCCGCCGCGCGTGGGTCAACCACGCTGGCGCGATCAAATTCCGCACGTGCCTGGCCGTGCTTGGGCGCATCGGCTCGAAGACCCGCGTTCTTGTTCGGGTCGGCTATCTCGCCGGTTTTCGCTGCGAACGAGTCGCGCAGCAATTCGAACCCGGCCGTTTTTGCCTGTTGCGATTCGCTTGGATTCATAGATCTGAATCTCGCCGGCGAATGTCCTGTCAACAACGACATGCCGGCCGCCGCGTAGGCCTGGTTTTTATCGGTAATTAAACCAGAGGATCTCCAGTCACTGGCGAGTGTCTGTGCATCGCCGCTTAACCCAAACCGCGTTAACTCATTATTCAGGCGGCTCATTAAACCGGGTTTTGTACTGATCGCCTGTCCGGATTCCAATGCGCCGAATTGGGCGTTCGTGCCGAGGCGGCTTTGCATCGACGCCGTGGCGCTATAGGCTTCCGAAGCGGACAACACATCATTGGCAGACGATTGCAAACTTTGTAGTGTTTGGTTGTTAAGACCCAGCGACACAACTTCGCGGGTACCGGACTGCGCATCGGATGCCACGCTACGGGCCAAGTCCGTTTGAAATCCCGCATCTTCGGTCAAGCGCGTGGCCATATCGTTGGCGATTTCGTTCGAACGTTGGCTGTTTAAGCCGAATTGGCTTTGCAACCTATCGCTGATATTGGCTTGTAGCATGTCTTTTTTGGAGCCACCTTTAGAATTACCTTCGGCTTCATCGCCACCTTTTCGTTCCAGTCCACTGCCACCCAGCGCCATGGCGCCTGACAACACCGAGGCAAATTGATCCGAGGTCATATCGGTATCGCTATACCGCTGTGCGTACCCTGACCCTTCGCTGCGCATCAGCTTATCGGTTTCCGACGAACTACTGTTGAGCCGGCGAGAAAATGATTGTCCTGTCGAGGCGTCGCGATTCGAGGCAAAACTGTTGCCCGCCGAATTCGCCAGTGAACTCATAAATTGAGCACCGGCCTGGCGCATATAGTTCGATGACGACGAGACGGCTTCGGAAGCCTCTCGAGACACATTGAAGGTCGGCAGCACATTTTCCGCGCCGGTTCGGTGGGTGCCTTTCAGCGGAGAGTGTTGATAGGCCGACTGATTGGCAAACACCGGGGCCGTCGCCAACACGGCAGGCGATCCTGCACGCTCGTCGATATAATCTCCACTCTGCATGCGGCCCATGAAATGCGTGGCGGTGACCGAGCCGCCGTAGACCAGCATCAAGGCGATCGCCGGCGTTGAAGACGCCAGCATGCCGCCGATTGCCACCCAATCTTGCAACACCATATCCATTTGGTAAATCCCTTCGATCGAGGGAATATTGAAGCCTTGCGCATCCAGGGCGTCCATTTTTCCGAGAGCCGACATGGTGATGTACAAATTGATGACCGCCATGATCGGCATCCACAGTTGGATCCATAACAGCATTTTGAAGTACTGGCCAACCATCGAAATCCCGGCAGACCCCAGCATGACGGCGAAGACCATGAGCGGGGTAATGGCGTAACTGAGACCCTCTATCCAGGTCATCATCGGCCGGACGATCCGGGTAAACAGCGTCTGTTCTGCGGCCCATTGCATGTTGCGTTGCTGGATAGATTGATGGACCATGGCCGCTTTGTTCCACTTCAAGCCATCTTCGTAGCGCCCGACGATACCTTTTTCGAACATTGGCACGATCAGGCTCGCCAGCATGTAATCGTTCGCACTGATAGTGCTATTGGACAAGGCTGTTAACGCATCACTGATCCGCGTGGACACGTCCTCCGACCTTGCGAGATTCAAAGTTTGCTGCAGTAAGTCTTCTAAACCGGTAATGCCATACTTGGTAATGTAATCATCCAGCGCCGCATAGGCATCGGTACAGGTCAAGACAGTCGGACCGGCGCCCAAGTAGACTTCTGTGGTGTAGATTTTGGAATTGAAACGTATCGCCGTCATCACGCTCGCCGTACGCATGATCGCGTCTAACGTGGTCTGATTTAAATCGACCCCGGTTAACGTACATTCTTTTACGTAATTGACGAACGAAGCTTCCAGATCGACCTTGGCACTCGGTGAATTGGCTTTTCCCAGAGTTATCCGTGATAACAGGCTTTTTCGGACAGCAATTAAGGTATTGAGCGGATCCGCGAACCCGTGTTCAGTCATACTCGGTACCGAAAATCCTTGCTCGAACAAACGCGTCAAGCGGTAACCCATATTGGACAGGATGGAACCCGCTACCGCCGGCCCAAACGGCACATTGTTGACCACAACCACGTTACCAGAATAGGCGTCTTCAACCTTGACGACTACACCCGGCGCAAAGAGCGCGGTATAAATCAGCATAGAGGCAAAGACATCCTGATAGCGAATGCCACTCGCATTGAATTGGGTCAAACCTCGCAGCATCACCATCGTCACTCCCAGTGATGCGCCGACTGCAGCAGCTCCTTTGTAATCGTCGGTTAAAGAAATCATGGCGATCGCATTCAGTATCGCTGCGAGGAACTGGGAGTCTCCAATCGAAAATATTTCGTAAATCACTTGGTTTCCTCCTGAGTGGGATAATTGGCGGCGCTAGCGCCGGTTTGATCGAATGCTGCGTAGTTACGGGTTGGAGTGGCTTTCATGATGTTCGAATAAAAATCGACCACGGCTTTGATATTGCCGTATCGCATCGCCAATTCAGTGGAATCGTCTTCGATTTGTTGCCTAGCCACGCTTAAGGTATCGGCCAATTTCGCGGCGTACGCGCTATCTTCAAGTGAGGAAGCATAGCGGGCGGCATCGTATAAGTTCTGGACCATCGCTTGTGCTAACTCCAGCGCGATTGCTGGCGCCGCATCTTCCGCAAACAATCTGGCCATACCGTAATCCTGTCTGGCCATGTTCCGGATCATCGCGGCGACGGCCCCCGGTACCAACTCCATAAATGCCATTTCATCGGGCGTTAATTCGCCGGTATTGGTGCCGAACTTGTAAACCAAACCCGGTTTGACGCTATTACCAATCAACAAGTCGGACACTCGTTTACGCAGCCCGACTAAGGTCACGTCTTTAATGACAGGATTCAAACAACCGTCGATTTCGGTCGTATCGCAATCGTAGATTTTGACTTTGCTATAACTGCCGCTACCCGAACCGTTTAACAGCTCTTTCATCCCGATAATGCCGTTTAACACAACGACAGGATTGGTATCTCCCTGTCCATCGCTGGCCGCCGAGGGCTCATTAACAATGACCGTGCCGCTGATGCTCATCATCGCTTCGAGTAAATCCAAACCGCCAAATTGGAACCAGTTTTTCGCGTTTTTCTCGTTTAAAGCTCGCCACACCAGGTTTCCCTGAATAATCTTCTTCATTTCGGTAGGCGCGTTGTTGGAGACTTGTTTAGTCGGGTCGCCTTGTGTCGAAGTGTTGGTCAGCGCCCCGAAGACATCGGTAACCCCCTTGGAAAAGGAGATTTTCGATTTTTTCATATTCTCGGTGACCGATGCCGGTAACAAGCTGGTGGCATCGTTCACAATGCCTTGAGCCAATTGACACGAATTCGAGAACATTTGATTAAGGTCCTGGATCCGTTTTTGCAGGCCGGACATAAGAACTCCGCACTGATTACACATCGCGTCGATAGCCAATTGAAAGGCGTATCCCGTTGCGTTGGCAGCGACAGAGCGCATCAAGGTAATGAACTGGTCCTTATTAATGAAAGAAAAGCTGCCACCGAATAAATCGATACCACCGCATCCGGCGCTAAACGAAGGGGGTTGAAAGGAAACCAAGTTAGTTTCCACAATCTTATTACGGGAGACTACGGATCCACCTGTAATGACCCCTCGCCTCTGGCCTAGGTGTGCGGTTGGCGTCGTGACGTTGGTCATCGTGCCGAACATCGCGTCCATTTCCTGTTGCAAGTCAGCGAACCCACTGGCCGGCAGCACTAGCATCCACGCCAGAACGATGATTCGAGTAATACGCAAGTGCCCCATAACAGCTCCTAGTAGGCTATTGAATAGAAACGGTTAAGGCAGCACGGGTTGCGCGCGCAATGCCTCAACCAATCGGCCAGGATCGTTCATTACCGGCTCGGTCAATGTCCCCGCCTCCGGAATCAAAAAAGTTGAATCTGTCACCCCGCGCGCCGTGCTAAACAGCCGGTCCGATATCCACCCGGCATTCTTGGCCGACAGCAATACCCTAGAGGTCAAATCGTCCAGCGACACAACGCCTTGGGCAATCGGCAAGATTTCGTTTGGGGGCTTCATTAAGAACAAAGCAGGAGTAGACATCACGCCTAACGCTTTTGCCTGTCCAGTATCCGATCTGAATTGCTTATAGAATCCCGACGGCATCGGCTTGCCATCCAAAGACACCGGATAAATTTTGAAACCGAAACGCTGCTCCAACACCGTTAACAAGGGCGCTTGCGCTTCGCAAAAATGGCAATCCGAACGAAAAAAAAACAAAAGGCCAGCTTGTTTGGATATCGTCGACATGGCCTGTTCATTCGCCTGTGTCGCCATTTGATTGGCGGCATTGGATGCAAACGTGGCCAGCGGCCGCCGGTTATTCTCGTCCAGCCGCGGATCGCTCATAACTACTCGTTGCGCCACAGTGGCAAACTTCTGGGCTTTATCCATCATTACCCGTTGCAAGTAGTAGTAAGCCGCCACGTTCTTTTCAGTGGGGTTATCGATGGCGGCGTCCTTGTAGTGTTCGAGATTTTTTCTAAACCATTCAGCAGAGAGGTATTCAGGCGGCCGAGGGGGTTCAGAGGGAGGATTAGGATTTGATGAAATCTTTTCCTCTGTCTGAGGCGGACTGGGAGTTTGCTCTATACTAGTGTCAGGAGTTGTTTCACGCCAAAACCATCCCCGCTGTTTGTCCAGAAAAAAAGACGGCTCTCCCTCATCGGATCGAGCCGTCAACGGGAGCAGCAGGCACAGCAATAGGAGCAGACATGGATTCATGGTTTCATTATCTCGTTTTTAAAAATTCAAACCCGCTGGCTAAATGCCTCTGAAATTCACCTACTCAGGCCCCCTGGCCGTTTCAATCCCTTTTCAACGAGTACCTTGATGATCGATGACATGGAAATTTCTATTTCGAAAGATGAATACAGGTTATTACTGGAGTTTTTGTTCTTGGCTGACAGGTGCGTGCTCAGTGCAGAACGGAAGAACCTCAAGTCCACCGAGCCTTATCGCGCGCTGATCGAAAAACTTTTGAGCTACGCCGAACGGTTCCAATGTGCCGATTTGGTCGTCGATATCCCCGGACTCCCTCACCGAATGGTGTCCGACTCCTTAGAATCAAAACTCATTTACAAAATCTTCAGCGAGTCGTTAAATGAGGATCAATTCTGGTTGAAACTCGCCCATGCTCTGGCAGTAAGAGACGTCGACGCCGAATTAGGCGCGATTCCTGCTCAGCCCCAAAGCTCACCCGGACAAACCGAATTGGATGAAATGCGCCTGTTCAAGCTGGCCGAAAAACTCCTCGAATGGCGTAACGAATTGCTCCGGAACGGCCTCAGCCGCTTAGAGTTACGCGCTCCGACGGCATTCGACGTGGTGAGCCCAAAAGGCCGATCCGACATCAATTAAGCGCGGCAATCACCGACTTATCCACAAAATCTGTGGACAAGCTTGTGACAAATCAGTCAATCATCGGCAAACGCCCCCACAATTCAACCAGTTAGAAAACTGTGTAATATTTGGGCAATCTCTCTGTCATCCCCTAGGTCATAGGCACAGCGGCAAGCATTGACACCAGACCCATCACGGTGGATATCGCCGAACTCGCGGCGGCCTGAATCTGGCTCAATTTACTGAACACATCGGCCGGCTGAGTGTAATCGACGATTTTCTGGAACTTCAGGATTTGTTCCGCCACGCTGCGGCGATCGCCCATACCGTCGACCAAGCCAAGTCCTAACGCGTCTTCTCCGCTCCAGACCATTCCCGTAAAGAGATTCGGATCGTCTTTCAACCGATTCCCGCGGTGCGTTTTCACCACCTCGATGAATTGGTGGTGTACGTGAGACAACATGGTTTGCAGCTGTTCGACGGCTTCGGGTTCGGGGTCGGAGAACATATCGCCGACGCCCTTGAATTTTCCAGCCGTATACAATCGGCGCTCAACGCCCAGCTTTTGCATGATGCCGGTAAATCCGAACGAGTCCATTCGGACGCCGATCGATCCGACCATACTGGCCCGATTGGCATAGATTTCATCGCCGGCCACTGCTACGTAGTATCCGCCGGAGGCGCCAAGGTCGCTGATCACGGACACTACTTTCTTATCCGGAAATTTTGTTTTCAGGCGTAGCACTTCATCGAAGATCATGCCGGCTTGTACCGGCGTCCCGCCGGGACTATTAATTTCCAGCATCACAGCTTTCGCCTGATTCTGATCGAAGGCGGTGCGCAAGCTGGCAATCACGCTATCGGCATTGGTTTGGCCGTCCGGGGCGATTTCGCCGCTAATACGCACCATCGCGACATGGGGTTGATTCCGGTTAGTCAGAGACGACCAATTGGAGTAGACGGACAGTCCTAAAAAACTCAATACTGCCAATAGCGATAGCGTTCTAAATGCGGTATTGATGCGCTGGGTTTTGCGCATGACATCCGCGTTGCTTTTGACGATTTCTAGCAAGGCGTTTACGGTAGTCGAGTTTTCGGTCATTGTTTTCACTCCAGAATTTCATAGTCAATGGAATTTCGGATATCCACCCAATAGCTCGGCTGCGATATCGCGAATAATCGCCCTTTCCAGGCTGCGAGGTGTTGTCCTTCACTGAGACACCAAGCGAATAACCAATGGCCGTCGGCCGTCATGCCGCGCAAGACTTGACGAGCTTTCGGGTTATCCCACGCGGTTTGTCCCGCATCCTGAAACTGATTCGCGGGATCGAAGGTGGCCGGTACCGGTGGCGCCCGGCGGATTACCAGGCTGTGGGCGGTGGCCACGCTATCGTCTTTGTCCGTGGCACTTTGCAAAATTACCGGGTAACCTAAGATTTCGTCGCGCGCCGGATCGCGGGGCGCCGGCTCCATATCGGCGAGACGCAACACAGCCCACAACGGTTCGCCGCCACCCGTCAGGCTATACACCCGCCAGCGTACGTTTTTTTCATCACCGCAGTTATCCTGGCACGTCGCCGTCAATCCGGCTTGCCGCACAGCGGTTTCGAAGCGGCGAATCATATCCAAGCGAGCAGTGCCCGGGATGCTGAGTGAATTGGCATAGCTCTCGTCCATATACAAGCGGCCATACACTTTGTACAAGTCGGCCGGCTTTGCAGAGGGTGTTAACAGGCTCAGTGCCAATCCCGCCATGCCGATGCCCGTGCTGACGTCCATTCCGGCCGGGGACAACGGTGCGCCAGTGGCCACCGCCCCGACGAAACTGGCGTCTTCGGCCATATTCCGTATCGGACTGGTCGCACCGGCTGGCATCGCAGCCATTGCCTCTTTACGGGCCTTAAACTGCTTGGCCTGGAATTGCTGATACATTAAATCCTGAACATCTTGCCTTTTACTCCGGCTACCGAGTACATCGCGAATTAAAAACGAAATTTGATGCGCTTCCTCGGTCGGCAGCACTTTACGGTGTGCCTCCGAAATCGCAATGGGCCGGGAGGCCGGAGCGCACGCCGTCAAGGACAACACGATGGCGGCGGCTAGCGAGCGAACGATGGTTGATGTCATGGCAGTTTTCCTTAAGGTTTAGATGGAGCGAGACCTGGCCCCATAGACCAGCCTTGCTCCTCCGCGTCTTGCCGGGTCTGGTTCATGTCGATGCCTTGCAACCGCAGAATATTACGGTCCGCCGTATTGCGACGGTCGCCCTTATAATTCAAATCGGAACTGGCGCCGGTCAACACGTCCAAATTGAGTTTTTCCGGGGTTAGCGCCGTCGGTAATCGCCCGGTACTGGTGAGAATACCAATCCATTCGTCCAGATGAACCTTGCTCCAGTCGACTTTTTGCAGTTCGCTGATTGCAATGCCTTCGCACTGGGGCGACTTAGGCGGTCCGAAGTCCTTGCCTAATTGCGGCCGGATTTGTTCCTGCAGTATTCTGGCCAACGGTGAGTTGAAACAACAATAGGCGTAGTTCTGTTGAACGCACATCCCCAGTATCTTGGAGCCGCAGTACTGTCCGACAAAACTACAGGCTTTCACGGCGTTTTTGGCCATCAATTCGTATTCTTTCTGCTCGCACTTGTAGATCATTTGCACGACCATGTTCAGAATTTGATAGATGGCATAGGCGATCATGATGACGTTGAGCATCGTCCCGATATAAGCCGCCCCTCCCCCCAACTGGAGTTCAGCACCGGTACCTTGTAAATTACCGGCCGCATCTACTGCGGAGGAAGCCCCTTGACTACCTGCCACACTAAATAGCGCATTCGCTGCTTGTGGACCAAAAATATCAGCAGTCCAGGAAACCATTTTTTCCATAGCCATATTCCGCAATGAACTGACCACATCCAAATACGCGGTTTTGGTAAAGCTGGCCGTGCACTCGGAGCCAATGTTATCGACGACAGAATCGAGCTCAAGCAACACATTATCCCAGGCCGTTTTAATAGGAGTGTAAACAGTCTCGCCAGCATCGATCAAAGGGTCGCTTAAGGTTTGCCATGCCCCGCGAATCGGGTTGGTTTTATCCAAGCGCATGACAATGTTGTGGGTTTTACTGACCTTGTACATCAGATCGATGTACTCGCCGATGCCGATGGAGGTCGGCGATTTACAGCAATCGATTTCACTGGTCAGATTGACTACTTTGCATGACCCTCCCTTGCCCTCGAAGACCTTGCAGGTGGTCACATCTTTCGGATCGCTACAGGTTTTATCCATCGCCGCTTGTTGTGCCGAATTCAACGCGGCCAAGGCATTGGTAAACTCCTGGCTTTGTGTGCGGGTAATATCAACACAATCTTCGCCCATACAGCGTACCGTTTCGCCGCAGTCCGGTTTCACGGACGCCGTCGCCTTTATCACGCCGAATTCCTTTCCGCAATCATAGGTATCCTGATACAGCCAGCACTTTCCGCTAGCGCCAATCGTCCCGTCGACGCACTCGGATCGGACGAAGGCACAGCCGCGCGCTTCCAGGGTTGCGCAGGTCTCCGGCACCTGAGCTTCAATATCGCTGACGCACTGTTTAGTTCCGTCCGGCTTTGTCCAACACGGAATATCGTTGGAATTGCACGTCGCGGTCATGGTCGCTTTGGTGCAGGTTTCCGGAATATTTTTGAAAGGTGCGTCTTTGAAATTCGGTTCGCACACCCACATTTGCCCCACCGAAGTGGTGATGGCCATGCAATATTTGTCGCCGATCTTGATCCCGGCGTTGATATCACATGTGGTTTTCACGTTTTTGCAAATTCCGTCGTCCGCCGCCTTAATTAGGTTCTGGCAGGACTTGTCGTTCATGGTCCATTCGTCCCGAATAATAATTTTCAGCGGATCGTATTTCAGTCGGATTTGCGCAAAGGCTTCGCCGCATCCTGAGACCAACGCCTCCGCATTGAATTTCAGGATGGAATTCTTCCGGGCGTTGACAAAAGGTTCTGTCACATTGATGTTGGGATAGGCCTGCCAACTGGTCGACATTTCGCACTTGGGCGACGGTGCCCAGCCGTTGTAACCCGTCCAGACCAGCTGGTCATTGATATGAACCCGCATATAGTCATCCCATTGGGCATACAGGATGGTCGCGGAAATGATCGCTTCCGGATGCTTCACGATGTATTGGCTGGACACAGTGGGATGGGCGCAGCCGCCGTCGCACCAGTAGTTGTCACCCACAATGCCCACCCAAAGATCCACGCATCCGTCCCCACAGGATGCAATTTTGGTTTCGCCTTGGGCCGGTAGAATGACCGGCTCTAGCAGTACATCATGACTGGCGACGCAGGTATTGGTAATGGGAGGGTTACGCCGACAGGTTTTGTAATCCGGTTGCGTGCCTTTACCGGGGGTGAGTGTCGCATTGACCTCCTTATTACAGTCGGTGAAATATTGCGAGAACAGATCATGGTTCTGCATGACATAATCCGTCGTTCCCCAGATGGGATCATCGAATAGATTGGGATGCGCCCGATTCGCCGACTTGATTAGAGTCCGGTACGCTTCGCCGGTATGGCTAGTTTGGCTTTCCATGCTCGTTTGCATGTCGTTGCCGGCTTTGATGGTCGCTGCGTTTTTGCCGTACAACTGGGTGAAGGTCGTGGCGTTACCCGTTTCTGAATCCGGATACAATTCGCTGATTGGGACCGATACGTCCTTACCGGTATTGGGAAAAAGGACCAAGCTTTTTTGATCGGCGCTGAGTGTCGGCATTACAAACCCGCTGACGGCGCTTTCACCGGTTTGTTGTCCAATTTTGGCTGATTCGCTCATAGTGTCAGCGACCACCGCATGGGGCGGCACCCAAATCAACAACACCATCAAGAAATGGCAAATGGCTCGGGTAGATGTGCGCTCGGAAAATTCGATAGCCATCTTAAAATCCTATGCAACAGTCAGTCCATCGCCACAATATGTAGACGTGGTATTCGCCGGAACCGGGATAAGAATGGCCTGCTCCCCATAGCAAATCACTTTCGCCAATCGCATGTTTGCTCTGGGTATCGGCCACTGGGTAAAACATGGTGGTAGCGTATTGGGATTTCGAAATAAACGGGGAAATCGTCCCGCCGCAGACGTGATCATCGCCAACGGTTCTATGGGCCAGGCCGCGCCGATGCAGTGCGGCCGTAGCTCTTGTCATCAATAAACTGCTTTGACGCGGCGCAATGCCTTCACCGGGATGGGCGTGACCGGACAACGGATAGATGCCACCCCAGGCCCCGGCGCACCAGAACATTTCGTCAATCGGCCGGCCGGCGGACGCCGCAATAGCATCGAACGAACACGCCGCCAATGCCACTGGATTGGCAAATAATACGACCTCCGGATTAGTGAAGAATGCCAATTCATCATTGTTCCAGGTCGGATCCAGTTCCGAGACATACAGCAAATCGAAATCTTTGTATCCGTCGGCAAAGCACCGATCTTCCCAGAATAGATCGAGCATGACGTATATCGGGAATGCGTAATAGTGATAATTGAGGAAGACTATTTCATCAGTGTCGTATACAACAGGCGACGAACCACCCCACAATCGCACATTCGACTGATTGATTTTTGTGCCGCCGAGCGTCGGCGCGCACCAAGGATTCGGCACCAACTCCACGACCCTGGCCGGACCCCAATAGCCCATGGTCATACCCACTTCCGGGATAAGCTCTTTGCCGTCGCAAACGCAGTAGACATTACTGGCGGCGGACGACGGAACCAAATCGTCGCCCACGGATGAATCGCCGCTACCTTTTGATTGCGGCGCGCGAAAATCCAGCACACCGCCGGCCAGCCGAATCGGAAACAAACATCCCCAGCAAATATCGGTAATCAATTTCCCTGACCAGAGTTCCGCGTCCGGACATAGGGCGTCCGCAGCACGTGACTGGCCAGAACACAAACACGCACACAGCAATACAAGTTGCAACCACGTCGCTGGTTTAGTCATGGCCTGCCACCGCGATTTCTCTGACTTTGATGTGCATGCCGTCTTGTTCGACGACGCTGGGAACCGCTTCGAGATTAAAACGTTGCCGCACGTCGGCGGTGAGTAAGAACACCGATTGTCCCAACCGTTCTTCGAGCGCATTGAACGCCTGCCATCCTTTGTCCCGTTCCAGACCGGTAATCAAATACGTCACCGGACGACCTGTCATCGCCTTCCCCTCGCGCTCAGCCGTCGCGACTTGATCGGGTTGCGTGGCATCGAAGACCACCAGGCGCTGGGTAAAAGGCAGTTGACTCAGCGGATTGATGCGCTGCCCTTGTCGGACGATGATCTGTCCTGCCGGGGTGACGATGTCTCTTGGCGCTGTCACGGTGATATCAATCAACCGCTCGCGATCTTGCTGTGCCGCTGCGAGCGATAATAGTTCGGCTTTTTGCCAGAAATGGGCCTGTGCTTCACGTTTCTTGGCGGTCCAATCGATGCCGGCCATTCGCGTCTTCATAACCTCGATCAAGTCCAGCTCGGCGATAGCCTGAGTATCGCCGTGTACGCCCAGATCCACGACTCGATCATCCGGTTCCGGACGCGATTTTAACTGTGCCTCCAACCAGGCGATATCGGTAACCCCTTCCACCTTGGCCAGAACACGGTCGCCCTCCTCCACCGTCAAACTCGGCACCACCTGAATGTGGGCATTCTGAAAACGGGTCGGATCCAGTTCGATAGACGGAACCCTCTGAGCATCCAGCGTTTGCGCCAAACCATGAATTTCGCGAATAAATTCCTGCACCCGCTGACCGTCGCGAATACCCCTGAAAACCACTAACACATCGTCTCGGCCGGCGGCCGCTTCGAATAGATTGAGCAGGCCGGTCCGACCCAAGGACGTCGAAGCGTACAGGACATAATGCCGGCGTTGATCACGCTTCGGCTTGGCGAAGGGTTGCGGTGAAGGCGCATGCTTTAAGGTTTCCAAGGCCAGCGCCTTGGCATTCGCGGCGTGCGGATTGGCATCCAACCAGGACGGACGCGGTCCTTGTTGAGCGTGCTGCATCAACGCCTTCGAACGCTCCAACCAATCGGTATCGGCGCCGGCCATTGGTACCGACCCACCGATCAATACCGCCGCCACCGCTATGGGCTTAAAATGGCAACGCATAGACTTTGCCTATAATCTGATCGGGATGCACCACGCCCCAATAGCGGGAGTCGAAGCTATTCTCGGTTGTGCCTGTCACCCACAATTCGCCGTCTGTGACAATCTCGGTCCGAATAAACGCGGCGGCCGGTTGCTTTAATTTACCCGCCAACGCCAACCCTTCGGAGACCACGCTACCGTTCACTCGCGCGGTTTGAGTATCGACCGTTACGGTGTCGCCACCCACACCGGTCGCGATCTTGATCACGATGTGGGTAAACGAAAACCAGGGCGCCATGGCCATACGTTGATCCGCGGCAAACGCCACCAGATCGTCTCGGCGAATGTCTTTGGCGTAGGTGTCGACCACGAACCAGCGGTGATTGCCGGGCAAACACCGATCTTTCTGATCGTCGATACCAATGCGAAACCGATTTTCGAGATAAGCACCGCCAATCACAATCGCGATCAGCGTCGGGAGGGCTTTTTTAAACCAAAATACTTTTTGATCGAGGGGGTTACTCACCGACATAGACATCCTCCGGTGCACCGACCACCATGTTCGCATCGACCACCACGAAACCGGAATCCACCAAATGCGAGATTTTGGCCTGCCATTCATTCATGGCCTGCTTGATGGCATCTTGACTGGCGTCTTTCGACAGATTTCGGGTCCACCCGGTCCGGTCTATCACGAACACCGGCGTCAATAAGTTCAGTTTTTCCAACTCGGTCGATAGCGAATGCCTTACCAGCCAATAGCTGGACGACACACTGACGGCAATGGTGGCCAAAACAACGGCAATCAATGATTTAAGCGACATGGCGTGTTTCCTGTTGTAGCAATAAATGGCGGATGGCGGCATCGGTCGAATAGCCTTGCCGTTTCAGATTTTTGATCGCGTTGACGTGTTCGGCCTTGGTGGAATACAGCAAGCGTTTGTAGGGATCGACCACCAGACGGGCGATGCCTTGACCGTATTCGGTGATAAAGAAAATTTCCGAGTAGACGCCGGGGATAGTGTGAACCGATTTGAGCAATTGGATTCCGCCATCGGAGAGCGGCAGACGATTCTCGTTTTTAATGGTGTCGATCGCTTCCGGTTTTTGACCTAACAGATACATATTGGCCGAGTTCTCGACGATGGCTCGGCCGGTCGGCGAGCGATACAAATCGTTGACCGACTGGGTAATCGTCACCGCGGCACCTCCGTATTTTCGGAACCGTCGATAACCATGTTCAATGAAGGTCGCTGCGTCCCCCATACTCAATAAATCCCAGGATTCGTCGATGATCACGATCTTGCGCCGATCGCGCTCTCCGAGATACATTTCCTGTTGGATCTGATAGATCAATTGCAGCAACACGACTTGTTGTAAGTGTTTGCGCCCCTTCAATTCCTCCAACTCCAACACGGTAAAACTATTCTGAAACCGAACATTGTTGACGCCGTTGAAGAACCGGCCATATTCGCCGGTCGACGTGAAGGGAAAAAGCTGTTCGCCGACATCCTTCAGTCTTTGGTCGGATTCCGCCCGCAACCGCTGAGCGATATCGTCGACGGTCATCTTTTGCGCCATTTCATCCCATAGCCCTTTTAAGATCCGCTTTAATCCGGCGGTCTGAAAGTCGCTGAGTTTTTCGGTGGGCGCCGCCATCGCGGTAACCAATCCCGCCACCACATCGGCTTCGTCTTCCCAGTTTTGCACCAACTCGAATGGATTCAGGCAAATCTGTTTGTCCGCCGTAAATTCCATGAATTCGCCGTCCAGCGTGTCGGCCAGATTCTGATAGGAGCGGCCGACGTCAATTACCCAGATCTGCGCCCCTTCGGTGAGATAATTGACGATGATTTCATTGGTCAGAAAAGATTTACCGGACCCCGATTGCGCGGCGATGCAACAATTGAAATTCGATCCGGAATCAAATAACGAGACATTGACCAGTTGTCCTGAGCGCGAAATAAAGTTAAGTACCGGCGAACCAGTCCCCGACCAATCGGCAAACATCGGCAACAGCGGAATCGCGTGACGGGTTGCCATCGTGATATAGCGGTTACTCACTTGCACTTGGCTGAGTTCCGCGCCCAATGGCAGGCAATTCAGAAAATATGGCAAACTAAAATACCGGTCTTCGAGCAGCTGAAAACCCAGCTCCCGGTAATAGGTGCGCGCATTGGACACGGCTTGGGATTCTTCATGAGGATCGCAGAACAACACCATGCCGAAATAAGTGCGGATGGGGCGATCACCATCGTTCAGCGCGTCGAAGAGTAAGTCGAAATTGTGTTTTCGGATCGCTAACTGCGGGACGATATTTAATAGCGGTCCCACCGCCTGATTGGCGGTGAATTGACGTTTGGTCTCCAATTTCATCCGTGTGGCTTCAGAATCCGGGTAATGCAGTGTGACGGAGATCAACACATTGTCGCGAATACCACGGGCTCCGCTCAGTAGATCCCCCAAATAGCTCAGGGCCGAGCCAAAATACACTTGATCCGGCAGCCGTTTGACCGATAAGGTTTTCACCCGTTTGCTGCCAAGAGTCACGCCGGTCTGATCGACCGCCAGTTCGTTATCGAAATCGAATAATTGTTCGCGGATCAATTTACGCGGATCGCACTCGGGCACCACCAGATCGTGCCAGCTGGCTTCGGGGTGCCAATTCAACATCGTGTTCAACAGACGTACATACACGTCGGCCGTCAATGTCTTTGGCCTTAATCCACTCGTCGCTAACGCTTGAAACGCGGCCAAGAGCAATTCCGACGCATGTCTCAATTCTTTCTGAGTGGGTTTTGCCCCCGACAACGGTATCTTTGCAGTCACCAGCACATGAAACCGCCTAACCCGTGTCGGCAAGGCTTTATCGATCGGATGCTGAGTCGCCCCACGCAGATAGTCCACATTGGAAGCCACCAAGGCTTGATACAACGGATTTCGTTGCTCCATTCGGCGCGTCTTCAAGGTGGCCATCACCGTGTCGATATCGGGCGACGCCCACAAACCCACCTGGAGCAAGGTGTCGATCGGCCATTCCTGATTCAACAAGACGTTGATGCGATCCGCGATCGACGGATCGTTTCCGAAGAGCGGCTCGCACAAAAAACCGAATCCCAAGCTGGCGTCTTCTCCCAAGAACAGATTGTTATCGGGATCGAACGCCAACACGGAGAATAAATTGTCGATTCTGTGGTAACTTTGTTTAGGCATCGGGGTTTACGCTTCTGTTTAACTCTATCGAGTAAGGGTTAACGGTACGGACCTTCGCTTGCTTGTTTTTGATAAGCCTTCTGGCTCTTGCCGCATTACAAGGCACCAGCTCGGTACCATCGCTGCTAAAAACCGGGACCTTTAACCGGCCATTCTGGTTATTCCGAGGACTCACTTTCATGACCCATCCTGAAAGTCAGATGGCGGTTTCCCGCCGGACCTCGTTATCCAAGGTGTGATCACAATCACTTAAAGGATTGCAATTCCAAACCCAGATCACGGTCTATCGATTACGGAATCGATAGGATTACCACGTCGCGGTAACGACGGCGTTGATGATGCCAGGGGCGGTAAACAAACCCAGACCGGCGGCGACACCGACCGCAAAACCCATCAGGGAATTGCGCAATACGCCGGCAATCAGCCCGACGACGATAAACGCCGCCGCAATCAATTTGCCCAACGATCCTTGCATCCAGTTGGTCAACAAGGTGTACACGGCGTTGAATTCGGTACTACCGGTACCGGCAAACGATTCGGAGGAAAACAGAAACATTCCCGCCACGGCGACAAGGGCGACCAACATTTTGATCTGTACCAGATTTTTCATTTGTTTCATGGTTATACCTTTCAGAAAAGTGAGTAAATAGGCTTTAAACCCAAATCTCGGGCGCGGCAACGCCCGGTTGGCGATCTAACGCCTGACTCACCTTCTGGTGGTTTAACCGATTGCTAAAACGGCGATTTTGCTTTTAACAGCGACTCGAATCCTTCCGGCATTTTGCCGCCACCTCCCCCCATTTTTTTACCGTCCACCAGTCCATCCAGATCGAATTTATCCTTTTTGGGCGGCTCACGTTGTTCCACTTGCAGGGCGCGCAATTGCGGATTTTGCGTTACGGATTTCTTGCCGATCATCCAACGTCTCGGCTCTATCTCGGTAAACACATAACCGGATACGTTCAAGTCGCCGTCTTTGTCCTCCCAGGGCGCGATCCAGATTCTCATGACTTCGGATGGCGTGCGTATCGGGGTGGGATCCTCGATATGCGGCACTGGCGATTGTTCCCGGCCACTGCCGGTCAGGGTCACCGGTTGCGGCTTGGTCGCTTCGATGGGTGCAGTTCCCTCACCGGAAGGCAACGCATTATCGGTGACTTGATAGGCGCGTTCGGTGGACATACAAATCGGATCATCCGGCATCCCTTTACAGCCATACGAATCAGGAATCAGCGTACAAGCACCGAGTAGCGGTACCCACACGATTAACAAAACTGATCTGAACATGCGTTTCACCTTATTGTTTTGCAGTTGAGACGCTTTGAGCGCTATTCAGCCAACGGGCTAAATCGTCCGGGGCGCCTTTGTGGGTACGACCGTCCTGGGCAATTACAAACGGCACCGCGGTCAATCCCAAGATGGCCGAAGTAATCACCGCTTTCTGCATGGGCTCCTTGTCGCAGTTGCCTGGAAGCTGTTCCGGCAACCCGGCGTACTCCTGATTGAGCAGTGCGGTAGTCGCCTTTTCCTTGTCCTTGGTTTGCAGCAAGCATTCGATTTTGTTGACCAGAATCGTCGACTCCTGTCCCAATACCGCGATCGGGATAATTTTGAAGGTGTAACGATCGGCGAGTGCCGGCAGCTGCTGTTGCAACTTTTTGCAGTAGCGGCATTGCGGATCGACGAATACAACAACCGGGGTTTTGCCCTTGCCCACCAGCACCGGGCCGAGTTCGTCGATGTTGAGTTTCATGTCGGCTAGCGGTATCCGATTCATCACGGAATCGACTTGTTCGATCCGGGTAATCGGTGTTTTCGACCAGGTATCCATTAATTGGCCTTTGAAGGCAAATCGGCCGTTGCGGGATATGAAGTAGGTCTCGCCGCTCGCCTCCACCATATTGAAACCATCGATCGGTAAAGCCTTCATCGCGTTAATGGCGCCTTTCGCAAACAATGCGGCCTCGGTCGGTGTCGAGACTTCAGGACTTGCCAAGGGTGGCTGACCGGCGAGAGCCAGACTGGACGCCACTAAGAGAAAAATTGCAGGGAGTAATTTCATGGGGTCTCCATTCATTGATTAACTTTTTTCAAGCAACCGCAACTTGGTGCCGCGTTGCACGACTAAATTGATCTTGCGGGTCACATCGATCTCGATCACCGGGAACAGGTTCTCCGCATAATCGATGTAATAATTTGCCAAGCGCTCCATGGCGTAGCCGGTTCCCCGTAACGCCCCTCCCTCTATCGAATCCTGGCTAAAGGAGCGTTGAAACGGGGTTGTGGCCACGCCAGCGGGTCCGGCTAACGCCAGCACCTGGGTTTGCGTCCGACCAAACATATCCGAGAATCCGCGCAGAAAGCCGGCCAACAGTGCATTGCGCAGTAAAGCGCCTTGTTTGCTGACGAAGCGGCCGCGAATACCAACCTTGCCGTCTTCGCCTACCGCATACGCATCCAAGGGCACTTCGATAACACCGCCATCCTGGCGTACACAGGAAATGGATTCCGCCCGAATGTAGGCGCGTTCCGAACTCAAGTCGCCGAATCCGGAGCTGACCACAAAACATTCTTTGACGTCGGCCGTATACCGATTCGGCAGGATGGCGTCGGCTTTTAAGCGCACTAACACCGGAAATGGGTTTTTCTGTGCGCTACTCCCGGTTGGGGCGTCCATACCATTCAACAGGTTGCCCGATAAAATACTGCCTGCCGGGATGAGGACGCTTTCTTGTTCGGCTTTTTTGGTCTCCGCGACTTCGACCTTTTTCTTGGTTTCAGGATCGGTGCTGGCAGCTTGCTTGATCACTCGGATTTGCAGAGCATTTCGCTCCGAGTCCCGCGCCGGGTTCGATGCAATCGGATCAACAGGCATCGCCGCCGGGTCTTGATAGGCCCGCGGATTAAACAAATTGTCGGCGTTGGTGACGCGCTCCTTGGCTTGGTGAGACTTTGCGGCGGCATCGGGAGGCAACACTGTCTGAGCCCCCGAGGGTTCGGCTTTGTTTTCGGTTTTCAAGCGATCGATTTCCGCTTTGAGCGCTTCGATTTGCGTTTGAGCGGTTTGACCAGTTTGATCGGCCAATTGTTTGATCCGTTGCTGATCGGACGCTTGATATTGATTATTTTGGGCGACTACGCCGTCCAGCAGAGAGCGTATTGCATGTTGATCCTCCTGGAGTTTGCGAATTTGCGCCCCAAGACCGTCGATTCCTAAAGACCTGGGATCTGCATCGGTGAAGATATGCCGGGCAACGTCCTTTTTGGAGGCATTTTGTACCGGCGGCGGGGCATCGCCCAACATCAAACTGATTGCCACCATCAGCGTCGCAACAATCGTAGTGACGACAATTACTCGTTGATACGTAGGATTGAGCGCGTCCCATTTTTCAAGTAGCGTGTTCTTCATAATCCGCCCTTATCGCAAGACCGACGGTCTGATCTGTTCTTCGGCTAGGCCTCGTTGCTTCACTACCACAAACAACTCGGTCGATTGTCCGGGTTCCAGCCACACATCCGGCCAGGCCGCCACCGCCACAATGTCGCTAAGCCCGGTTCCCTGACCAATACAAGAACGCTCGTCGAGTTCGATGCGCTGAGGGGTGGTATTGACCGTTTTTGCAATTAAGATCGTCGTATTGCGTCCATCAAAGGCTTGGCCGACGGTAGTTTGAATGCCCTGCTGGTCGCAATAAACGGTTTCGTTCGCCGATACCGGGCGGCCACTGAATCCATTGGGGCTTTGCATTAACGCCAGTTCTCTCAGGGTGGCTTTCAGTTGCGCGACATGCTCTTGTTGAACCGTATCGTCGACGTTACCGCTTTTTTTGGCTGCCGGTTGCGTCTGAGTCAGGCGAGAATATTCGACGCCGGCGAGTTCAAGCCGAATCTCACGGGGCGGAATCAGTTTCGGCGCCAGCGTCAGCGATATGGCAAGCGATTCGTTCTCGCCCGGCGTTATGTATAGAGTGACCGGATCTTCGCTATTGCTGGCGACATAGACCACATTGCCCTCCACTTGCGTTTCGGCGCGACTGACCGTTCTTACCCTAGGACTGGGAAACGGCGTCACAATTCGATTCAGGTGGTTTTGCGCCACCGTGATAATCTCATTGATCCCAGCCGATACTTTGATGGTTTGCGGGGCGATGCCGCCGGTACCGGTAGGTGCTGTTTCCTGGGATTGACCGGTTTTCAATACGTCGGCTGGAACCGCTAACAAGTCTACCGACTGAGGTTCGGCGACGACACAACAAGCTGCCCCAAACAGGCCAATCATTAACGCGCATTTACGGATTTGCATGTGTGGACGCCTCCATTTGCTTTTGCATTTCTAAAAACTCTTTGGTTTTAGGCTCCCCTTGATAGACGTCGAGGTCGTTCACCACCGGGTTGTAGTTAACAATCGCGATTTGAAACTCGTAAGTGCGAAAGGATGATTCGGGTTTATCGTTTGGACCTTTGGTTATGAGCTGGCCGGTCACGAACACTTTGTTGGTTTCCTTTTCGAAATAAACTTGATTCGGCGTAAAAGACGTCGATATTTTGTCAATCTTCAAAGCACTGATCTGATCGTTCATTGCATTGATGATTTCGCGATGGATCTCCGATGACAGTAATGGGGATATCGCGTTGCCTACGAAATCCAGTGTGTTGGGCGTTACGTTGCCAAGTAATTGCGCTAGAAATAGGCCCCACGCTTCCTTGGTTTGGGCAGACGCCTCCTGCCGGGAAATCTCGACCTTCTCAGTCAGATTGGGTGGGATCATGATCACTGTCCGTTCCGTTCGTAACGCGGCAAACGCCGTGATGACGTTGGTTGCCAGCAAACCGATCAATAAAATTCTGTGCAGGCGGTTTTCCGCTTGGACAAAACCCCACGACTGTAAAAATACACTCAGCCTCATTGGTAGTACTTCCTGATATAGGGGTTAGGGACCGATATCGCGTTGGTTGGTAGTAAACCGACCCAGTAAGCTGCGTGTACCAAAAAGCCGTTCGGACGGTTATCGGTGAATCGGCGGATGAACTTGATCACGAAGTACGATGCGATCAAGCAATACAACAGATGATCGATGAAGATGCCAAGCAACATCATGGCCACCACAATGACCAAGTCGTGGGCGGTCCAAATCAACAGAATAGGTGGATCATCGATAAAGCGGGGGATCTTGGTAGGTTCCATGCTAGCCTCCAGTGTTGGTGGCTATTGTGCACAAAACGCAAATTAAAACCCGCTGGCTAAATGCCTTTAAAATGCACTTTGCCAGCGGGTTTGGGGATCAGGATTGTGATAAACAGGTTTTTTTGTTTGAAGAGGTCGCCCATGATTTTAAGCACTACCCCTACTTGGAAGGTCATACCCTCGTTAATTTGCTAAAGTCAACGGCACCAGAGACAATAATGCTAGAGTAGCGGAATTCGGATGGGGACGAAAAGATGCCGAGATGGGCAATTGCTTTGAAACGCGCCGAATTAAATCGCGCGTTGAGCTATAAAAGTCAATTATGACGCCGAAGGACATAACATCTGCCTAGGCAAAACAGGGTTGCATTGTTGCTTCAGATGATTCCTACCGTCGAGCGTTTTTTCTCAGACGAAGTGCTTCGGCTTGGGTGAGCGTATCGAAAGTGATTTGTTGGATGTTTTGTAGAACGACCGGAGGCGCTTTTGGTTCCGTGGGTTTCCCATACACCCCGGCCGCCCGTTCTGCCATTTGCTTTTCCAATCGATAATCTGATTTTGATGAACCTCGAATTCCTGGGTCCAACTGGGTCAGCGTCTTATCGCCTGCCAAGTCTGCCAGGGCCACTTTGGCCTTGGAGGCCGGCGAATGTTTTCTTCTTGGTTTTTTGGACATCTTCTGCTCCATTGCTTTGTCCTCGCGGACGTTCAAAAGTAGCAGGGGTTTTCACTTAACCGGCTGTTCAATTTTTTGGGGCCGGCTCTGTAGGATGTTGACTTCGAAATGTTTGATTACGGAACCTTACCGCACCTACAATTTTTACAGTCGCTTATTTGATTTTTCCTACCACCAATATTTAATCGATCTGTCATCTTAAGGACGGTTTGACTCAGTGACGGACAGCAACTATCGGGTAATCGAATTCAATGACGGCTTTCGAACGATCAATCTGAATAGCTGGCAGTCACAAGGCGACCCCAAGCAGCCGTTCGCCATCCAACTAATTGACAGTCCGGTCCCATCGACAGCGGACAGTCAAACTAACGATAGAACCCTTAACAACTGTCCGACTAACAAATTGAACAAGATAGTTCAGCGGCTGCTTGCCACAATTCTTCATGGCAAGCAGCACAAATCACTTACATCTGGCGATGCATTGCTGCCATACTTAAATTGGCCTCGGCGGCTTTTTCATAGGCGTTAATAAGAACTCGGCAATGGCTGACCAAAGTGTCGCCCTGTTTACCGTAAAGATAACTTTTTGACTGGTATTGGCTAAGCAGTTTTTTGTGCTCTTCAACTTTAAGTTGCAGTTCTTTGGCCGCTTCTTCGTAATGTTTCGCCAATGCCTCGTGATCAGCTTTGGTCGTTGCGCTTTGAACGGCTTGAGTCATATCCATCGGATGCGGGTTCATCTCACTACATGCCACTAAGATGCCAGCACCTAACAATAGGGTAATCAATAGTTTTGTTTTCATAGATTTTCTCCAGATTGAGTTGTTATTCATCGTTAATTTCGTCCTGTTTTTATAGTTTATGGAGTGATGAAAGATTAGAAATGACATCAATCCATTCTATAAATCTTTATATTTCAAGCACAAATAGTGCCATCATTAAAATCAATGAGTTAAATTCGTCTTTACCTGCTCTCGCGGCCGATTGCGCAATACTGGTGCAAACAAAGGTGTTGCCGCACCGTATTGGGTCAATCTCCTAAGCCGATGTGCGTGCAACTTCATATCTTGCCTTTCGAGCCTTAAACGCAGTGTTCAAAAAGTGTTCGCCAACAAGGCGTTGCAGCATTGCTTCCAGTTGAGATTCGTCTAAATCATTCACCTCTTGATGAAGACGCGGAGCAATCTTGGCAAAAATCGTTACCAGTTGAGGGTCAAAGTGGCTGCCACCCTCTTTAGTGAGCTTGGTAATAGCATCAACCGCTGGCCACGCGTCCTTGTACGGACGGTGCGAGGTCAGCGCATCAAACACGTCCCCGATAGCGAATATTCGTGCGTTCAGTGGAATGGCGTCCCCTTTAAGGCCTTGCAGATACCCGCTGCCGTCATATTTTTCATGGTGAAACTCCACGACATCCCGCGCACCGATCAACCAGTGCGATTTGTTTAGAATTTCCACGCCTAATGCCACATGCGTTTTCATGACCTCGAATTCATCCACTGTCAGTTTTTCCGGTTTCAGCAAAATCGGATCACGGATACCGATCTTGCCGACATCATGTAAAAAAGCTCCGGCAATTAGATCGCGCATATTATCTTGAGACAATCCGACCGCTTCACCCAGCCGCAAGGCGTAATAGGTCACCCGATAGTTATGATGGTTGGTTTCCGAATCGCGCTCCGCGATGGCGCAACCGAGCACATTCATGAGTTCAAGATTACCCTGTAAGAGTTCGCCGGAAAGCCTGATGACGCCTCGATTGAGGGAGAGGACAATCGGATACATCAATAGGCTGGTAAAGAAAATGCCCAGCGTAACAAAACCCAGCATACGGATTAGGTTTTGCTTCAAGGCGGCAAAGGTTTCCGGATCAACCTGATAGACGCCTTCGAAATACCCCATCGGCGAATCCTGTTCGCCACGTAGCGGAACCAGGGTGACTAGCCACAATTGGCCATGAATGAAATGAAGGTCGTGAGTAAACCCATCGGCTTTTGGAAATTGATGGCGATATTGATCGATGAAATGTTCGACAAATTCCTTTCCTTTTCTAACGGCTTCGAGCTTTAATTGCTTGTTGCGGTCGTATAATTCAACAATCAGAAAATGCAGGCTAACCAGTTGTTCAGCCAGTTGCCTCAGGTGTTCGGTCGATTGGGCATCGAGTTGTTCCAGATTATGGGCCGATGCCCCGCTGAATATCGCTGATTCCTTCAGCGCAAGGGCATGAACTAACTGCTCGGCTCTCTTGATCTCCAGCCATAAAATGGAACCGCCTACCGTTACGCTCAGGAACAACCAACCTAAAAGCAATCGAACCAGAATTTTTCGATGGATAAAGCGATTGGTGGACATCGCTTGTGGCGATTTCATCCTTTTAGATTGATAGCGATGTGATTGCTTGGTTTTCATTGTTCTAAGCAAACTTTTTAGCTCGATTAAGCAGGATTTTTCTGAGCTCTAAGATTGCCAAGGGTATAAATCCAACCCCGATCCAGACTACACACTGATGCAACGACACCGATTTGATCTGAAACAGGGTTTGCAGCATGGGAACATGGTGTATTGCCAACTGTAAGCTAAAGCACACGGCGACAATCAGAAACAAACGCAAATTGGAGAACAAACCGATTTGCCAGATGACGCGTTGCTCGCTTCGCGCACCGAAGGCACGCAGCAAACCGGTAATCACCAGAGCAGTAAAGGCGGCGTCGCGAGCTTGATCAAGCGTATTGCCGACTATATGCAGTTCATAGGCAAACACGCCGAGCGTGACGCTCGCGGCTAATAAACCGGTGAATAAAGTCAGATAAAACAAATGCCGGTTGAGTAACTGGGACTGAGCCTGTCGAGGCGGGCGATTCAATACCCCCGGATCAATTGGATCGGTGGAAAGGGCCAAGGCCGCAAAACCATCGGTGACCAGGTTGATCCACAAAAGATGTAGCGGTAAAAGCGGTAATGGCCAACCCAACAGCACGGCGCCCAACATCACCAACAACTCGCCGGTGCTACTGCCCAGCAGGTAAGCCAAGGTTTTGGCGATGTTGTCATAAATGCCGCGTCCTTCTTCAACGGCGGCGACAATGGAAGCAAAATTATCATCGGCAACAATCATGTCGGCGGCTTCTTTGGTCACTTCAGTACCGGTAATGCCCATAGCGATTCCGATGGACGCCTCTTTGATAGCCGGCGCATCGTTCACGCCGTCTCCCGTCATCGCGACAACCGCCCCAGTCGCTTTCCATGCCCGCACAATACGCAGTTTATGCTCGGCTGTTACCCGTGCATACACCGAAACATGCGGTACGCGTTCCTTTAACTCAGCATCGTCCAAGTGGTCTATCTCGGTACCAATCAGAACTTCATCGCCCTTATCCATAATCCCTAATTCGCAGCCAATAGCTCGCGCAGTATCAGGGTGGTCGCCGGTGATCATCACCGTTTTGATCCCTGCCCGTTTGCATTTGCTGACGGCCTCTCTGGCTTCACCACGCGGCGGGTCCTGTAAGCCAACGAGTCCTAGCAAAATAAGCTGCTGTTCGATCTCGACATCACTACCGAATACGCCCGCACCGAAATGGATGCCTTCTAGTGGACGCTCTGCCACGGCCAGCACTCGCAACGCATCGTTGGCCAGTAAGCGATTGGCCTGAAAAAATCGAGTGCGGTCGATTTCAGTCAATGCCCTGACACCTTGGTCGGTACGAATCAACGTGCAACGGCTAAGAACGACTTCGGGAGCACCTTTGACAAAGGCCCAGGGGAAATTAGCCTGACGACGGATAACGCTCATGCGTTTGCGGTCAGAATCAAAAGGGATCACCGCCAAACGCGGCATGTCCGTTTCAATGGCAGAACGGGTAATATTCGCTTTCGCGGCGGCCACCAATAACGCCCCCTCGGTAGGATCGCCTACGACAGTAGATCGGCCATCGATTAGCGTGAGTTCGGCATCGTTGCATGCCGCCGATGCTCGCAGCAAGGCGAATAATTCGGGGCTTTCCGAAGGGAAACTTTCCATGTTGCCAGAGAAAAATGTGCCTTCCGTGGCGTAACCTTCACCGGTAACACGATAGAGGTTTTGCGAGGTCACCAACTTGCGGGCCGTCATTTCACCCATCGTCAGCGTGCCGGTCTTGTCGGTACAAATCACCTGGGCACGGCCTAGCGTTTCAACCGAAGCCAAACGTCGTACCAAGGCATGACGCTGAACCATACGCTGTACACCCAAAGCCAGCGCAATCGTTACCACCGCCGGCAACCCTTCGGGAATCGCCGCGACGGCAAGACTCACCGAACTTAGGAAAAGCTCAAAGGGGGCGATGCCTCGCCATAATCCCAGCCCAAAAATTAAGCCGACGATGCCGAAACATGCCATCAACAACAGACGCCCAACTCGTTCCAGTTGGCGTTGCAATGGCGTTTCTCCGCTTTCGGCCGATTCGAGCAGTTTCGCTATGCGGCCAAGTTCGGTTTCCATGCCGGTATTAACCACCACTGCGCGAGCGGAACCACCGGTCACACTGGTACCGAGAAAAACCATATTGCGCCGCTCAGCCAGCGGTGTGTCCAATGCCAAGCTATCGGTACACTTAGCCACGGCTTGCGACTCGCCTGTGAGCGGGGCTTCATTGACGCGAAATACGGATGCTTGAATAAGGCGGGCATCCGCCGCAACCAAATCGCCCGCTTCGAGTAACAGTAGGTCGCCCGGAACGACTTCAGTGGTTGTGATCACCAAACTATGGCCATCCCGAACCGCTCGGCAATGCGGCGCTGTTAAACGAGCGAGTGCGGCTGCCGCTTTCTCGGCCCGATACTCCTGGAGAAAGCCAATGACCGCATTCAAGATCACGATAGCGATGATGGCAATACCGTCGATGACTTCACCGAGTGCGACGGAAACGGCCGCTGCGCCAATCAGTACCCAAATAACGAGACTTTTAAACTGGCTGATAAGAATCACCAAAGCCGAAAATCGCTTGCCCTTATCCAGTTTATTTTGCCCATATCGAGCAAGTCGCTTTTTCGCCTCATCGGTGGAAAGTCCCTGTTCCATATCGGTCGCAAGCAGACCTGCGGTTTCGATTGAAGATAGCTTGTGCCATGTATGCGTCATGACACACCTCCCTTTAAACATATCGATAATGTCAGAGATAACGACCGGTGGCAGCGTGGGATTATCAAAACGAGTCCCTATTCCGGAATACTGCCCAATAACGAATCCACTGCGGTAGAAACCGCTAGATCGACCCTTTTATCGTTTATTAGCACGCCAAATACCCCACCATCCCCGACCAAACAAATAACGCTGTCCCGCCATAGCAGCAAACCTTTCTCCTTGTCGTAGAGAAAGCCTGCCACTTCCACCTTATCCTGGCTGCCAACCACATTGAGATCGATAAGGGCTAAGACCATGATCCAGCGTGCATCCGGCGGACCAAGGCGTTTTATCAAGGCAGGATCGGCGGCCCGTAGACTATCGTTGGTCAGGGTAGAGCTCTCGCGTGAATCACTCAGGATCACCGGGTATCCTTTCCGCTTCAGTATCGTTGCCGCCTTTTCGCGTAAGGGTTCTTCGAGATATGCCGCAACCTGTTTATCGATTCGCGCATCAACGGCTGGCAGTAGCGTAATCTGGCCTATGGATTCAGGCTTAAATTCCGAAGCCCGGTAGAATGCCGGCTGGGTAACGGCACATCCTTCCAGCAAGAAAAGCACACCGACTAAGGTGATTAGAATTGATTTATGCCAACGGATAGTCATGTCTCACCCCCCTCACTCTTTCTGGCGATGCAAATTTGCCATCATCAAATTTTCCTCAGCCGCCTTTTCGTAGGCATTGATCAATGCTTGGCAATGTTCTTTAAACCCTTCGGCTTGCCGGCCATAAAGATAGCTTTTAGCCTCATATTGGCTCAAAAACATCTTGTGTTCCTGAACCTTGGCCTGCATCTCCTTAGCGGTTTCTTCATAATGCTTTACCAACGCCTCATGCTGTACGGCCAGGTCCAAATCCATCGAATGAGGCTTGATTTCGCTACAGGCCGCTAGTAAGCCTGTCATTAAAAGCAAAGTGATCAGTAATTTTGTTTTCATAGGTGATTTCCAGATAGTTTAAATTTTCGGATAATTAATTTCTTTGAGCGCGGAACGGATAACACGGAATGAAGAATTCAGCAGCAGCATGACAAGACAGGATGCGACGACAATATCCGCCCATCCCGATTCAAAGTACCAAACTGCTCCCGCTGTGATAAATACCGATAGATTTGACGCTATATCATTTCTTGAACATTCCCATACCGAGCTCATATTGATGTCTTCGTTTCTGTGCTTCCACAGCAAAAATAGACATAGCGAATTTGCAGCTAGGCCCGCCAAACTGAAAATACCCATAATTTCGTAAGATGGCAGTACAGGCTCAATCAGCCGCAGAATGATTTGCGCCAAGACCACACACGCCCCGATCAATATCAAACTACCCTTAAATAAGGCCACTTTCGCCTTAGTGGTCGCTTCTTTAGAAACGGCGTAAAGGCTTAAGCCATATGTCAACGCATCGCCGAGATTGTCCAGGCTGTCCGAGAGCAGAGCCGTTGATTTTCCGTAAACGGCCCCGCCGACAATGACGACAAACATAACCGCATTAACAACGAGCACGGCTTTAAGCGTGCCGCGTTGTCGTTCGCGTAATTTCTCAATTGCGCAGTTATTTTCACAACATGAAGCCATATCAAAATTCTCCGTGAGCCTAACCAATTGATGAAAGCATCAGTAACCTCTCAAGACTATGAGGTTCGAAACCGTTCTTGAAACTGCAACACCAGGCTGTAAATCACCGGGAACACCAAAAGGCTTAATATCAACACGGTCAGCATGCCGCCCAACGCGGGGGCGGCAATGCGTTGCGTCACATCCGCGCCGGTGCCGGTCGCCGTCATGATGGGTATCAAACCGATGATGTTGGCCAGCGAGGTAATCGCGACCGGCCGGACGCGTAATGCCGTCGCGGCTTCGCTGGCCACTCGGATTTCCTCGCCGGTCAAGGGCGCCTGTTTTTGCGCCCTGAGCTTATCGATTTCAATATCGATAAAGCTCAGCACCATCACCCCGGTTTCCGCCGCCGTACCCGCCAGCGCGATCAGTCCGACATAGACGGTAATCGACAGGTTATAGCCCAACCAATAGACGAACCAGATACCACCGATCAGGCTAAAAGGAATCGCCAGCATCACGATGGTGGGTTCGGTGATGTTTCGAAAGGCGGTGTATAGCAGAATAAAAATCAGCAGTAGCGTGATGGGTATCACGATGCGTAGCCTTTCCGCGGCCCGCTGCATGTATTCGAACTGGCCCGACCAAGTGACGGTATAACCGGCGGGCAACGTGACTTTTTCGGCCAAGGCCTTTTTCGCCTGCTCCACATAACCGCCGATGTCCGAGGTTTTTAGGTCGACATAAATCCAGGCATTGGGCCGTGCATCCTCTGTTTTGATCACGTCGGTACCGCGCTTGAAATCGATGTTCGCCACCGCCGTCAACGGGATTTGGCTACCGGTCGGCGTCGGAATCAGCACCCGCCGTAAAGCTTCCGGATTGTCACGCAAATCGCGCGGATACCTGAGATTGACCGGATAGCGCTCCAGACCTTCGACGGTCTCGGTGATGTTCATGCCGCCAATCGCGCTTTGGATTACATCCTGTACGTCGCCGACCGTTAAGCCGTAACGCGCGGCCGCTTCGCGGTTGATGTCGAAATCCAGGAAATAGCCGCCGACCGCCCGGTCGCCATAGGCCGACAGAGTGTCCGGCAAGGTTTTCATGGCCTGTTCGATTTGCAGCGACAGGGATTGCAGCACGTTCAGGTCGGGACCGGAGACCTTGATGCCGACCGGGGTCTTGATGCCGGTGGACAGCATGTCGATGCGAGTCTTGATGGGCATGGTCCAGGCGTTGGCTAAACCAGGGAAATGGATAGCCTTATCCATGTCATCCATTAGTTGCCGCGTGGTCTTGTTCGGGTCGGGCCACTGTTCTCTTGGCTTTAACTTAATGGTGGTTTCCACCATCATCAACGGCGCGGCATCGGTGGCGGTTTCCGCCCGACCGATCTTGCCGAACACATGATGCACTTCCGGAAAGGTCTTGATGATCTTGTCGGTCTGTTGCAAGACTTCCCTGGCTTTGGTGATGGAGATGCCCGGAAAGGTGGTGGGCATGTATAAAATATCGCCTTCATCCAGGGGCGGCATAAATTCACTGCCCAATTGGGATAAGGGATAAAAGGTCGAGGCCATCAACAGCAGCGCCACGACCAGCGTGGCACCTCGCCAGCGCATCGCTATTCTTAAGACCGGCGAATGAATGGCATGCAAAATCCGATTAATCGGATTTTTTTGCTCGGGAATGATCTTGCCGCGCACGAAATACCCCATCAACACCGGCACCAAGGTGATGGTCAAGATCGCGGCGGCCGCCATCGCATAGGTTTTGGTGTACGCCAATGGGCTAAATAGTCGGCCTTCCTGCGCTTCCATGGTAATAATCGGCAGGAAGGACACGGTAATCACCAGCAAGGACGAAAACAAACCGGAGCCGACTTCGCGGGACGCATTGCCGATGGCTTCCCAGCGTTCCTGTGAAGTCAACTTGGCTTGTTTTTTCTCGGCCGCTTCGGCCAGGTGTTTATGAGCGTTTTCCACCATCACCACGCCGCCATCAACCATGTCGCCGATGGCCAGCGCGATGCCGCCCAAGGACATGATGTTGGCGTTCATGCCTTGCCATTTCATCACGATAAAGGCCATCAGGATGCCTAGCGGCAGGGTGATGACAATCACCAGGGACGAACGCAAATGCAGCAAAAACAAGGCGACCAAGGCGCAGACGATGATCAGCTCCTGGCTCAGCGCCTCTTTCAAGGTGTCCACCGCCCTCTCGATCAAACTGCCCCGGTCATAGACCGGGACGATTTCCACACCTGCCGGCAGGCCTTTTTTCAGTTCTTCCAGCTTCGCACGTACATCTTCAATGGTTGCCAGCGCATTTTCGCCGAAGCGCATGATCACCACGCCGCCGGCCACTTCGCCTTCGCCGTTGAGTTCGGTGACGCCGCGCCGCAGCTCCGGACCGATCTGCACGTGGGCGACATCCTGCAAGCGAATCGGCGTGCCGTTGGCATCGACGCCCACCGGTATGGTGTTCAGGTCGTCGATGGATTTGATATAGCCCAAGCCCCTGACCATGTACTCGGTTTCGCCGAGCTCCAGTAAACGGCCGCCCACGTCGTTGTTTGAGCGTTTGATGGCCATCATCACGGTGGATAACGGGATCTCATAGGCCTGCAACGCATTGGGATCGACTTCCACCTGATATTGCTTGACGTAGCCACCGACCGAGGCGACTTCCGACACACCGGGCACGGTTTGCAGTGGATAGCGCAGATACCAGTCCTGGATGGATCGTAACTGAGCCAAATCATGTTTGCCGGTCTTGTCCACCAAGGTATATTCATAAACCCAGCCGACGCCGGTGGCATCCGGCCCTAATGCTGGCGTGACGCCTTGCGGCAGGCGGTTTTTCACATAGTTGAGGTATTCCAGCACCCGCGACCTGGCCCAATACATATCGGTGCCGTCTTCGAAAATCACGTAGACGAACGACAAGCCAAAGAACGAATAACCGCGCACCACCTTGGCATGCGGCACGGCCAACATCGCGGTGGTTAAAGGATAAGTCACCTGATTTTCGACCACCTGCGGCGATTGGTCGGCGTAATCGGTGAAGATGATCACCTGTACATCCGATAAATCCGGTATGGCATCCAGCGGCATGTTTTTAAACGACCAAATTCCGCCGATGGCCAGGATAATTGCCCCCAGCAATACCATGAAGCGGTCCTTCAAGACGCTATTGATGATGAAATCAGTCATGGCGATGCGCTCCCTGCTCGGTCTGCAAGCGAGTCGGTTCGGACGCCGGCGTCGCCGAAGGCTCCAGCATTTTCGACGTGGCTTCGTTCAGCTTGGATTCGGAATCGATCAAAAATTGCGCCGAGGTCACCACTTCCTCGTCGGCATCGAGGCCCTGAAGAATCGAGACATCGCCGTTGGACGCCAAACCGACTGTCACCGGGCGAGGTTCAAACTTGCCGGGGGCTCGTACCACGAAAACTTGAGTATGCGCACCGGAACGAACCACCGCTTCCGAGGGTATCACGATGGCATCCACCTGTTTACCGGCCAATATCGTCACTTCGGCAAACATATCGGGTTTTAACAGCAGACCGGGATTATCGAAGGCCAGACGCACCTTGATCGTCCGAGTCTTGGCTTCGGCATACGGATAAATAAACGTCAGATGGCCTTTGAAGGTGCGACCCGGAATGCCGGCCAATTGCATGTCAACCGGATCGCCTTCTTTCACCCACGGCAATTCGTACTCGTAAATTTCGGCATATACCCAGATTTTAGACAGGTCGGCGATCATGTACAGCTCGGTTTCCGGCGTGACGTATTGGCCTTCACGAGCGCCGATGTTGATGACGATACCGTCCGCCGGCGTATGGATATGCAGGCTTTTTTTGATGGCTCGGCTATCGGTCAATTCATGCAGTTGATGTTCGGGCACATCCAGCAATTTCAAGCGTTCGCGGGAGCTCTTCACCAAGTCTTCCGCACCGCGACGGATGTCTTCGATGGGGCTTCTTTCCAGAACTTTGAGATTATTGATGGCCAACACGTATTCCTGTTGGCTGGCCACTAATTGCGGGGAATAAATGCTCAACAGCTCTTCATTTTTCTTGACCAGTTGCCCGGTTTTATCGGCACGTAGCGTTTCAATCCAGCCTTCGGTTTTGGGATGCAGCCGAACGATATGCTCTTCGTCATACGCCACACGGCCTACGGCTCTGACCACATGCGAGAGCAAGGTTTTTTTTGCCCGCGCGGTCCGCACGCCGATGTTTTGCACCGTCGCCGCATCAATTTTAACAGTGCCCGCTGACGCGTCCTTTTGAGTCTCGTCCTCGGCATACACAGGCAGATAATCCATCCCCATATTGTCCTTAGCGGGTACCGGCGACGTCACCGATGGATTCATCGGATTGCGGTAAAACAAAATTTTGGGTTGTTTGGGCGCATTATCCTCGGTATAAACCGGTACGTAATCCATGCCCATGGCATCCTTGGTTGGCACCGGGGACGTTACCGATGGATTCATGGCACTTCTGTAAAATAATGGCTTTCTGCCCTCTGCTGGTTGAACCGCCGATTCCTGTTTAGGTTGCTGAGCCAGCCAATAGCCGCCCGCCAAGCCTATCCCCAAGGTCACCGTGGCGGTTAATAACAATTGCTTATTCATAAATTTCGTCCTCGCCAACATTCGCGCACAGTTGCGCCAGTGCTTGTTGGGCTTCCGTGAAGGCTTTCCAGTATTGGGTTTCGTATTCGAACAAGGTGATCTGGCTACGTACCAGATTCAAAAAATCGACTTTGTTGACCTGATAACCGGCCAGCATTGAGGCGACGGTTTGCCGGGCCTGCGGAATGATGCCGGTATCGAACAACACGAATTGCTGTTTGGCCCGCTGGTAATCGCTGTGACTTTGGGTAATTTCAGAACGAACCGCGTTCCATCGATCTTGCAGTGCGTAGCGTTGTTGCATCAATTCGCTGGTACGCTGATCGACGGCTTTGGCTTGCTTGCTGGCGGCAAAAATCGGCACGTTCATGCTGACGCCCAGGCTCAGCAAATCCGAACGTCTGGTGCCGTCGAGCATGTTGTTGCGTGCACCATAGGCCGCTTCGACGTTGAAGTCCGGTAGAAAATCTTTATGTGCCAGTTCCAGCTTGGATTGCGCCGCATGGATGCCTTGTCGGTCGCTTTCCAACATCGGTCTTGAGACTTCCGCTTGTTGATAAAGCCGGTCTTCGGGTTTAATTTCCGGCAAATTCAAGGCGAGTTGCGCCGGTAATTGCAGCCAATGGTTGGCGGGTTGATCCAACAGTGCATTGAGTTTGGCGACGGTACTGCGCCGCATGCCATTAAGGTTGATTTTCTGATCCAACAGCTTGGAGAGTTCCAGTTGGGCTAGCAATACGTCCTGTTGCAAACCTTCGCCCACTTCGTATTTGCTGCGGGCGATATCGACGAACTGCTGCAATAACTTGTGATTGTTATCGACGATCTCCACCGTCCGATCCAGATAAAAAACCTGCCACCACAGGGTTTTGACGTCGCTCAACAGACGCAGGCGCAACTCATCGGCATTCAGTGTAGCGGCTTCCGCTTCATACAGCGCTGCCTGCTCGCGTAGCGCCAGTTTGCCGGGAAAGGGAATCCCCTGGGAAAGCCCGAAACCGATTTGCGTCATGTCTTCTTGCCGCGTGCTAAAGCTATTAGTCGGCAAACTCATCGCGTTGAAGGTGATTTGCGGGTCGGGCAGGCTGCCTTCCTGCGACGGAATGGCGGCCATCGCCTTGGCACGGGCCAAGGTTTGCGCCAGATCAGGATTGTCCTGAATGACTTTTTGAGTGGCCGCCTCAAGCGTCAATAGCGGTTGCTCATCTGCGTTGGCCAGGCGGCAGACGATAAACAGCGTCGCCATCAGCAGACGCCTTGATCGAAAAAAGGATGTCATGATGATCCTCGTAAACTCGTGATAACCATGACGAACAAAAATCAGCCGGACTTTGGCCGATGTTGATCGTCATAAGGGCGGTGATTATTTCTTACAGCGAAACACCACCGTTGAACGGCTTAGAGGCTAAAAATCGGCGGTTTTATGTCGGGAGGTGCAAGAAACGAGGCGGAATTAGGTTTTTCCCCAAAGCCATAGCTATTGGACACCTGGATTGGAATAAACCTAAAAGATGACGTGATCCCGCAATCCACGCAAACATGAAAGCTGCAACTGGCCAAGTGCGGTTTGGCTGTGGCGGACTGGCAATGATCGGCGTGTGTGGAGGCCGAAACTCCTTCATCGCCCATTTCATCGGCAACGACAACCATTTGCGCAACCGATAACTGGCTGGTGAGTGCAGAATAATGAGCAAACGCCACCACTACAGGCATGATAGCCATGAGCACTAATAGAATGGTGGTGAGGCGATGTTGCATCATATTTGCCAGAGTCTAACTTATCTATATCATTGTAGATGAAATTTTTCATTATTGACGTCATAAAATCTGGACGCCTAAAGGCTAGCGATTGGAAACTGCATGACAATAAAACCCTTTGATCTAAGGCTCAATAAAATGCCGGCTTTGACCATAGGCAAACTTGCCAAACAAACCGAAGTCAGCATCGAAACCATCCGTCACTATCAACGTATCGGTTTGCTGACAGAGCCAGCGAAACCCGATAGCGGCTATCGAGTTTATTCCGCTGATGCTATTGCCCAGATACGTTTTATCAAACGCGCTCAACAGGCCGGATTTACCTTAAAAGAAATTGCTGCCTTACTAGCCCTTGATGGGGCGCACTGTGCTGATGTTCGGCAACTCGCCGAGCAAAAATACCAGCAGATCGATCGACAAATCAGGGATTTAACGGCACTGCGTCAGGTATTGGAAAGCCTAGTCAACGACTGTCAGCAGACAGCTCCAGCCGCACGTTGCGCTATTCTCGATGCGTTTAGCGATGATGACGCATCAACCAACCTCTAATTTTAAGTAAGACACCACCGCCTACTTGACTCTGTTCTAAACAACAGGGTTTAGACTCCTTGCCAACATTGAGCATGGTTTGGCTTAGGAGATTGCTATGAATACAGACCCTGAAACGTCCTTAAAAACCCCATCATGGTTGGGTATCGGCGCCCTTTTGGCCGCTGTAGGGGCTTCGGCCTGTTGTGTTGGGCCATTTTTGCTGCTGTCATTGGGTATTGGTGGTGCGTGGATCAGCGCGTTGACGGCTATGGAACCGGCCCGGCCATTTTTCATTGTCATGGCCCTGATTTTTATAGTACTCGGCTATCGAAAGCTCTATCTAACGTCTGATCGCTGTAATGCGGGTGAAATATGTGCCACATCAGACAACCAACAACGACAGCGCCGATTGTTCTGGCTGGGTTCCGCATTCATTTTGATACTGCTGGCCTTTCCCTGGTTAGCGCCTTTTTTCATGACTTGAGAGGGCTCGATATGACAATTAATTCCGGATTGTTACTGGTAAGTTTGTTGTTACCGGCCACATTATGGATGCCAATGGCCTATGCTGAAACCACAGTGGTACAGCCAAACCAACAACAAACGGTGACACTGAAGTTAGAGAATATGACCTGCGCTATGTGCACAGTCACCATAAAGAAAGCCTTGCAGAAAGTCGAAGGCGTACAAAAAGTGGCTGTCGATTACGATTCAAAAACAGCCACGGTCACCTTCGATAGCAAGAAAACCGATAGTGCAGCCTTGATCAAAGCCACGACAGATGCCGGTTATCCGGGTTCTCTCGTCACACCTATTATTCGGTAAGGCCGAGGATAGCGTCTATGTCTAATTGCTGCGGCTCCACCAAAACCAAGCAGATTTGTTCTGAATGCGGTTCCTCGTGCAAAAGCGTCGGCATACTCACGCTGTATCATCAGGTACGGTTTCCCGAGAACCAGTCAATCGTTACCGACAGCTATTATTTTTGCCCGGCAAAAACATGCCCGATTGCCTACTTTTCCAACGCCGGCAACACCATCCCCAAACAGCATTTGCGAAGCTATCAATCGATTCGGAACGATGCGCTTTGTTATTGCTTTGACATAGATACCGCGCAGTATTTATCGGCGTTAAAAGATCAACGTGCAGAACCGATCAAAGCTTTCGTCATGCAACGCACTCAAGCCGGGGAATGTGCTTGTAAAATTAGAAACCCATCAGGCCAATGCTGTTTAGCGAATTTCAAGCGTTTAGAAAATGAGCACAATACAGATGTCAAATGATCGCTATAAACCAGCCGTTCGGAGAAACTGATTTTGTATTTTTCACAGACCGCTTTTGGCCGGTTGGTTGAGGTCGCCAGCGGCTGCTTTGCAGTCCGCCAGTTTCCAAAATCTGGATTTCCCCGACTGGCCGCAATGTAGAAAAGCAACCGGTAAAATTGGGGTCGAAATGTCACCGTCAGCCAAACAAAATGGATGTCAGCTTTCGAATTAATCCACAATCAACCTAAGTCACCCAGGTAATCCTTCTTGCCGATTTCCAACCCGTTGTGTCGCAGAATAGCGTAAGTAGTAGTCACGTGAAAATAAACATTGGGTAGCACAAAGTCTGTCACGTAGGTTAAGCCAGTAAAAGTCAATGTTCGGTCATGCAAGGGCAGCAAAATTGTTTTGGCTTCCGATCCATCGATTTGCTCAGCGGGAAACGAGTTGATATGCGCCAATGTTTTATCAACTCGCTCGATCAACTCGGCAAACGAGTTTTCAACATCGTCGAACTTCGGAGGCTCCTGTCCGGCTAAACGGGAAACAGCACCCTTGGAAACGTCACTAGCAATTTGCACCTGACGCTTCAACGGGTACATGTCAGGATATAGGCGTGCGTTGACCAATACCGACGGATCAAACCTTTTGGTCTCTGCGAAATCAGTTGCTTTTTTCAGAATGGATCGTAATTGCGTCAGACTGCGGACGAGGGGCGGAACCGAAATGGCAAACATGGATAAAGACATCTGATAACTCCTGCACGGGTGAATCAGTCGAGTGGGTAGTGTAAGCCGCTTTATCAAAACGCGCGATCAATATTGTCGATTCGAATTCGGTTGCCGTGGGGTTAAACTACAGCGCATTAATATATCGAGATTCAACATGGTCGAGCAAAAGCCCGTTCGTAAGAAACACACCAACAGTACCAGTCAACCATGCTTGTACACGCTGCACATCGAGCTTAGGCCTAATGAAATTCGCCCACCGATCTGGCGAAGGTTGGAAGTCGATGGCCGTATCAGTTTGGCGAAGTTACACCACTTTATTCAGGCCGCCTTTGGCTGGAGCGACTATCACCTGCATCAGTTTAAAATTCGAGACAAGCTTTATGCCTTGCCGGACCCTGGCGATGAGCTGGATATGCTGGACGAGCGTAAAGCCTATTTGAATCGCTTGCTGGCTACCGGTGACACTATGCTCTATCGCTACGATCTGGGTGATAACTGGGAACACCTGGTGACCGTCGAGGAGATTCGCAACGACTTAGACAACGATCCCAAAGGCGGCGCCTGGGTATTGGATGGCGCACGCTCTGGTCCTCCGGAAGATGTCGGCGGCCCGGAGGGTTATGCCGATTTTCTGGAAGTCCTGCAGGAGGAACCGAATTCTGAAGAAGCTGCCCATTTGCTCGAATGGGCAGACGGCGATTTCGACTCTGAGAGATTTGACCGGCGATTGGCCAACGCAGCGATCATGCGTATCTTGTTTAACCGTTGGGGCGGCAAATAATGCTGGTTTTACGCTGTACCAAAAAGCGGCAAACTGCACTCAAGCTGAATAAAACCGACCTGGTCGATGCGAGTGTCGAAACCTCTAATTTCTGCTCGTGGCACCTCAATCTAATCGAGATCGATGGTCGCCCCTGTCTGTTGGTAGCCAACGACCAAACGCTTTTCAATTTCTTGATTGCCGATGTACCCCAGCTTGACGCTACCCAACTGATCCAACTGTTTAAATCCTATCTGCATTGTGTATTGGCCGAGGAAGGTTTCGAGCAGACCTTTATTCAAAATCTGATGACCGACTTTGCCGAAGTCAGGTTTGCCAACACCAACAGCAGACGAGTGCTGGGCTCGTTAAACGAGCTGGCTTTTTTCTACCTGTGCCACCTGGAATATGAAGGCGTTCACAGCCCCCGTTTGCCGGAAATTATCAAATAATGAATCGCTTCGTTATGGGCATGATTTCCTCCAGCGCCATCAACGAAGTGCATGATTTGTTCGGCCTAGAGCGTCCGCAAAATCAGTGGTGAATCAGTCCGAGCCGCGACCTCTTAGCCGCTTTGAACGTCGCGCGGTCGCGCGGGTTATACAGTGCGATCAAACACGTTATAGGGGAGATATGGCACGTGCGAATAGTAAAGTATCACGCATTAAGGTTAAATTGATTTGCTAGCGGCAATTCACCGTAACCAATTCCAGCCAATTCGTTGTATAGCGCTGTGAAATCCTCTCCGCCTTAGGCTTCCAGGTCTGGTCGATTTTGGTACTGGCAATGGCAATGCCTTTGGGAAACCGGCGATTGATCTGATCCACGGTTTGCATTAGCTCAGGGCTTTCCTGGGTTTGCTGGCTACCGAATAAATCGAATTGTTCCGGTGCGGCTTGCGGTTGAATCTGGCTGAGTTGCACGCCGCATTTTTGATAGCTATAGCCGGGGCGGTAAATTTCCTTTAGCAGTTGTTGGACGATGCCGGTAATCAATCGACTGTCCTGGCTGGGGAATTGGAGTTTTTGACTGGCGGCGCGTTGGGTTTGCGGTTCGTGTTCGGCGAAAGGATTGGTGCGAATAAAGGCAGTGACATAGCCGGTCACCGAGTGTTGCTGGCGGAGTTTTTCGGTGGCGCGGCAGGCAAATTCTGCTATCGCCGGGCTGAGTTCTGCTAACGTGGTCAATTTGCGACTGAAACTGCGCGAGCAAACGATTTGCTGCTTGTCGGGGGCAATTTCTTCCAGGTCCAGACAGCCAATGCCATTCAGCTCCATAATGGTTCGTGCCATGACTACGCTGAATCGTTGTTGCATTTTCTGCGGTGATTGCCGGGCTAAATCCCAAACCGTGCTTATGCCCAGCTGATTGAGTTGTTTGGATAGCTGGCGACCAATACCCCAGACTTCATCGATCGGCACGATCTTCATCAGCTTTTCCCGTCTGAGCGGATCGGACAGATTCAGTATCCCGCGGGTTTGCGGCCATTTTTTGGCGGCAAAGTTGGCGAGTTTGGCCAAGGTCTTAGTCGGGCCCAGGCCGACGCAGACCGGAATCCCGACCTGACGCTGCACGGCTTGTTTAATCTGTTTGGCATAAGCGATCGGGTCTCGGCGACAAAGATACAACTCGGTGAAATCGAGAAAGGCTTCGTCGATGGAATAGACTTCCACTGTCGGCGCGAAGGTTTCCAGTATCGACATCACCCGTGCCGACATATCGGCATTTATGTGGAATTAAAATGCAAGCTATTTTTGATGATTTATCTGGTACCACAATCAATGAAATATTTCACGGCTGTGGCCGTAGTAAAAATCCCATATTTTGAATGCCAAGGTACGGCCAAAAGCGGAAATTCGGTGACAAATTTCCGCTACCGTAAAGCTGCCTTTCATGACAGTTAACAGGTTAGACTTGTTTGATCGTTACACATATCGGACGCAACTTGTAAACTACGTCAAATGTAGTATGGTTTGGTATCTATGATTCCCATGTGCAAGGGCAAAGTATGGAAACTGGACTTAAAGAGCGGTTTGAAGTGTTCCCTTGGGACAAGAACTTTGAAACAGGTATTGCTCTAATTGATCAGCAACATAAAAAACTTGTCGGGATTTTAAATAAGCTTGCTGCCCATTTGGCTGATCGATCCTGCCCAATTACTCTAAGCAAGGTTTTTGATGAGTTGGTGGCTTATACCGACTACCATTTCAAGACCGAGGAAGCCATCTGGCATTCCCACTTGGCCGACGACGCGCTATTTACCAACCATCATCTCACCCACGACACCTTCATCACAAAGCTTACCAATTTAAAAGCCGAAGAGAATGTAAAAGCCATCGATGACGTTGTCCAGGATATCCTCGGATTTTTGGTTCATTGGCTGGCCTTCCATATCCTGGATACAGACAAGCGCATGTCAAAGATTATCTTTGGCATACAATCCGGTCTGCCTTTGCAAACCGCACAAACGCAGGCTGACGAGGCAATGAGTGGTGCGATGGAGGTTTTGATCGATACCGTCCTCACCATGTACGACAACCTCTCCGTACGCACCATGGAACTTCTCAGAGAGCGAACCGAACGGCAACGAGCCGAAGCAGCGTTGAAAGTCAGTGAAGAACGCTGGAAATTCATCCTGGAGGGTGCAGGCGATGGCGTATGGGACTGGAATATTGCCACTGGCGAGATCTATCGTTCGACCGACTGCTTTCCCTTGCTGGGTTTGATAGAGTCCGAAGGCCAACTGGCGAACCAAAATGCCACGATTCATCCAGATGATTTGCTCCGCGTTAAATCCGAGCTTGAGGCGCATCTAGCGGGCAATACCGAAAGTTTCGTCAATGAACATCGTGTTGTTCACCGGGATGGACACTGGTCTTGGGTCCTGTCACGCGGCAAGGTGACTACACGCGACGCCAATGGTCGGCCATTACGGATAATCGGCACTCACTCCGATATCACTGAACGCGAAATGGCTTCGCTCGTATACCAGAATACAAGTGAAGGCATGATGATTACCGATATCGACAACAACATCATTACCGTCAATCCAGCGTTCACGACCATAACCGGTTACTCTCTCAATGAGGTCATAGGAAAAGACCCGAACCTTCTCAGCTCCGGGCAACACGATCTGGCGTTCTATCAGACTATGTGGGGCGAAATTGAGTCGTCTGGTCAGTGGGTCGGTGAGATTTGGAATCGACGCAAGAATGGGGAAATCTACCCAGAACGGCTTGCGATTAACTCCATCAAGAATCCAGACGGTACGGTGCATCGTCGAATCGCCATTTTTAACGACATTACGGTTTGGCATGCCGCCTTGGAGAAGATTGAACAACTGGCCTTTTTCGATCAATTGACCCGTTTACCCAATCGAAAATTATTTCACGACCGGTTGACTCAAGAGATCAAAAAAGCCCATCGGGATGGTTCCATTGTCGCGCTGTTGTTTATCGATCTCGACCATTTCAAGGACGTCAACGATGCGTTGGGACATGATGTCGGGGACTTGTTGCTGATTGAGGCTGCGAGACGCATCAAAAAACAGGTGCGGGATTCCGACACACTGGCTCGACTTGGAGGCGATGAATTTACGGTCATCCTTTCCGAATTGACCGATGGTTCCGATGTAGGCCCTATTGCTCAGGCCATCATCTCCTGTTTAAGTGAAGCATTCTTGCTTCGTGGCCATGAAGCCTTTGTTTCCGCCAGCATTGGCATTGCCATGTATCCTGAGGATGCCACAATTCAGAGCCAACTCATCAAGAATTCGGATCAGGCCATGTATGCCGCCAAAGACCATGGACGAGGTTGTTTTCATTTCTTTACCAAAGCATTGCAGGAGGCTTCAGAGTTTCGCGCTCACCTGGCGAGCGATCTGCGTCATGCGCTTGAGCTGAGGCAGCTCGAGGTCTATTACCAGCCCATTATTGAACTTAACAGCGGAGAGATCCACAAGGCCGAAGCCTTGTTGCGTTGGAAACATCCGGCGCATGGATGCATCAGTCCTTCGGATTTTATTCCCATTGCAGAAGATAGCGGGATGATCCATGAAATTGGCGACTGGGTGTTCATGCAGGCTGTACAGCAAGTCAGGCAATGGCAAACTGTATGGGGAGAGACTTTTCAAATCAGTGTTAACATGTCACCGGCACAGTTCATCGGAGAAAAGAATAACCATCGCCATTGGCTCGACAAAATGCAGGAATTGCATTTGCTTCAGAACAGCATAGTGATTGAAATCACTGAACGCCTGCTGGTGAGCGAGGATGCAAAAATAATGGATAAATTGCTAAATTTTCGGGATGTGGGCATTGAGATTGCGATAGACGACTTTGGCACCGGCTACTCATCATTGGCCTATCTGAAAAAATTCGACATTGATTACCTGAAAATCGATCAGTCATTTACCAAGAATCTCGCACCGGACTCTTCGGATCTGGTTTTATGTGAAGCCATTGTAGTCATGGCTCATAAACTGGGCCTAAAGGTAATCGCCGAGGGCGTGGAAACGCAGGAGCAGCACAATCTGCTTCACTCTATTAGATGCGATTATGGCCAGGGTTATCTTTATTTCAAGCCAGTTCCTGCTGGGGAATTTGAGAGTTTATTTATTAAACGAACCTGTAAAGACTGAACTGGTGGGATAGCGACGAATTGACTTCCGAAAAACTCAGGTCAATAGCCGTCGTTCGTGGACTCTTTGGGGTCGCTCTACTCCTTCAGCTGGGCAAAAAGCTGAACGTCAGCTATCCGGAATTGCGTACTCACAGGTTCGGCCAAATAGCGGAAATTCGAGGATCAGAATTTATCCCCGTAAAGCTGCCTTTATCGGTGAACAGTTACGCAGACAAATACGGACTTCAACATCCCAGGTAAGGTGTGGCAGACATCAACACCATTTGGACTCAGACATAGCCGTGCTACCTTCGTAGTTTTGCTTTGCCGGGCTTTGGCTTAGGCGTTTCCGATGGATCCCAGGCAACAATCTGTCAAATTCGAATTTCTCTCTACCAAAGTTCAATATCGTCTGCTGCTTCGCCGGTTTGCGAACTAAGTGATTCCTCCTTTGCAGCACGAGAGTTTTCCCGTTTTTTGATATGCCATGAGGCGTCGCTGACTACAAATTTTTCTAATTGTTGTTTCAATACGGCGTTTAGCTTGAATAAGTCATCACTGGATACGGCATGTATTCGCGTGTTTTCCAAGGCGTCAGCATTTAACTCGGCCAGGGTATCAGAGGCTAGTCGGGTTTTTTCGACAAAGGCGGTTTGCTGGGTGATGGATAACCGAATGTTGTCGGCAACATCATTAATGTGTTGGGTAGATTTGCGTATTTCGTTCAGTTGAACTTCCGTCTGAGCGGATTTTGTCATGGACTCCTGCATCGCGCCTGACTGCTAACCATCGTAGCAACTGCTGCCGAGGTGCTTTGTTGAATACGCTCAATGGTTTGTTGAACCTCAATTGCCGATAGCCGCGTCCGTTCCGCCAGTGTTCTCACTTCATCGGCCACAACTGCAAACCCCCGACCATATTCACCGGCGCGTGCCGCTTCGATGGCCGCATTAAGTGCCAGCAAATTGGTTTGATCGGCAATCATTTTAATGACTTCGATAATTTTGCCAATTTGACTGCTACTGACGTGTAAGGCTTCGATCTGTTGCGAGGCGTTGGCGAGTTGACTGGACAAATGATCGATACTGAGTACCATTTCGTTGACCAATCTTTCATTCTCGGTAACGCGCGCGAGTCCAGAACGGGCAGACTCGATGATTTCATCCGTGCGTTGATTGACCAACTGGTTTGACGTGTACACTTCATTGATCGCACTAATGACCGAGCGGCTGATTTCCGTTTGCATTGCAGTTTTTTGGGTGATGGCGCTGTAAGTGTCTTTCAATTCCTGCGCCATAGGCACCAATCTAGCCACCGACCCCCTAATTGTCACGATGGCGTTATCGCTGCGATCAAGCAATCCATTCAAGCCCGCCAGGATACTCTCGAGAATGTCTTTTTCAGGAACAGGAATCCGCGATGTCAGATTAATATTTTCTGTATCGAGAATCGTCTGAAAATGATGCTCGAGCGCGCGTATCCGTTTTCTAAATGCCCGCTTAGTCAAAAAATAAGTGAATCCAGCAATGAATATATCCTGACTGAATGTTATAAAAGTGGTCAATAGGTTAGGAGTATATTGAATGTTAAGAGCTAACAGCCAATTTTGCATAGCTATGCCCGTAGAAATGGCCATGAAGGAAAATAGCCCATTTCTATAGCTCAAGCTGTTGTTATTAATGGCAATTTTGTTCATGCTGCCTCCATTTTCGATTGATCGTTCACTCATTTCGACACACAAAATCTCTAATGCCCTGCATCAGTTTTGGGGGGCGTATTGTTCTTGGCTCCGATGTTGTGCATTAATTATGCTTACTAACTAATGGGCAGATTACAAAGGTGCCAACTGCACCGCGTTGCGGGTACTGGTTTTCACTTTATACAAGGCCTGATCGGCTAAGGTTACCAGTGCCTGGCAACCTGGCTTGTCACCGACCGAGCCAGCGACACCCACACTGACGGTCACGGGCCGTTTCAGCACCAGTCCTTCGGGTTGATGGGTTTCAAGAGCCTTGCGTATTCTCTCACCCAGTAACACGGCTGTTGCGCCTTCGGTATTGGTAGCAACCACCAGGAATTCTTCCCCGCCGAAGCGACAGACGATATCCGTGGCCCTGGCCGCGGCTTTCATGATCTTGGCCGCATGGGCTAAAACAGCGTCACCCACATCATGGCCCAAGGTATCGTTGATGGATTTGAAAAAATCCAGGTCCAGCATCAAGACACTCAAGGGCCTTCGATAGCGCAGAGCCGTCGCCCACTCTTGTTCTAGGCGCGTCAAAGCATATCGACGATTGGGCAAGCCGGTCAGAATGTCGGTGTTCGCCATGGTGACCAGCCGCCGGTTGGCGACAGACAATTCGGCACTGAAGCGTTCGATGTCCTGCTTTTCCTTTTCCAGTTCCCGCTGCAGTTTGACGAGACGTTGACCCGCGCGAATGCGGGCTAACAAGATCCTTAGGCTCACGGGTTTGATCACATAATCGTCAATGCCGGCATCGAAAGCTTCAACCAGCTCGTCTTCGGTTTCAGCCGCCGTCAACATGATGACGTAGAGATTTTTGCCAAACACCGATTGCCGCAGGATTTTGCAGAGCGCCACACCGTCCATCGGCTTCATGTGCCAATCAGTGATCAGCAGGTCAGGCAACTGTTCGAGCAATTGCTTGAGCGCCGTTTCGGCATCGCGACAGGTCACCACGCGATGCCCGACTGCCGTCAACTGTTTGGACAGCCGCGCCAATAAAATGGGATCATCATCGACCAACATAATATCCAGCCCGGGCAAATCGCTCTGAGCCGTATTCTCGAGTGAAGCAATTACTTCCTTATTGGCTTGGTTCATCGCGGGCCAACGGACCTCGGTGTCGATATTGATCTGCTGGCCCCATTGCCGCCATTGGTCCTCGACCTCTGCCAAGAAGGCGTCGATCGTACTGACATCGTCGCTATGGTGTTGCGCTTGTTGTTGCAATGCAGGCATCAACGTGACACGATCGGTCTCATCGGCAACACAGTGGCGTGCGATTTGCTCTGCGAAGGCCAATTGCTCGGCAAGACGGTGGGCACGCGAGGTTTCGTTGCTGTCCGATGTGAAGCTCAGTTTTAACCCATCGACAAAGATGGCCGGCAGCCCCCAGTCCTGTAATAAAAGCAGTGTGAGCTCCTGGTGATCGACCGCAAAGCACTCGCGTTCCAGATGCAGTAAGTTGCCCGCCTGCGACGATTTCAGACATCCGCCGTAAAGATCGGACCACGCCGAGGCCAATGCCAGTTTGCCAATATCCGACAACAAGCCCAAGGTAAACGCTTCGTCCGGTGCAATCGTACGTTCGCGGCTGGTAATGGCGGCCATGGCAACCGCCTTAGCCAAGGCCTGTGCCCAGTACAAGCGATAATCGAATTCCGGACAGCGTCCGTTACTATGACCGCCTACCAACGAGAGACTCAAAGCGAAATTGCGTACGGACTGCACGCCCATCATGACCACGGCATCATGAATGTTGGCGATGGGGCGACGCGCTCCAAAAGCTGCGGAATTAGCGAAGCTGAGGATGCGTGCAGTCAGTGCAGGATCCAATTTGACCAATTCGGTCAGTTTCAGCACATCGGCATCATCCCTCTGCACCAATTGCATGATGGCCAAAGCCGTGCCGGACGGCGTTGGTAGGCGTTCAGCTGCTTTGAATTCCTGAAAGTTGAATTCATCACTCATGTCATGACTCGCTGTTTACTCTAAATTGCAGTGCATCAATCAATTCGACTAGGGCCTCTGTCATCGGTCGAGCCAAGGCCTTGTAATCGGCAATTTGTCCATGAGCAGCATGGCCAGCGCTTCCAGTAGCGCAATCACCGTACTGATGATCAGTTGTGATCGGATGAAAATCCGATACGATGACACTTCAAGCAATGAACGGTCTATCATCTAAATCCATACGTGATCGAATGGCCTTGAGGAGATGCCCCTCACCAAGCCGAATCCAGGGGCAGCGGATATCGAGTCGGTGAGCTACCTATAATCATTTAAATATAGACGAAAAAATTGTTCTTATTGCCTAGAATCAGGGTAAGCGAATTGTAAGGCTGCAAGCAATCGATCATCGAGACTGTAAAACCTGGGTAATCAGTAGTTAACCCGGCTCGACAGGGTGCCATCGACATGAATATTGGCCCCAGTTACAAAGGAAGCGGCAAGTGAACACAGAAAAATGGCGATGTTGGCGACTTCCTCGGCTGTTCCCATTCTGCCGAACGGATTCTTGTTCAAATAGCTTTGGAACACTTCCGGCATCTGTCGTTTGGCATTCCCACAAAAGCCATCTTCGACGTTAATCGTGCCCGGGGATTGTTCGCTCAACCGTCAATTATGTTGAGAATTTATCATGCTCCCATATCTTCTTATGGGCATATAAACAATACTCTCTCGAGCATGTCGGGCAGGGTCTTTCTTCTATGCGCGCTCTATACAAAAGTCCGTTAATTTGCCTGCACAGTTGAAATTGATCACTCAAAATAGGCTTCTATAAAGCAGACCTCCGTCAATGTCTCCAAGGGGTCGTTGCTTGCCTTTCACTACCCATCCAGTAAGCACATCAGGTATCTTTTTGCTCACTCTAAGTAATGATTAGCTAGCTGCATTTTACAATCGCCAACTCATCCCACTGGGTTGTATAGCGTTTTGACATGCGTTCGGGCTGGAACTGCCAGCTTTTGTTTAATCCTGTGGCGGCTATAGATATGGACTTAGGAAACCGATGGTTGATTTTATCGAAGCAGGCCATTAACTCTCGCTCCTTTGAAGATTTTGGGTTGGCAAACAAATCCGTCTGGCCAGGCATGGTATTGGGGTAAAGGCCACTTAATTGGATTCCGCATTTCTGGTAACGGTAACCCTCCTTGTAAATACCTTGCAACAACTGCTTGGCAACATTGATCAACCTGCGTGTATCTTGCGTGCCTATTGCCAATTTCAAAGTTGCTGAACGTTGATATTGAGGTTCTTGTGGATTAAACGGGTTAGTCCTGATAAACACGGTTAAACGATCTGCTGTCGAATCCTGTGCTCTGAGCTTTTCCGCCGCCCGGCTGCAGAACTCGGCTAAAGCTTCGGATAATTCCTTCAAATTATCTAAAGGCCGCTTAAAACTTCGGGAACACATGATTTCTTGTTTGTCCGGCGCTATTTCTGCAAGCTCCAGACAGGAAATGCCATTGAGTTCCATGATCGTTCGAGCCAAAACAACACTGAACTGCGACTGCATTCGTTGAACGGGCTGCTGCGCCAAAGCCCAGACGGTGTGAATGCCGAGTTGCGAGAGCTGCTGGCTTAGGCTTGAACCTATACCCCAGACTTCATTGACCGGTAACAGGCGCATTAACCGCTCCCGCCGTTGAGGGCAGGACAAATCCACAACACCGTTGGTTTTAGGCCATTTTTTAGCGGCAAAATTTGCCAGTTTCGCCAACGTTTTAGTCGGCCCCATTCCGACGCAAACTGGGATGCCGGTATTTTTCTGGATCGATTGTTTAATAGTGAGACCATAACCGATAGGGTCTTGCTGACAAATCCCGGTCAAATCTAAGAATGCCTCGTCAATCGAATAAATTTCGGTGCTCGGTGAAAATGTCTCTAATAATGACATCACTCTGGATGACATGTCGCCATACAACGCGAAATTTGATGAAAATAGATGGACATCATGTTTTTTAACCAAGTCGGCCACTTGAAAGAGCGGCACCCCCATTTTGACACCGAGGGATTTTAAAGCCTTGTTCCTAGCGATAAAGCAACCATCGTTATTGCTGAGTACGCCTACCGGCTTATCCCATAAATCCGGACGGAATACGCACTCGCAACTGACATAAAATGAGTTACAGTCTACTAAGGCAATCAGGGGTCGCGGCGGCAGTGCAGAAAGGGAATTGCGTGGGTCGGGCATAGGAATAAGCTTTTTAAGTGGCGCCAAAGTATACTTTTTGTTCTAATTTTGTTCTATTTAATTAGGTAACTTCATTTCCATGAATTTGCTGCGGCGTTCTGCCATCCAGGGTTGGAACATTTTTTAGCTTGTCCAGCATGACTTCCAGCTTCTGCAGGTCGCCCTTGACGATCTGTTGTTCCTCGGGCGTTAATGGCACCTCCTCAAGATAACGGTGCAAAAACGCTTTGGCCGCCAGTGCTTCACCCTTGACCGAATCCTTGGGTATATTGAAGTCGCAGCCAGCGCAGGCCATACGGTGTGGGCAGGTACTCCAGAAGGGGTTCGAGCAATAAGAGGAGCCTAAATCATAATATCGGTAAGGCTCACCCTTGGCTGCGGCTCCACTGACCACGGCTGTATGGTCGATAAGTACTTCGATTAGGTGTGACATCTGATCAGCTTTCGCAAAAGCGCCCGCTAACTGCGTTGGTTTTGTCCGAATGTAGTACAAAGTAGATTTTGGACTGCGATGACCTGACCATCGCATCAAATCAAATAGGGACATCCCTTGAGGTACGCTAGCTAAGGCAGTGACAGCCGAGGCCCGTCCCCTGCTGATTTTGCCTCTGCTGTCCTCTACAGGCAATCCGGCTTTGGCGCATAACATCGGGATGATCGTATCATTGATTGCCGAGTGTCCAATCGTCTTGCCACGGTACTGAAACAAAAACCGTACGCGTTCACCTGTCTTGGGATCGATTAAGAAACCTTGTTCAGGCCGAATTGCTTCCCATTCAGTGATAAACTGCCGGACGATTGCACTCACCGGTTTTGCGAAGGCGGTGAAGGTTTTGCCGGCCGGCACATCTAAATAGCATAATGTACCGGCGGCAATTGTTGTGCCGGTCGTTTCATCAATAATGGGATCATTTTGGGCTCGCGCACAGCCGACGCGAAGGCGGATGATTTCGTTCTGGCGCAGTCCGGCATGAGTCCATACGACGCTGATCGCCCGCAACATTTCTAAGGGATACCAAATCTCACTCAATTTATCGTTTGCTTCAAGATTGAGGCTGGCCCATACCAATTTGAGCCAAAAATTGTCGTCTATGGCTCGCGGATTAGGGCCGCATAATCTCAAGATTGAATTCGGTGTGGCCAAATGATAATACGGATTAAACTTCAGCCGGACCCAGCCCCAATGTTGAATGTCACGGAAGAAACGCCGCATGGCATACAGTACGGAGCGTTTGGAATTAGCGCCAAGCGGCGTTCCTAGATTAACTCGCCCAGTATAGTCGAACGAATGAAGCTGCCATTCGCCAACCTTGAGCCGATTTAGGGCTGCGAGAAAATCAGCACAGGTTTCGACCGTCCAATCCGCCGGACTGGTGATTTCTGGATGAATTTGGGCTAGCCACAGGCCAGCACGCAGAATATAGCTGTAGTTAGACTCCCGTGTTTTAGGTTGCAAGGTCGATGTTTCCCGCCATCGCCGGCAATAATCGACCCATTGCGGCGCAATACCACCACCGCTTTTTTCCTTCCATGAGACATAATTGCGCATCCGGAGTGGCTCGGGCAGGATTCCCAGTGCGGCCAACCCGTGGGAGAGCTTGCCGATACCGTGAGCTTGGGCGCTGTACTTTTCACGGGTGCGTTCCAAGAGTTCGGTATCGAAACTTTCTAGGTAGGGGTTGCGGTTTTCCAGCATTACCGCTGCCAGGATGGATGGAAAATTCTGTTGCAGATTAACTTTGCCATACCCAATTTTCTGTAAAGCCTGATGTAAACGCCCACATTCGCGTTCGAAAAGTTCTTCTCCGAAAATCAATCGCCCAAGACCGGATAAATAAAATATAGGGCCAATGCAATGGACGAGGCGGAAATCGCAAAGAAGATAAGCATTCGCGGTGATGAAAAGTCGTGCGCTTGAGTGGATTAATGGGTGGCAGACTAAATCAATCCAAGCCTGCTGACTCCAAGCCCAGTAGGGCTGCTGAGTTCGCTGAATCTCTTGCAGGATAGCGGTCTGAGCTTTGGCGTGCCTTTCTAGCAGGCTTTGCTTTGAACTCAAAGCCGCCACATCCCGTAGCGGCAAATAAAGCCTTGGCACAGCGGCTCTAACCCTCATGGTATTACTCCAACTGACCAATGCACATTCTTCAGTTTCCGATAGATATGGACTTCGATCATACTGAGCCAAGTCAAGAGGCCATTGCCAATTCTTCGCACTTACAGAATCTAATTGAGCCATAGGGCATTACTCCATCTTCGCAAATAAAGCCGCGTCGATTTTGGCATCGGCATAACGGATGGCCTCAGTCATCCGGTTTAGTAGGTCTGCGCCGGAAAGATGAAGGTACATCAATGTCGTTTGCGGGTTGCGGTGTCCCGCATAGGCACTCAGCTCATGCAGTTTCCAGCCAGCTTGTGCGAGGTGAGTCAAACGCAGATGGCGCAAGCTATGTGTACTAAAGCCCTCGACACCGGCCTGTTTTGCCAAGCCTTCGACAATCTTGCTCCAGGTCCATTTCGAAATTGGCTGACCAGCGTTGCGGCGTGATTCGGAGAAAAATACTAATCCGGCTTGCTGATTGATCCGATGACGATAAACCAAATATTCGCTCAATGCATTTCCAGCAGTAGCGGCATAACAGACTGTTCGAGGTGTACTGCTCTTTGTGGTTTCGGGTCGAATACGAATGAGGCGATGAGCAAAATCGAAGTCGGTGACACGCAAATTCACCAATTCCTCACGCCGCAAGGCGCCATAATAAGCCAGAGCGAACATCAATCTATTTCGAAGAGATTCCTGAGTAACCGCTTCGATGAGTTTTTTCCAATCCTCTTCCGAGGGAATGGCAGGTAGTAGTTTAAGTCGCCGAATCAAGCCGTGCGCAAATCCAGGATGGTAGTCGCTATTTCGATTCAGATAAGTGCCACGAGGGACTGGATTAAAGTCCCGAATATCTTGGTAAACCAAATGGTCATACCACAGGCGAACTGCCGTAAGATATTGCTGCATCGTAGCATTCGAGTGGCGGTATGACTTTTTTCCATCCTGAGCATCGCCACCCAAATACCGAACATAGAGGGAGACGTGCTCCAGCGTGGCTTTTTCGGCTTCCACTCCCAAGCCTTGGCAAAATCTAAAGTAATTGCTGAGTGCGCGCGCATAGGCGTCGAGCGTTGCGTCGGCACGTCCCAAGTTACCCAGCAGAACCAGCCATGATCTACCGTACGGGTTTTCAGAAAGAAAGGGGTAACGTTCCCAAACGAGATTAGTCATGAACGTGTAACTCCACTCGGAACTAAATCTGTTCACCAGATTATGGCACCAATAATTTTGATTCCAAATAACTTACTACAGCGTGTAATTGGACGAGAATAGCTGGATCTGATGCTGATCCACCAACTGCCGCACCTGAAACAACGGCACGCCCATTTTGATGCCCAGCGCTTTGACTTCATTACTGCGGGCAACGATGCAGCCGTCATTGTTGCTGAGTACGGCCACCGGTTTACCGATCAGGTCTGGCCGAAACACCCGCTCACAGCTGACGTAAAAATTGTTGCAATCGACCAGGCCGATCAGATTGGCTGGAGGGGTAACGAACTCCGTCACACGGCATGAATGACGTTGGTCACCACACCCCAAACCACCAGCTCCAGCTCGTCGTGGAGTAGAAAATCCGGATAGGCCGGATTTTCAGCGCGTAGTTTCCATTGCTCGTCGTCCAATACCAAGCGTTTGACCGTCAGTTCACCATTCAACGCGCAAATCACGATCTTGCCTGACACGGGTTCTATCGAGCGATCCACCACCAGAATGTCGTTGGGATGAATGCCGGCCCCTAACATCGAATCGCCTTGAGCACGGACAAAAAAAGTGGCTGCCGGTTTTTGAATCAGCAGTTCATTCAGATCAAGGGTTTTGTCGACATAATCCGCCGCCGGCGACGGGAAGCCCGCCGAGACTTTGCTGGCGAATAACGGCAAGCGGCATGCAGACAGCGGCCACTTGGGCGTCAAGATGGCAGGGTAATCCAGATGCAACCCGGCAAACGCACGACGCTTCAACTTGAACTGTAACGGCAGATTCGACATCATCGCTCCATGGCAACTTCTAGGGCTGCATAGTCTACCGTCGAAAATGCATTTGTTCTATATTTGTTCTTTATTCAAGTGTCAGCCATGTGCGGTCGCTACAGCCTGACCACTGACGCGGCAACCCTGGCCGAGCATTTTCAGGTGTTGAGGCAGATTCGATTTCAGCCCGGTTACAACATTGCGCCGAGTCGGAAGATTTTGACTGTCGTCGAACTCGATGATGGCTCACGTAAGGCGGTGAATCTGTTCTGGGGATTGGTGCCCTCCTGGGCGAAAGACAGCAAAAACAGTTCGCACCTGATCAACGCACGCATGGAAACCCTACGGGAAAAGCCCTCGTTTCGCAGTGCGTTTAAACATCGACGCTGCTTGATTCCCGCAGACGGCTTTTACGAGTGGGAGAGCCGAAATGGCAAACAAGCGTTTCACATCCACCGCGATGATCGTCAGCCCTTCGCCTTTGCCGGATTATGGGAGCAATGGCAGCACGACACGGAAACCCTGTATTCCTGCACCATCATTACCACCGCTGCCAATGCATTGATGCAACCCATTCATGAGCGAATGCCGGTGATCATTTCACCGGAGCATTATCACGACTGGCTCAACAAAGCTGCGGATGCGGACCATGCCTATCGGTTGCTCGATGCCTCGGCCTATACCCACATGATTGCGACGTCGGTCGGCGATTGGGTCAATAATCCACGGCATGAGGATGAGCGTTGCATAGCCCCGATTTAGACTAGCGCGCAATGTTGGCGTCAATCACAATTGGCACTACACTTTGGTCAACGCAAGCCAGAAACGGGTAGCAGACATGGAAAGAATAATATTGGCACTGTGGATTTTTTCCAGTGTGGCCTTTGCAGAGGGTGATGAAAAGCTCTGGCCTGAAGACAAACCAAAAAACTTTTGCCTAGATCCATCCTTGGAGACCAAAAGCGAAAATTTAGCTAAAGAGCATCCTGAGGATGAGCGATTGGTGAAGCTTGTAGCCTTGCGTTCTGGTTTATGTAATCTGGTATTAAAAAACATCGTTCCGCTAAATACTGCCATCGATATATTTGATGCCGAAAAGGAAAGTGAGATGCAAAAACGCTTACAAGAGGGACAAACCAATAAAGGGGATATCGTTCTGTAAACGACTCAGAATGAGCAAAACTTTTTCCAGAGTTTGTGTCGCTATCGACCCAGGCTGTGTAAAAGCGCTAGCTTTATTAAAAAATCTCACGACCAATTAACCGGGAGTGTAGATGAAGCGCTCATTCAGAGTACAGACCGAACTCAGGTAAACCTATTTCCTGAGCAACTGGAGGACTTGTCGCCGAGGACAATCCTATTTGGGTCGTTGATGTCATTGTTGAACAACTCAACCTGGACAAATTAGGATTCAAAGGGGTTACGCGAGCCTAGAAGATCGACAACCTACAAGTTAGCGTTTGTTAAGCTGCGTCTTGCTCAGATCATTACCCAAAAATATTTCACATCAAGTTTGTTAGCCAACCCATTGAAGTGTGCCAAATCGCCTCAGTCACGCAACAGATTGTTGCTCCATATCGACTTGATATATCAATAAAAACTGAAACAATGCTCCCCCACAGCCAACACGACTGGTTTGATGGAGGGCCTGGTGAAAATATTATTAGTTGCTATGACCGTTCTGTTTTCTGCAGCGATTCTGCTGATCGCCGGGTTTCAGCTAATTCGCTTATGCGTTACCGAATTGGTGGAATTTGTCTTAGAAGCCTGGCGAAGTCCCGAACTGAAGTCGACTAATTAATGTAATCGTCATCTAGCAAGGATGCCTTTGGGAAAACTGCCGATCATCATCGTATCATAGGAAATCGTTGGTTTGAAAAAAGCACAGAACGGCTCGATAAGAAATTGAAAATAACAATCAAGTAGGCAAAGTATTTGTTCTTGAACTTTGAGCACCCACCACAAGCCCTTATTGTCAGATCAGTAATCTATCAAACGAATTATTGTGATATTGATTCAGTTCCGATACAAATTGCTCATGGAGCGGAGAAATGCGCAACAGTTATCAACAGCCACCCATAGTTATCCACAACATTCCGTATTCAAACTGCGTTAGTTTCGTTGTTTGTGAACACTAATCCCGTTTTTTTTAACCATTAAGACCGTAGTAGCGCTTCGTTTATTCCGTTTTAAAGAAACATGAAATAAACGAATTCGATCGTTAACTTACTGAAATTAATAAAGAAATCCAGCTAGACTAAGATTTTAGTCTTTCTATAGTATTAAATTAGTCTTTCTAAGTACCGCCGCAGTCATCGGCGGATAAAACCAAAATAATTTCGTTAAATTGAATTTGATTTGACTTTGATACCCATTTCGGAGAATACAAAGATGACATGAATATATTGCTGAGCAGTATGAATAAATCGCCCTACCGCTAATTTCTTACTCCGTAGTATAACGACATGAAGTTAAACGCCACATTCAACATTTAAGGTGATTCCATCCCAGAAGCATAAGGAAAGCACTACTTTCTAGTTTCCACATAAATTCTTTAATGTTTGGGGACCAGAATCATCCGTAGTCTCGCGACATGAAGCTTACCTTAATTACGCTCCATGTTCATGCGAGGGGAAGCTCGAAAAACCTATTTCCCTTAATTACACCAAAATAAAATCAATAGGTTATATGCGGTTTAGGATGTTTGCCCTGCCCTGCCCTGCCCTGCCCTGCCCTGCCCTGCCCTGCCGCACGCAACAATTGTCGACAAAACCCACTGCTTTCTCCGTAGTATAACGACATGAAGGATCATTTGTATCCTTGCGTTTTTTACAGAGGGTTTAGCCAATTGTTTACCGTAGTCATGCTACATGAAGATCAATACCCTACTTATCTAACATTTCATTTGGTGCAATATCCGGTACCGGACACCAAAGTTATGCCGAACTCGTGAATAACGCACAGTAACTTCTACTTGTCTTACTACCGTAGTAGCACTACATAAAAAATGTCCAATTTCAACTCAGATGTACCCCTGCTAAATTTTAGGACCTTCAACCTCCAAACGACAATTTCCCGCAAATTTAGGCGATATCAACTACTTACTCCGTAGTAGAACGACATAAAAGTAATGTTGGGGCGAGATCGAATTCGTTCTGTTTGATCCTCTTAACTTCGCAATTTTTTGTTGGTACGATTTAATCGATACAGATACCTTCTGTCCGGCACCGGACATTTTAACTAAGGATCACAACAAATCTCCGTAGTATTGCTACACATAAGAATTATTGAATCTTCTAAATTCAAGCTCAGGTAACCTCTGATGAATGCTCTATTCGTGAAGAATTAACTTGTAACCAATTGATTTTACAAGTACTGGAATTTGAGATATCAAATTTTCGTAGGCCCCAAGTTCTACTTTGTCTCCGTAGTGTCGCTACATTAAGATACTTTCTAACCCCTTCAATTGAGCTCAATTTGCTCCTATGTGAATTAAAATCAACAAGGTACGTACTCAATAAAGCTCGATGAAGTATAAAATTTCAATTTCTTTCTCCGTAGTAGGGCTACATGAAGGATATGCTTAATTAGCAGGCTGTTGAAAAAATGGTTGATATACGTTTGCGCAGTGACAAAATTGACTACATATTGCTGACTGTTGCTAAGAATGCTACTAGATATAGACTCCCTAAAGTGCCAAAGATACAAATTCAACAGCCTGCTAACCCAAACTTAACGAACCTTTATTTCACCGTAGTTTCAGTACACGAAGAAAGCAACTGAGCAAAATTGGCAAGTGACTTCTTCTAGTGAATAAGATTTTCACCCATACAAGGATCGAAAATCAGGAGTCTATATTGGCTGCCTTCGGTACCCCTAGCCATCAGCGCCAATTTGGCTTTGACCCCGCAGGTGGATTAAAGCATTGTATCTCGCACCACTCGACGATGTTTGGCGAGCCCCTAGTTTTCACAACCGAAAGTCCGCCCGGTGCTATTCCTTTCAGAATTTACTTTAACTTCGCTCGCTCTCGCTTTGCTTTCCTGACAAATTGGTGAAAATTGTGGCCAATTAGAGTGCTTCCGCCATCTTTATAGTTACTGCTTTAAGCGACAGCTAATATGCCGCGATAGTGTGTATGGAAGGGCTGCAGGTTCATAAACTGCCCAACGAACTGGGAAAGCGCGTTAGGGCCAGACACGGCTACCTGAGATCAATGCTGGTATGAGTTCCAGCGACAATTGAGCAAACTTGCTTGGTATAGCGGACAGTTCAGAGTTACTCCACCCAAAAATCCGCTGGAATTATTCATGTTGGGCCCGTGTCGCCAAAGAGAATGGGCTAACTCAAGCGCAATTGAGGTATGTGAAATAGGATTTGAGGGTATCTGGTCGGCGCAATCAATGCACTACGGGTAAGACATGCCGGATTAGCTAGTCCGGAGATTTCTCGTGCGATTAGGCTGTTAAGCCAAGAACCCACAGTAGCACTCCGGCTGCTACAGCCGGACCGCCACGGGATGCTCTTTCCTTCAGGCTGGTGACGAGGTCAAATTTGGGCAGAAATGTAAGAAATTCTTAAGTCAAAATTTTGTCCGGTACCGGACACTTCTACAGTTGATAACGTTCTTACTCAGTATCTCGAATAAATTAAGTATTTGTTACGTGCATTGAAAATTGTCCGCGAGTAGCGAATAGATGGTCAATAAAGCTTTGAAACACATAACATATAACCTATGCCCTTATCTGTTTGAAGTTAACGGACGGATTTAATGTTTGGCAGATTCAGAAATCTTATGACTAGAGCAGTCCTTGAAGAGTGGATATCGCCATTCATCCTGTTTTTATCTAGATGGACAAAGACTAAGCCATATCCACTACAAAGAGATGCTATTTAGGTGGGATAAAATGTAAATATTCGTTAATTTAATTCTTCCGTCGTCTTGAAAATTCAAGGACAAAAGGTTCACTTCTTCCTGTGCCGTGTATGACAAAATCGCACCAATCAAACTGGTCACGAAGTTGCTTTAATACTGCTTCCATACGCGGACGTAAACGGGAGCGATCGCCATGCCAATGGATCACATCTGCTATGTACTCAAGCTCTTTTTTATAATAGTTACCTTGGGTGCAAAGGAAACGATAAAGTGCCCTACCGTTTGCTGAGGATATCTGCCTGCGCATTTTCCAGTTATGGAAGGTCGCCTGTTCCTTAAGCCACTTAACCATAAGCGGTGAGAATTGGGCAAATATCAACCCGTCTTCTTCATAAGCTCGCCATTGAATATCGACAAGTCTGATCGTTTGACCATCCCAACTTTCTCCAAGGTATAAATCCTTTTTTCGTGTTTCCAGTTCGATGCTGACGTGAGCAAGCCTTCTTATTGATTCAATAGTTGCTTTGTAATTCAGACCCGAATCATTGATACCAAGTTCTTTATTGATCTGCCCTACTGTTGCAATCATAACCTGTACAGTTAGGTTTCCCCGCTCATCGTTAAGCCATGATGAATCGTTAAGAGGAACTGGTAGTTTTGATCCCTGCCCAATTAAGCGCCTACCCGATAACTGAAGCATTGCGAATAGAACGTCTTCGTCCTCGATAGTCACCGGTGGTCCAAAACGTCTACCCCGACCAAATGGCGTTTCAAACGCGAATGCCAAATCTTTATCTAGCATGTTGCGCTGACAACGTGCTGGAATGGGAACAAAAATTGGTAAACGTGCTAAAAGAGTTGGGATGGCATTCGTGTCTGAAACAGACAATGAAGTGAATAAACCCAATTGCTCTGCTTCTAGCAAACGTGCATCAGCAGCCTTCACTAACTTTCTACCGATACCCTTTATTTTTTTTCGATTTTCAACAGGCAGCGTATGTGTAGCTTCTTCGACTATTGTGTCCATCGTCGCTAAATCAATTGCCTGTTCTTTTTCAGCATCGAATAAATCCTTTTGCCGTTGTTTCGACTCCGCATTTCGCTTAGCAAGGAAGCTGTCCATTTTTGATTGCGAAGCTGCCATTCATAACTCCAATATAGGTCTCAAACGGTATATCTAGTAACAAGTATGATCGTAAAATACTAATTGGTCAATGTACAATACACTAAGCAGTGTGGTACTATCAAGCGTATTGTACAGTTAGGAATAGAACTGTCCGGTACCGGACACTTAGGAAACGACTCTAAAAGATAGGGTGAAAGCAAAATGGCAGCAGAACAGATCACAAATATACCCGATTACGCAAAACTGAAAGTACTTACAATCGGTAATCATAAAGGCGGAGTAGCAAAGACAACTTTGTCAAAATTACTGACAGAGTACAGCGTCCGTAAAGGGAAACGAGTTCTGGGCATTGATATTGATCCACAATGCAATTTCTCCGCAAGATTTGTACAAATGACAGAAGACGGCGGTACACCGCCTTTTCATCCAAATTTTGATCCTAAGGATCCGACTTGGGATGAATTACCGTATGCACCCCCAGGATATTGGTCAATAGCAGAATTTTTCCGATTGGGATACGCAGAGCCTTACCCCACGGACCACCCTACTCTAAGTTTTATCCCATCACACAAAAGAGAATTGACATCTTTTCTAGAGCAAGTTGAGAGGAATAGTATTCAAGAAGCCGTTGTGGAGCATATGAGGGCTATGTTGTCGATGGAGTATTACCAAGACGAATTCGATCTCGTCATTGTCGATACCCCACCCCAAACCTCCGCATTAACAGCATCTGCAGCGCGTGCAGCCACCCACTTATTAATACCGACAGAAATGCAAGAAGACTCCGTTGCTGGCATGGCTGATATGGCACAACTATGGCAAGCCGAGAATCAGGTGCGCGATACCAATAAATTACAATTGATTGGAATCCTGGCAACAAAATACGATCCACAGTCAGCTGCCCAAAGAAAAACAATGGAACAGCTAATTCAGAATGAAGTATTAGGGGACAAGTTAATTTACCCACCAATGCGTTATTTACAGACATATGCTAATAGTTCTTCAACCTTTGCGAACCCGCGCTCCCTCTTTGAGATGCACGAAAATACACCAGCTCGAAATGAGGCAGAACAATTTTGCAAAGTAATTTTTGAGAGGATCTTCAAATGAACGAAGAAGGACTACCCAGAAAGCCGGGGCTTTTAAAAAGAAATGCAGTAGGCGTACAACCTGGTACGATCTCAAAAGTAGCCGCGCAAATTGCGGCAGCTGAAAATGCAAAACAGCAAGAGTACGAACTACGGCAAGTACCGCTGGCAGATATTCAGCTATGGGAAGATCAGCCAAGGACATTTCATTTAACGCTTAGTGACATCTATCGTGGATATATCCAAGAGGATGATCCGTATCGAATGAACAAAACCGAGGAGTTGGAAGGCATTATCACTTTGGCGATGAGCTTAAAGGAATTTGGTTTGCTTAATCCACCAATTGCATTTGCATTGCCTGGAAAACACGTTCAGTTAATGGGTGGGCAACGTCGAACAATGGCTGCTATTTTTGGTTTATTTCATCTGGAAACCATCATAGATGAGCATGAAAATAGGGTTCATGAGTTAACAATCAATCCGGAGCCGGATTTAACCCTCTTACATGTTGAACGAATAACCGTAAAAGTATTTTTACGTAAACCACAAGCACAAACGGTAGAACGCCTGGGTATCATCGATAATGTTCAACGCGATGATTTATCTATTGGTGACAAATTACGATGGCTGATAAAGTTCTCAGCGCATCAAGAAGAGAAGGGAAGGGCGGTCCGGTGGCGTGATTTGGTTGATACTTTAGGACTTTCGAGATCTCAAGCCTATGAATGGATGAACGTAGTCCAAACGCGAAATGATGAATACGTTAGACAGGTCATACAATTCGTTATTGAGGGAAACGCATCGTTTGCCAGGTTACTGGAATTAGCTAAAGCGGACTCTCACCAACGAGCTCATCAGTTTCGCCTATGGTTTGGTGAAAGAGGAGGGCGTGGCAATACGGCAAAGGTTTCCCTGGGACACACCACAAATCTAAATGCGTTGAAATCGTTGGTTTTAGCTAACGTCGACGACGATCATTTGGAAGAGTTCAAGGCTCTAAATTGGGATGATCCTAAAAGTGTAAAGAAAGCCTTTGCAACATTTTTAGACTATTGGATAGAAAAAAATGGCTGATGTTCGTCCCCAGGGTATCAAGGCAAATGCATCAATTAGGAAAGTCACAGTAAAGCTACCAGCAGCACTGAAATTGTCGTTACCAGCCAAGATATTGGCAGATGGTTATAACATGCGCCAGAAAAGTAAATGGGTTGTCGAAGCAATACAATCCTTATTAGCAAAGAATGGATGGGAAGGGGCCTTGCTTTCCGAATTGGTTGTCAAACCAAATTCACAAGATGTATTCAGTATTCCAGACGATTTAGTTTCCAAAATCAATATGGAAGCTCATCGAGTAGCATTGCAGAATCCCAGTCTTAATGCCAATCAATCTACAATTATTCGGGCGGCCATTAACAGGCGATTACTAGGCTTTTTCCAAAAGCCTGAATGACTATGTATTTAGTTTCATCCGAAACATTCGTTTACAAGAAGATCGGCAATAAGTGTAGGTGATGAAGTGCATTGCTTTACTCTAGACCAAATCTGTTGAGCTACTTGGAAGAGGGGATGTATTAAGGTTATTAGAAATAACTATAAAACCCTATTATCTTCGCAAAGGGGTAGGGCATGGCCAACGTACCACCCACAATGTTTGAGATTTTGTTAGAGCGACAACATTCATATACCGTTGAGCGCATGGCCGAGGTCATGGTGCCGCGATTCCACCATCTCAACGACTGCTTAAGAAAGCTGCTATGCTTGTGAGAGCACATAGGGCTGTACTGAAAAGTGGTGATTAGTTGACTGCCGCCAAAATCGCGCAACTGGCAGGATTGAGCAAACAAACTCCGAGCGCTCAGCCCAATAAATAGAAAACCAGGGAATGATTTTTGCAATAAACCATGGCGGCGTCGATTACTTTCCGGATTACGGGCGGGACAGTGCGGAAGGCTTTCGGCCAATAAAAATCATTGGAATCTTTAAAGGCCACAAGGACAGCGGGGCAGTGGCATACTGGATTCACTCGGACAACAGCTTTTTGGGGCAATCGGCCTCTGGATTTGTTGGCGCCGGAGCGGGTTGCCGAGGCTGCCATAGACGAGGTTCAGGAACTGGCGCATAGTTAATGGAGGAGCTTCTCCGTTACCTGTCGATGAGGAAAAGTTTCTCATACCCAGTCTACAAATCAGCTTCATGTTACGGTCATCTCGCTTACGAAGGGTGAGGTTTTCCACCGGCTCCATCGAAGAGACAATTCGATCCGGACATACATGGGAATGTGCGTTTTAGTCCGATTCAAGATAAATCGTGTAAACCTATCCCCGTGCTGTAAGGTGGGACGACGAGAGTGATTCACGATGTACCTTACACCCCAGGTTTTAAGAACTTCGATAGGGGCAAGTTAGTTGACCAGGTTCATTCAACCGTTGTGGTCAATCAGTAGTTTCAACTCATCGATACCGAGAAGGACCAATATCCGGCCACACGAAAGTGTGCCGAGGCCTTCCATCATCACTATCCACAAATCCAAGGGTTGTGCCGGATATCCAGGCAAGACGAGTCCACACGCGCTGTCGTGCATTTTGGTAATGGCATTCCTGGCAACGTAATTAAGTTGGAAAAGAATTCACGCAGTTTGTTGGGCGACGCCGAAGCTTACGAGACACAGCTAGGACTAGCCGATCGAATAGGTAAAAGTGGCCCCATTCGTTTGAACAGCGAAACCGGAATTTAAAGTGAAATCCCTGCCATGGTTTAGGCAGCCAACTTGAGGCTTAGCAAGCCATCGTTATACGCCTGTTGTGGCGTTTTTCGTTCCAAACTGGAATGCGGTCGTTCGTGGTGTACCACTCGGAATAATCCAGAATTGAGGCGCGGGCTTGACCGACTGAATCCTGAACGTGCAGGTAGACTCGCTCGTATTTGACAGATCGCCATAGCCTTTCCACCAAGACATTATCCCGCCAGGCGCCGCGACCGTCCATGCTGAGCTGGCAGCCCTTGCCTTTCACGGCATCGACAAACGCCTTGGCGGTGAACTGGCTGCCTTGGTCGGTGTTGACGATGTCCGGCCTGCCGTAGCGCTTGAAAGCCTGCTCCAACACATCTACCGTATGACAGGCTTCCAGGGTGATCGCGACCTTGGCGGCCAAGACCTTACGAATCGCCCAGTCGACCACCGCCGTTAAATACGCAAACCCTTTGGCCAGCGGGATGTAGGTCGTATCCAGTGCCCAGACCTGATTGGCAGGGTCGATGGTCATGCCGCGCAGCAAGTAGGGATAGATGTCGTGACCGGGCGTCTTCTTACTGGTATTGGGCTTGCAATACACGGCCTCGATGCCCACGCGCTTCACTTGTGCCCTGTGGGTATCAAGGTTTCACATGCTTACGACCGACCTCGATGCCTTGCCGATCGAGCTGATCCCGCAGTTGGCGAGCACCTATGAACGGGTGCTTCAGGTGCAGTTCGTCGAGTCGGCGCATGATGTCCAGATCGCGCTCCGAAACCGGCTTAGGCAGATAGTACACACTGCCGCGACTGATGCCTAATAGCTCGGCCTGCCGACCAATCGGTAGTTGGGATTGACGGTCGATCATCGCTTTGCGCCTTGTGCCCTTTGGGTATCAGCAATCCCGCCTTGGTGAGTGCGCCCTCTACCCAAAGGGCACAAGTAAAAAATCGTTCTCCAAGGTCAGTTGGCCGATTTTCGCGTGTAGGGCTTGTAGATCGACGGGTGGCGATTCGGGCTCCGTGGGCTTTCCAAACACCTCGGCAGCCCGCTCGCTCAGTTGCTTCTTCCAATCAACAATCTGATTTTGATGAACCTCAAACTCCTGGGTCAATTGGGCCAAGGTTTTATCGCTAGCCAAGGCCGCTAGGGCAACTTTGGCTTTGAAGGCCGCTGAATGTTTTCTTCTCGGATTTTGGGACATCTTCTGCTCCGTTTCTTTGTCCTTGCGGACGTTCAAAAGTAGCAGGGTTTTTCACTTAACCGACTGTTCAATTTTTTGGGGCCGGCTCTGATAAGAGGGCTTTCACATTTATTCGGAGTAGCCGGAGCTAAATTGGTCGTTAAAACGGGGGAGGGGCGCAAAATTCTTTTGATTTTCACTTGGTTATAAGACTACTTAAATAAATCAAGGTTTAATATAGCTACTGCTGATAAGTATAATAATCAGTTGTTGTCCTTCGAAATAGTTAAATAATTCAGCGAAACACTGAATAAATTATTTATTTTTTATGTCTAAAAACGTCCGGAAGCCATGGCGACCGCGGGAAACAGCCAATCACGCGGGCTTGAGCGAAAGACGATTTAACTGTCGATAATGCGCTGCCCGAATCCGCCCGGAAAAATCGCGACTATTAACTGCAGAAACTAAGCGAGCAGTGAGTTGCGAATCGCCGCAAACCAGCGAAAATTGGACGATTTCAACCAAGTGAAACGGTTGAAAATGACAGCACTTGCAAAATTGGATGACAATGCCACGTCAGCCGTGGCTTAGCCACGATAGCTGATACAAAGCCTGCTCGTTGGCTTGGTTAATGAGACTAAATGCATTTTGCCAGCGGGTTTTTGCATGCACGAACTGCGTGGTTACATCGAACTGGTGGTGATTTGCTGATAATGTGCCGTATTTATCATCCTGATGACCCTTAACAGGTTATATTTGGCGCATTATGGCGGGCGTTACAACCTTAAGGACGCATTATGGGCATACAAGATCGAGACTATTACTGGGAAAGACATCAGGCGGCATCAAAAGTAAACGTTTCTGACTTCGACAAGTTGTCCCGACACCGTCCACAACCGACCAACCGGTCTTCTGGGAGCTTAAAATACCTCTTAACACCGGCCATGATCCTCTTCAGTCTTTGGTGGGGGACCGATAAGTTTCTAAAGCTGAATGGGGGGCATCTTCCAGCATCACCCTCTGTATCAATTCCTGCAGAGAACACCCCGGTTGCTATGCCTATTTCTGGGGGGCTTGAAATAGTGGCCGATCGACAAGGACATTTCCGGGGAACCGTGTTGATCAATAATGTGCCGATGCCTTTTTTGATCGATACCGGCGCGACCATGACCTCCATTCCAGCGCGCTTTGCCGATGCCGCTGATCTACCGGTCGGCAGGCCCATTAATAGCAATACCGCGGGTGGACAGGTTATTGATCGGCTGACCCAAATAAATAGCCTGAAAATTGGGAATGCTGAAATCAGAAATCTCAATGCGACGATCAATCAGCATCTGGATGAAGTCTTAGTTGGCATGAACACCTTGAAATATTTCACCATTACCCAAAGCCATAACAGGATGACGCTGGTGGCCAATGGTTCTTCACCGGAACAAATAGTCAGGGCGCCTGTTATGTCCCCGGTCCCAATTCGACCGGCCACACTGGCCGTCGAGCAACCGATTGCAACACCTGAAATTAAGCGAGTTACCAAGGTGAAAAAGACGGTAAATTGCAACGCGCAACAAGTTTGCACGACGACGTATAGCGACCACTAGCGTAGTTGGGATTTGAGTATTTGAAGGTGTAGTAGAGTAGGGGACCGAACGTTTATTGGTGCTGCCTGTCCGTTGTCGGCTTAAAATAGCCCATTGAATATGGCTGTATCAGATTTGTTGACCCAAATTGTACAACTCGAACAATTTCGAGCCTTGGCAAAACAAGAAGGCCTGCCAGACGATACCGGCCAAGCTTTGTGCGTGAGGCGTTTTTTCGGGTAAAACCGACATAAGGGTAAAAACGGGTACAGCCGACATACGTTTAAAAATAGGACATAGCGACTAATCTCCGCTGTACAGCTGCGAAAAGCCCCTTGTTCAGGGGCTAAAATCGAAGGCGACTATTGATGATCGGTATCAAACTTCGCCTGTTCAAATTGTATTAGATCGTCATTGTCCACGCGATCGTAAATATCTTCCACGGACAAGGTCAGTTGAATCGAATCGAAGGTGACGCGATCCCCGAGATAATAATACTCCGAACGCCAGTCGCGTTTCCGGCGCATCACGATGATCGAGACGATATCCTGTTCGATCAGCACATATTCCTCAAGCGCTGGAATATTGATGTAGTAAAGCAACTTTTTAGTGGTATCGATTTTACGAGTCGAATTCGATAGCACTTCGACAATCAGCAGGGGCGACGTTAGAAAATCCGCATCGCCGGCCGCATTCGTACAATCCACTACGACATCCGGATAAAAGTAGTTCTGACCGGCTTTCACCTTGGTATCGGCCATGAACGCCTCGCAAGGCCGGCCTTTTAAATGACTGCGAAACTCGCCAAGCACGTTGGCCGAAATCCGCGAATGGTTGTGATTCGCGCCGGCCATGGCCAGAACCCGGCCATCGAGATATTCGTGTTTAGTTTCGGACACGCGCTCGCTCGCGAGGTATTGCGCCTCGGTCATGAAAGACTCGCTGGATTGTAACGTCATCGCTGGTTCCGTAGAGTGTGGAGAGTGTGTGTTCATGCTGGTTTCCTCGAATTGTTATGAAAAACCGTCGGGAAAACAAGCCCCCAGACCGGGAAGCAGTTTCCCGTCCGGGCGGATTGCGATTGAATCGCGTTAAGCGTTAAAACATCCCCCTAACGCGATCGTCAGGGGGACGGGGTTAATCGCCGACAGACTGCTCGGCGTGTATTTTCCTCAGCATGCTATCGAGGACAGTCGGCAATAGCGCGCCGAACCGGCCTCGAAAGTCTAAAGGCTGTTGTTTTGCGTAACGTCTGGCCGCCAAACCTAACCGTTGTCTAACCCAAGGACTGGCCTTGAATTGGCTTCTCAGCCAGGTCAAATAGGCGTCGTCGTCGCCCGCCCAATCCGCCGGCGGCGAAAAGGGCGACTCGGGATGACCGGGTTCCGTATCCAGCGTTTGCGCGTCGAATACGAAGGGCGAGGTCATGACCCAGCCTCGACAGCCCCAGAAGGGTGGTTCGTTAACGTCACGCTGGCCAACTGGCCCTCTGGATCGATTTCCACTACAAACTGAGTGCCGTGCAAGACTTTACAGCCCCTAAGATCCGGCATCAGCCGTTTCAACGCGTCGGCCGGATCATCGGCCGTATTCGCCACGATGAAATGGCTGAATTGCTCGACGTCCTGATCGTGACAGGAACCTTGATAGTCATCGTCGTTCTCGCAGAAACGCGACACCTGTTCCAGCACGTCACCCCACTTTTCCTGGCAGGGAATCAGGACGATATCATCCTGTTCGTTGCCGGTATAGGCGCCGTGCTCATCGATTTCTACGCTATCGTCACCGATCCGGATCCGGTAAGCCCGGCAAAACACCGCCGTCACCCAAACCCAGATGCCTTGAAATTGCGCGCGATGTGACTCCTCAAGGATCTCACATTGCACTTCTTCTCGGCTTAAGTGCCGCAGGTAAGGCTGCACCCAATGCCCGGCGTCGAATTGGTTATCGACGAGCACCCAGCCTTTTTTCCAGGCCAGCAGGTATCGCAAGGCCCCATCGGACTGGAGATCGTCGTCAATCGTCACCAATTGCACTTGTCCGCTTTTGACGGCGGACTGGGTAATTGGTTGGTCAACCATTTCCAGAAAGTCGCCAAATAGGTCGGTATCGCAGACCGGTGGTCGTTGGATGCGGGAGACTAGCGCTTTGGGCAGTCGGTCGACATCGTTGAGTAAGTGTATCAAGCCACACTCGCGTAGCACCGGGTAGTAGGTCAGGAAATCGTCCGCGCTCAAGGCCGTTTTCAGTGCCATGAGCTGGCGTTCGACCGCCGCGGCGATCGCCTCTCTGATCAGCTTAATCACATCGGCTTCATCCACCAATTTGTCGCGATCCGGTAAACGGGCCATGAATTGCGCGCTATCCAGATGCACGATATTGCCAAGGTATCTGGTGTCTCCGATACGGTAATAGTGGCCTCGATATACCGGTAGGCCTTGCAAATACACCAAGCAATCCCGGTAATGCCGATACGAATCGATCAGGTTGATCAAGCGAATTGCGCCGACCGGCGATGCCACAAACTCCGCGGCCCCGATAGAATCGATGGCGTTGGGTCGCGGTAGCGAGACTCCGTTAAAATGCACCGGAATCGGAAAACCGGTGGCTAAGTCCGCCAAGGTGTTTTCGAGCGGACCATTGACGATATCGATCAGCCGGATTTCGGTCAGACCATTCCAATCGGTCACCGGCAAGACCTCTACCGGTTGGAACCCCAGGATGTGATCGGTATCGACCGAAAAACACCCGCCTTTACTGGATAATCCCAGGTGCCGGCAGGCGAATAGCGCGGAGAGAAAGCCCACGCCAAAGGCGTGTTCCTTCGCAATCAGTTCCACGTCCCAGCCGGACTCGGCGACGGTGAGCAGGGTTTCGAGCGAATCGATTCCGCAGCCGTCGTCCGTCACAGTCAAGGTGTTGGTATCGGCGCAGTAGTCGAACGCGACATAGCTGGCGCCGGCGCGGCGGGCATTCTGCATCAGTTCACCCAAATACGTCGTCCGATTGGTAAAACTCCACTTCAGACTGTGGACTAAATTTTCAGGGTTTACTTTCAGTTGTAGGGGTGCGTTCATGGTGTTTTCCTCAAGTAAATTGGAACTTCGAGGAAACCGAGACGCACCCCTGTCGGGGAATGTCCGTTTCCCCGAGTCACTGGGTTTTAAAGCGCGTCACCGTGTTATCCCATGTGATGCGCGCGGGTGGTGTTAAGCTGCCAGAGCCTCACCGCCAAACGAATGGCTGGCGTTTCCAGCAAGCCTGTACGGTTCGGTCGCAAGACTAATCCGCGTCGTTTTTCGGAGCGTATCCGTCACAATTCGAATACTGTCCAGGCCGGACAGCTTGAATTGCGAAACGATCGGTCCGCCGCAGACGAGGGATAGGCCGTTTTCCTGTTCTTCGTCCAGATTGATATCGCCCCAATCGCCGTTGGCATGTCGGTCCAACAACGCTGTCATTTCGACACCGCAGGCGGTTAACAACGCCAGTGCGGCGATAGAGGTTTGTATCCTTCCGTTTGAGAGTGATACGAGTGCAGTCATGGTTCCTTCTCCAAAAATGACGGGGAACACAGGCTCCCGTACGGGAAAGACGGTGCTCCCCGCAAGGGTGGTTTCAAAAAGGCTCGGTTAATATTCGTCCGGCAACAATATGGTTGTCGCCGAATGATCGGCTTCGGTAATGACCCAGACGGTGTGTGCGTCATTAATCCGATACACCGACATCAGTTTACCGCCGTCAGCCAACACAAATTGTTCTAGCACCGGATCCTCTCCGGCCCAATCGTCAGCGTGACGCGAGAGCAAGTGGCCCGCATCGAGCAGCATGTCTTCCAGCAGAGCGAGTACGCCGGGTGTTACCACCGTGGTACCCAGCCGGAAGGGCTGTTTTTGCGCTTCATTCCGGATCAGACGGACGGCGTAACTCTCCGCGACCCGCGCGTCGATGGCAGCCGAAAATTCCGCGATTGCCTTCCGAATCGTGTCGGCATTGGCCGTTTCCGGCAATGTTACGCGTAGCGATTCCAGGATATTGCGGCCTTGACTGTCATAGCCGGCGGTCACTACCTGTAGTTTCTTGATTTCATAACCGGCTTTTCTTGCACTTATCCGGCATTTTCATCTCAAATTAACTGACTCTATAAAATCACTTTTTCTCACATTAATTGCACAGGGCGGTTTTCTTTCTCGCATTAAATGATTTTATCGAGTTGGATTTCTCGCTTTATTTGACTCTATCCTACGCCCATAAACCATAAATTGAAGGCGCGAGCTTTATAAAATCCCCAGCTTATGGATTTCCTTGTTAAAATCCTCAGCCCGTGCCGCTGGCAATTGTCCGTTGAAATACGCCTTGATTTCGCCCCGCCTGGCATTCAGATGTTCGCACAAAGCCGTAGTGTTATACCCATGCCGGGCCAGTTTGGGTTCCAGCGTGTTTAAGTCGGGCGATAATATGGTTTCGACAATCTCCACATCGACCGGTTTTGTGCCTGTGGTGGCACCCTTGATCAAGGCGAGCGTCAGGTAATGGCAGATTTGCAACGGCGTGATCAGCCGCTCCGCCAAGAGATTGATCGCGTCGGGGGTCACGATGTCATGGACGGCTGTTTTCGGTTTGCTGCAATGCGTCAACACCCATTCGATATACTTCTGTTTCTGTTGCCCCCAACTGTCCAAGCTAAACAATTTAGCCCGCGCACCGATTTCTTCCATGGTCGGCTTGTTGAGGTCATTGCCCAGTTTGGGGTGGCCGACCATGATAATGGTTAAGATGCCTTTGGCATCCTCAATGGTTTCAATCAATTGTTTTAGCGCAATCAAGGTGCGCCAATGGAGGTCATGGGCGCCATCGATGAAGAACGCGATAGGCTTGTTGATTTTACGGATCAGTTCTTGGAGTTTCCTTTCCCTGATCTCGGCTTGGGTAGGCACCTTAAAATCCTTGGGGGTGGGCAAATCGGCGAATAGCGCAGCATATAAGGTGTTAATGTTGACGCGGCGCTTGTCGGTCGCCAACGACTTGGCGACGACCACTTGGTTATTCTTTTTTAAGCCCTCCTGAAAATGCCGGATAACCCGTGTCTTGCCAACGCCGACGATGCCGGTCAAGGTAATGATGCCGCCTGACATGACGGCGGCTTCAAGGCTATGCAAAACACTTTTAAAGGCTTCGGTCTCAAAATAGTCGGCTTTATCCAAATCCTTAACCAGGCCATAGTATTGCATCATTTCACCATACATCAGTCACCTCCCGAATGCCCGGTCGAGCTTAAAGTAAAATACGCGCGAATTTTGTCCAGCACAGTCTTCTTGTCCAATGTCTCATCGAGGATCGTATTGATGGCGGCTATTTGCTGGTCGGTCAAGCGGGACAAGGGTTTGCCGAGATAATCGGCAATGGCAGTCTTGGCATCCAGCTTGTTTTTGAACGTGGTAGGTTGCAGGAATGGACTGTCATCGAAAGGCATCGATTTGGGTTTTTCCATCTGAACGATATTGGCTTGGGCCAACAGGGCTTGGTCGCTGCCGTTAATGCCGGACAATGCGGAACGTGGCAAGCTGATCGTTTTTGCCAATTCCCCGATCCGATCCGCTTTAAGCTCAACGCTGCTCTTTTTGTGTTTCCGGAACTTGCCGAACGGGATCGGCCCCTCTTTAGGATAGAAAGGCCCTAGCTTCTCGTCATTGAACTCAACATAGAGTTCGTTATCGAAAATCCCCCAAAGCAAGGTGATGTCTTGCCCCGCCATGTCATGGCTTAATTGATAGCGGATGCCATCAATACCAACGCAGGCGTTGCTATCCGCCTTGCGCTGTTCCGGTTCACGGGCGAAAGTGCGGAAGCGATCCCACGAACACATTTCCCTAAACCCTGTCGACGGCAGGTTCTGTAGCCAATCCTCCATACGGGAATGGTCTTCATAGCGGTGATCCATCGCGTTATATTCCTCTAAATACCTGTGTAACCAAGCATTGGCTTCTTCCAGCGTTTCCGGCTGCTGGAGATGGTAAAGGGTTTCCAAGGAAGATTTGATGGTCAGGAAAGAACGTTCCACTTTGCCCTTGGACCGTGAGGTGGTGCGCCTTCCATCGCTGCCCCTTGGCATATGTACCCGCACTTCGATGCCCAGTTGCTTCATAACCCACAAGAACACCCGGCTTTTAGACACCGGGCCGGCATCCATATAAATGACCGAAGGGATGCCCTGGAATGGGTTGTTCTTGTCCTTCTTGGCGGACATCGCATTAAACAGGAACAATAGCGCGGTTATCACGTCTTCGCCTTTTACCAAATGGTATTCCTGGTAACAAACCCCGCTCCGGTCATCGGTAACACCGGCCAAAGCCAGATATTCCGAACCCTCTTTTAGCGTTTTGCCGAAAAATTCCGGCTTTTTCAAGTCTGACGGCGAGAAATCAAATTGCCAGCACTCATTGCTAAAGGTTGCCTGGAAGGGCGTCCAGGGTGGCTCTATGGTCAGGGTGCGGTTGTCGTATCCCCATTGTTTCAGATAACGGCTGACCGTGCTGAGCTTGAGCAGGCCGGATTCGACTTTAACCAATCCCTCCGCCGTTTCAATGCCCGACTTTTCGAGGATTCCAATACAAGCCTTGGTCGATAAGCGCCGTCCTTTTTTGCTGGTCGTCCGAAGTTTCAGCGCCGCAATCAATTCGCAGTAACGGCGCATGTCTACCTCGGGCAGGCTTCTTGATGTATTGTAATCGCTGCGGTGGGTCAAATATGGCAGTTGATGCGTGCGTAATTGTCGCCGGACAGTGGATGCCGAAATCCCAAATGCTTCGCAGGTTGCCTCAACAAGGTCTTTGCGTTGGGTATCCCTTGGGGACAGCGCATCCAGTTGGTTTTGAAGTGCTATCAGTACCTCAAAAGGGAGGCGTTTACGCGGCACGAACCCTGTCCCGTTTAGGCCGACTGATGCCGTGCTTGCTCATCCAGTTGCGCAAATTGGCGGAAGTGGTGCCATATCGACCGGCAATAAAAAATAGGGTTGCGCCATTTGCAAGCAAAGCTTCAATTTCAGGGCGGAACGGGTCGAGCTTGCTCTTGCCCGGCCCTTTGGGGCGGCCTAACGTCATACCGGCGGCTTTTTTGGCACGCAAGGCTTCTGTTGTGCGCTGCGAGATCAAATCGCGTTCAATTTCGGCAGCCATGGAAAACGCCATTGCGACGATCTTGCTTTGGATGCTTTGGTCAAGCCGCCAATTGCCTTTCACCGAATAGACATGGACACCGCGTTCCATCGCAATCGACAAAATTTCCATGCACTCCAACATACTTCGCCCCAAGCGGGACATTTCGCTGACCACTAAATTATCTCCCGTTTGAAGGTCTTCGATGACTTGGGCAATCTTGCGTTTGCGCCAGGAGATTTTGCCGGAGGCTTTTTCTTCAGTGAATTTGACCTGACCCAGATTGTGGTGATTGGCCAGCACCAAAATATCTGCCTTGTTTTTCTCCAAGTCCTGGTCTGCGGTCGATACCCGTAAATAACCGATCGTTTGTGCCATCAATTTGCCTAAAATGCCTATAAAATCATCAAAGGTAATGAAAACCCTAAAAACAGGTTTTATAATAACCAAAAATGGATTGAAAACACAGTGCTTTTCTTTAACTAAAGCGGATAGCAAAAACGTTCGTTTTTAATGGTGTTTATTGCCATCATAACCCCCCAGTAATTTAAATGCAGTTGGCAAACACTAACCCAATAAACCAGCTATCGACCTTCCGTTTCTTGATGGATAATTTGCATTATGTTGTCATATCTGACTACAATAATCGGAGCAAGGCGGACGTATGACAGCAAAGACAAGGCCGATTTCATGGATCAAGGCGGCCCGGAAGGATTTTGAAGATTTTCCCATGCCGGTGCAGATAGAAGCCAACCGCGCACTGACTGTCGCGGCGTAAGGCCGACAATGTGAAACCGTTGAAGGGCTTCGACAGCGGTATTATGGAAATTGTTCTGCGCCACCGTGGGGATGCTTTCCGCGTTGTTTATGCCGTGCAAATTGACGAAGATTTATGGGTGATCCATGCTTTCCAGAAAAAATCGAAGGAAGGCATTAAAACGCCAAAATATGAAATTGACCTTGTGCATGAACGCCTAAAACGATTGAAGGAGGTGCTGCGATGAATGACGAACCGTTTGATATTGTCCGGGGCAGCGGCAACGTCTTTGCCGATTTCAGCCACCCTAATGCGGAAGTCGAACAACTGAAGGCATTGCTGGCCGCCGAAATAATTGGTGTCCTGGATGACCGTGCGCTGACGGTGCGTAAAGCTGAAGACCAAACCGGCATTGCCGCCGCCGACTTTTCGCGCATCCGCAAGGTAAAGCTCAACCGTTTCACTATTGACCGCCTGATGACAATCCTTAAACGTCTCGATCAGGATGTTGACGTGAGGGTGACTGTCCGCCCGCACCACGCAAGTGGGATCGATCCGCGCCTTGTATAACAGCCATCAAAAGCGCCTTCGTGCCAGGCATGGAACGGCATCAAATGGTTCCAAAAGGCGGGACTCAACTGTTTTGAATTTTCTTTGTTAGGATTGCAGCCTACTGCTGCCACATATCATTGGGTAATGCATCACTCCAATATCAGCAACTGACCAGAAGCCGATATCCAGCATCGGTTCCACTGACCGCTTTAGGCGAAGAGGCGCTTAAATCGCCGCACCGCGAAGCCGAACATGAGTGCGCCGAGAACGACGATGCCGAAGATGTCGTGCCAGACGTAGGCCAGGCCGTTGCCCTTGAACAAGACCTGGTAGCTGAAATCGAAGTAATAGCGCAGGGGCGAGAGAAGGCTTAGGTACTGCACCCAGGGCGCCATGCTTTCCGGCGGGGTGATGGCGCCCGACAGCATCAGCATGGGGTACATGATGAGCAGGAGCAGCATCATGACCTGGGCAATGTTACGGGCCAGCATGGCGATGACGAGCCCCAAGCTGGCGACGCAGGCCGTATACAAGACGGTGACGCTGTAGAAGAGGAGGAGACTGCCGCGGATGGGCGTGCCGAACACGCCTTGCACTACACCGAACAAGGCCATGAGGGAGAACACGAGCACCAGGACGACGGTGGGGATGATTTTCGCGGCGAACAGCTCGGCCGGGCGCAAAGGGCTCACCAACAGCTGCTCCAGGGTGCCGTAGGTTTTCTCCCGCACCATGGCCGCGGCGGTGAGCAGCATGGACACCATGGTAATCACGTTCATCATTTCCAACAGACTGGAAAACCATGGGTTGGAAATATTGGGGTTGTAGGCCACGCGCAGGCGCGCATCCACCTGGGGAATTCCCGCAACGATGAGACCCCGGGTTTGCAGGATGTCCCGATTGAAGTCCTGGGCGATGCGGGCGAGATGGCTGCCGGCGATCGTCGCCGTGCGCGACAGGGTGCCGTCCGAAATCACCTGGAAGCTGGCCTTTCCCTCGGCGATGGCGCGATCGAAATCGGGCGGGATGACCAGTCCCACGCTGGCGTTGCCGGCATCCAGCGCATGGACCAGTTCCGCGTCACTGCTCACAGAGCCGACGAGCTTGAAATGGGGCGCACGCAGCCGAGAAACCAGTTCCCGGCTGGCCGGGCTTCGCGCCAGATCGAGCACCGCCACGGGATAATTCCTAAGCTCCGAGGTGATGGCATGGCCCATGACGTAAATATTGCCGCTGAAGGCCCAGAACAGAATGAACAAGATGGGTACATCCCCCAGCAACTGGGCGAACTCCTTGCGCAGCATGGCGATGAATCGTCCCATCGTCAGCCGATCCGCTTGTTCAGGAACATCCAGGCGAGGCCGTACAACAGCACACTGTAGACCGTCAGCGCCAAGAGGTTGGGCCAATAGAAGGCGAAACCCAGTCCTTTGAGATAGGCGCCGCGCACCATGTCCATGAAATGGGTGGCGGGGAGCAGATAGGCCACGAACTGGCCGATCCGGTCCTGGCTGGCCACCGGTGCCATGAAACCGGAATAGTTGAAGGAGGGCGTCACGGTGGCGAGGAAAGTGACCAGCATGGCGGCGATCTGAGTGCGCGTCAGCACCGAAACCAAGAGACCGATACCGATGGTGCAGGCCGAGTACAACAGGGCGCCGGCGGAAAGCAGCCAGAAACTGCCGATGAAGCGCACCCCGAACAGCACTATGCTCATGGCGAACAGGATCAGGTAATCGAGAAAGATCACCCCAACATAAGGCAGCGCCTTGCCGGCGATGATTTCCCAGCGCCGGGCGGGCGAGGCGTAGTAGTTGAAAATCGTGCCCGCCTCCTTCTCCCGCACCACCAGCAGCGCGCCCAAAATGGCCGGATAGAGCATCAGGATGATGACCATCATGCCGGGCACGATGAAGTTCTTGCTTTCCAGCGCCGGGTTATACCAGACCGAGACCGCCATCTGCACCGGCTGCGGCGGAGGCAGGCCACTCCGGCTCATGGCCCGCTCGAAGAGGCGCTGGTTGTAAAGGCCGTTGATCGCGGAGACATAGCCCACCATCACCTCCGCTCTTTCGGCGAAGGAGCCGTCCACGGTGACGCCCAGGGAAACCGGTTCTCCCCCGGTGATCTTGCGGGAAAAATCCGGCGGGATGTCGACGATGACACGCGCCTTGCCGGAACGCAGCCAATGTTCCACTTCGCCGGTATCGTTGGTCACGCCCACCAGGTCGAAGTAGTCGGAATGGGTGTAGCCGTCCATGTAGTCGCGACTGAAAAAGGAGCGGTCGTGATCCACGAACAGAATGGGCATATGCGTGACGTCGGCGGACATCCCATAGCCGAACAGCAACATCAAGGCAATCGGGACGATGAAGGCCAGACCGAGATACACCGGATCGCGCAGCAGTTCCCGGGTTTCCTTCAGTAAAATGGCGCGGGTGCGTTCAAACATCTCTCACTCCAGTACTCTCCAGAAAGCTGGCGAAGGTTTCCTCCATCGACAAGCCTTGAACCGCGATTTCCGCCGATATTCCGGCACGATTGAGGGCTGTGGATGCCTGATCTCGATCCGCCTCGGGGGTAAGGCTTTGCCATTGAATGCGCCGGCCGTACAGCATGGCCTTAGGAAAAATGGCGTGCAGCAACTTAAAGGCCGGGGCGAACTCGCCGGTTTGCACCGCCAGTAAGGTGCCGGCGCGGGTTTTCGCCGTTTGCTTCAATTCGGACGGCGTACCCAAGGCGATCAACTGGCCAGCTTGCATCAGGCCCAGCCGATGGCAATGCTCGGCCTCGTCCATGTAATGGGTGGACACCAGCACCGTGACACCGCTTTGCTCGGCCAAAAGATGCACGATGTCCCAGAACTGGCGGCGGGCGACCGGATCGACGCCGGAGGTGGGTTCGTCGAGGAATACCACCGGCGGTTCGTGCAACAGCGCGCAGGCCAAACCAAGGCGTTGGCGCAAGCCCATGGGCAACGAGTCAGTCAGACGACTGGCGTATTCGCCGAGTCCCAGGCTGGCCAACAGGCTATCGATGCGCGGTCGCCGTTGCGCCGTTGTCAGGCCGTAGAGGCCGGCATACAGCTCCAGGTTGGCGGCCACGGTCAAATCCCGGTACAGGGAAAAGCGCTGCGACATGTAGCCGATGTGCTCGCGCAATGCGAAGCGCTGTTTATCCACGTCGAGACCGGCCACGCGGCCCTGGCCCGCGCCGGGCTTTTGCAGGCCGCACAGCATCTTGATCAAGGTGGTCTTGCCCGCGCCATTGGGTCCCAGGAGACCGAAGATTTCGCCGGTACTGATGGCGAGATTCACCCGGTTGACTGCGGTGAAATCGCCGAAGCGGCAAGTCAAATTGCGGGTCTCGATCGCGTGCTTGCTCGCTCCATCGGCGGGACGAAGCGGGGCCACGGCCAGTTCAAGGGCTTCGCTTTGCGCCGACTCCCGTTGGGTGACACGATGAACGAATACATCCTCCAAGTTACCGGTGATGAGGCGAACCGACACGCCCTGCAAACCCTGGCGGGCGAGTTGCGCATGCAAATCGGCTGTTTCGACCGTCAGCAGTACATGCACTTCCGCGCCGAACAAAGCGACCGAGGCCGAGCCATTCCAGTCCGCCAAGGCGGCGCGGATCGCCTTCACCGGTGCGCCGGAAACGGCAACCAACGTACCGGGCAGGCTGCGCGCCAGTTCATCCGGCGTGCCGGCGGCGATGATGCGCCCCCGGTGCATCATCGCCACATCGTGGCAGCGCTCCGCCTCGTCCATATAGGAGGTGGTCAACAGCACCGTGACGCCGCGTTCGGCGACCAGTTCGTGGATGATGGTCCAAAAGTCCCGCCGCGACAAGGGATCGACGCCGGTGGTCGGCTCATCCAGCAGCAGCACGTCGGGCAGGTGCAGTAGGGTACAGATCAGGGCCAGTTTCTGGCGCATGCCGCCGGAAAGCTTGCCGGCGGGACGATCCAGAAAAGGCGCGAGACGAGTCATGGCCAGCAGGCGGTCGCGATTTTCCCAGAACTGTCCTTCCGGAATCAGTCGGAGGTCGCGGAAGAATTCGATATTTTCCGCCACCGTCAAGGTATCGTAGAGATTCTGGCCTAGGCCCTGGGGCATGTAACCGAGACGGGATTTGACCGCTTCGGGATCGCCGATGGCGGATATGCCTTCCACCCTGGCATCGCCGCCATCGGCGGAAAGCACCCCCGCCAACACCTGGATCACGCTGGTTTTGCCGGCCCCGTCCGGGCCGATCAGACCAAACACCTGGCCTCGGCGCACCGAGAAAGACACGCCATCCACCGCCAGTGGCCCCTTGCGGCCGTAACGCTTGCTCAGGCTGTCGACATCGATGATAGCCGATGCGTTCACGTCACGGCCTCACCCAAGGCGCGCCTTCCCGCCAACGGATCACGCCATCGGCGGGCATACCGGGTTTGAGTATGCCGCCAGGATTTTCTTTCAGCCTCAGCTCGACTGCGAACACCAGTTTGACCCGTTCCTCCTTGGTCTCGACGTTCTTGGGGGTGAACTCCGCCTGTTGCGCCACTTTGCTGACCCGGGCCGAAAACGCCCGGTCGGGGTAGGCGTCTACATAGATTTGCGCCTCCTGGCCCAAGGCCACCTTACCGATCTGGGGTTCCGGGATATAGACCTTGAGGTAAAGTTGATTCAGGTCCACCAGGGTGAACAGCGGCATGCCGACATTGACCCATTCACCCAGTTCGACGGTGCGGGTCAGTATCGTGCCAGCCAGCGGACTCCTGAGCGAAAACCGCTCGAAGATGCCTTGCTGTTCGGCCAGCTGCGCTACGGCCTGTTTCAACTGGGCGGCCATGGCGTCGCGCTCGGCGGACTGAACGGCGATGCGTTGCTCGCCCAGTTTGGCCAGGGCCAGTTGTTTTTCCGCCCGCGCCTGAGTCTCACGCGCCGCCACCAGGGCCTTGTCTTCCACCACCACGGAAAGCCGCATGTTTTCCGCCTGCAGTCGCGAGGCGGCGTCGGCCGCCGCCAGATTGGCGTAACGTTCGGCGTCGCGCCGGGCTTGTTCGGCGCGAGCCACCGTCCGCTCCACCTGGGCGCGGGCTTCGGTCACGGCGGCCAGCGCTTGGGCGATTTCCAGCGGTACTTGCCGGCGCAGCAGTTCCAGTTGCACCTCCACCGCACGCAGTTGTTCGGCGAGGGCGTCGCGGCGGGCCGCATGACTCCGAATGCGCTCGCGTAGCGCCGGGTCATCCAGTACCAGCAGTACTTCGCCCAGCGCCGCCGTCTGACCTTCGTCCTTGTCGAGTTTGTCCACCCGGCCAAAAGCTTCCGGCGTCACCGTGGTAATGCGCCCCTCGATGCGGCCATTGGCGGTCAGGAGGCCATTGTCCCGACCGGCAAACCACCCTGAACGGATGGCCCATCCAAGGGCCAGTATCAATGCCGCGGCGACGAGCCATGGCCATAGCTTTTTATTCGACATAGTGTGTGTTCCCAATGCTCTGTTGATGGAAACGCCTAGGCTTGCGCCGAATGCTTAAAACCTCGTGCGGCATCCCCATGGTTTACTGTTTACCGTTGGGGCGAATCGCGATTTCCGCCTTGACTCGCGTACATATACGACCATCCGTTTGGTAAAATCCGTACTCGAATACCGGTGTACTTCGGCCTTTTCTGGCCAGATCGCCGCGAATTTGTTGTTCCGTTTCCGGTGGAAAGTCAAAAACCAGTTCCAAATCCGTCAATCCAGGGCGTATGAAGTCAAGTTGCAACGAGCTTGTCAAGCTTCGGTAGTCGGGAAATCGTTTCTGACACGCCATGGCCGCAACAGGATCGGCCAGACAGGCCTGAAAACCGCCAAACAAACCACCGCCCGGATTGGTTGCAATCCAACTCTGCGGCAAACGTATTCTCATAAAACGCCAGTCCGGTGATAACGCGAGTACTTTGATCCGCATCAGCCAGAAAAAAGGCAGGTATTCGAGTTTTTTGGCATCCGGTAATAAGGCGGTCTCCCAAATAAATTGACGCAGATTCATCGTCATTCCGCAGCCACATCATGATTGCGGCCGGGGTCGATGCCGACCGCGTTCAACATGCGCTCGATCCAATCCGTGTCGTGACGGTAGGGTTCGGGCCGATGGGTTGTTTCGGCATCGGTTTTGCCAGCCAGGGCCAATGTTTGGTCCGCGCCGCCTCCACCCAGGGATTTATACACGGCAATCAGGTTGGTGGACACCGTGGTCTCGGATTGAGTCAGCTCGGTTTCGGCGGCGAACAAGGCGCGCTGAGCGTCGAGTACATCCAGAAATGACGATACGCCTTCCTGGTAGCGCAATTGCGCCAGACGCACCGACTCGCGCAAGTCGGCCGCCGAGCGGTCCAGGCTCTGCCGGCGCACTTCTTCCTTCAGATACCGAGTCAAGGCGGTTTCGGTTTCACGCAAGGCTTCCAACACCGCTTTTTCATAAGCCAGGTAGGCTTCCCGTTGTTGCGCCTCGGTCAGGTCGATACCGGCTTGAATGCGGCCGAAATTGAGCAAGGGTTGCAACAGCGTGGCACCGGTACTCCAGGAGAAGGCCGCCGAGCGGAACAATTTTTCGATGTCGGTGTTGCGCAGCCCCAGGAAGGCGGCGATCGAGATTTTCGGAAACAACTCGGCGGTAGCCGCGCCCTGCATGGCAGTGGCGGCGGCGAGCCGGCGCTCGGCGGCGCGCAGGTCCGGACGGCGAGCGAGCGTTTCCGCTGGGGAGATTAAAAGTTCCCGGCCAGGCGCCACAGGAATCGCGGCGGTCTCGCCCAGCTCGACAGCCAGGGCACCGGGCTGCTGAGCAGTCAGGACTTCCAATCGATGCAATGCCGCGTTCAGTTCGCTTTCCAAGGCCGGAATCCGCGCCTCGGTGGCCTCGGTTTGCGCCCGCGCCCGCACCACGTCGTGGCGGGTGCCGACGCCTTCGGCAAACAGTTTTTCCGTCAGTTGCAGCGTGCGCCGCTGGGCGTCCAGATTGGCCCGGGTGATTTTGAGTTGATTTTGCAGCCCCCGGTATTCGGCGTAGTCGCGCGCCAAATCGGCCGTCAACGTGACCAGCGCTTCAGCATGCTGTTCGCTGGCGGCTTCCAGATCGGCACTGGCTGCTTCCAGCTTGCGCCGTTGGCCGCCGAACAGATCGATTTCCCATAATGCATCGAAACCCAGCTCGAACAGATTGAAGCGAATGCCGGGGGCGAAGCCGGGGAAGGGATTTTCTTCGCGCCGCGCGCCGGCTGAGGCATTCACGGATGGCAATAGCGCCGAGCGCACGATACGCCGCTCGGCGCGGGCCTGATCGATGCGGGTCAAGGCTATTTTGACGTCCAGATTGCCTGACAGCGCCTTTTCCATCAGCCGGTCGAGTTCGGCGTCGCCGAAGTGTTTCCACCAGCTTTTCAAGGCTTCGGCGTCCATGGGCGTCAAGCCGGCCGTGTCAACCGGGGCGGCCTGCCAACGCGCCGGCGCGGGAGGGGCAACCGGCCGGTAATCCGGGCCAACCGTACAGGCGGTCAGACCGACCATCAGCAAACCGGGTAAATAACGTCTCGTCATAGTGCCACCTTTGGTCCGCTACGCCGATGTCCGCGCAGAAACAGGTTGACGGCGCTGTCGACGATAATTTTTTTTTCATTTGCATCAGGCGGCGAACGCAGTCCCATCAAGCAACGCATGTGGTCATTGCCTTGTATCATGCCCAGCAGCAGTTTGGCGGCGCGCTCTTGATCCGGAATCTGAATGGATTCGTCATCTTCGTGAAGCCCGACGAGAAAGCGCGTCAGACGGTCGAACACCGGTTGTATGCCTCTGCGATGCACCTGTTGACTCAATTCCGGAAAGCTTGGGTGTTCGGCAATGATCAAACGCAACAAGCCCAGTGACTCCGTCGAATAAATCAGGTCCGCGAACGACATCGCGATCTGCCGTAGCGCCGCTTCAGTGGCGCCCGGTATCATCCGAGCACTGCTCAGCGTATCGAAAAACGCCTGACACTGGCACTCGATCACCGCGGCGAACAACTCCTGTTTACCTTGGAAATGATTGTAGAGCGTCGGCTTGGACACCGGCGCCGCCTCGGCAATGGCGTCCATACTGACTGCGTTGTAGCCTTGAGCCACGAAAAGCCGCTTGGCTGCGGCCAGAATGGCCTGGCGTTTTGGATTGGGAGGTGTATTCATTAAGTTTACGGAAACAGTGAACGGCCTTGAAACGGAATCGATGATGGCATTATACTAAACTACACTGTTCAGTATTTCAACCAAGACTATGATCCATTCCAAACTTCCGAAATCCGTGTTGATTCTTATTGTGCTGGCAAGCGTGGCGGCCGCTGGCTTTATGTATTGGCATCAAGCCATCCATCCTTACGAAAGCACCGACAATACTTATCTCAAGGCGCACATCACCTTGATCAGCCCGAAGGAAACCGGCTATGTCAAGGAAGTGCTGTTCACCGACAATCAGAAGGTCAGGCCGGGCGATCTGCTGGTCGTCATCGACGATCACGATTTCAAGGCCCGCGTCGATCAGGCCGAGGCGCAAGTAAACGTGGAAAAGGCGCGCATCCAGACCCTGGAAACCGACAAAACCACGCAGAGTGCCAAAATCCGTCAGGAAGAGGCCAATATCGCCGCAACGGAAGCCGACCTGGAACGGGCGGCAAAGGATTTGAAACGCTTTGAACACTTGGCGGAAGACGGCGCCATTTCGGCGCAAACCCGCGATGCGGCCGAGGCCGGCCACAAGCAAGCGACGGCGCAACGGGAAAAATACCGTTCCGCGCGTCAGGAAGCTGTCAGCCAGTTGGCGTCCATCGAAGCGCAGATCAACGAAGCTCGCGCCCGCTTGCAAGTCGCCGAAGCGGCGTTGGATCTGGCCCGTATCGATTTGGCCAATACCCGGATTACGGCGCCGATCGCCGGCACGATCGGCCATCTTAGCGTGCAAGTCGGACAGTTGGTCAAGCCGGGTAGCGCGTTGGCGCATTTGATCCCGGACGATGGCTTGTTCGTGGAAGCGAATTTCAAGGAGACGCAAATCGAACGCATGAAGCACGGCCAGACGGTGGACATCCGTGTCGACGCTTACCCAGACCAGGTATTCGAGGGAAAAGTCGATAGCTTTGCGCCGGCGTCAGGCGCCGAATTCAGCCTGCTGCCGCCGGAAAACGCCACCGGCAATTTCACCAAGATCGTGCGGCGCATACCGGTGAAAATCGCGTTCCACTCCGACGCGAACCTGAACGGCTTGAAGCCTGGCATGTCGGCTTTGGCCAAGGTAAGGGTGCGTTGAGATGCCGACCAATCAGATTTCCACATCGGTAACCACGGCCGACGGTAAGCCGGTAACGATGAACAAGCCGCTCAGCCCAGAACAATGGCTGGGCTTCATCGGCATGGTATTCGGCATTTTCATGGCGATTTTGGACATCCAGATTGTGGCTAGCTCGCTGGAACAGATTCAGGCCGGCTTGTCGGCCACCCGCGACGAAATTACCTGGGTGCAGACGGCTTACCTCGTGGCGGAAGTAGTCATCATTCCGTTATCCGGCTGGCTGTCCCGCGCGCTTTCGACGCGATACCTGTTCGTGCTGTCCTGCGGCGGCTTTACGCTGATGAGCCTCTTGGTCGCGCTGTCCTGGAATCTGCCGTCCATGGTGGTGTTCCGCGCGCTCCAGGGCGTGTTCGGCGGCGCCATGATCCCTACCGTGTTCGCGGTTATCTACACCCTGTTTCCGCCGCGCCTGCAGCCGGCCATGGTCATCGTCGTCGGCCTGGTGGTAACCGTCGCCCCCACGGCAGGCCCCGTGCTTGGCGGCTATCTGACCGAAGCGGTCTCATGGAAGCTCTTGTTTCTCATCAATGTCGTGCCGGGACTGCTGGTTTGTCTCTCGACCTGGCTGTTCGTGCGGGTGGACGAACCCGACTGGGGCTTGCTCAAGCAGATCGATTTCCGTGGCATCCTCTACATCGTCGTCTTTCTCGGCAGTCTGCAGTTCGTGCTGGAGGAAGGGGTGCGGGAGGAATGGTTCGAAAGCCGTGAGATCGTGTTCTTCAGCCTGCTCGCCGCCGCGGCCGGCATCGCCATGTTCTACCGGGAACTGACCATCGAGCACCCGATCGTCGACCTGTGGGCCTTCCGTAACCGTAATTTCGCGGTCGGTTGTCTGTTCAGTTTCGTGCTTGGCATCGGGCTTTATACCATCATCTACCTGATGCCCGTCTACCTCGCCAGCGTCAAGGGCCTGAACAGCCTGCAGATCGGCCAGTACGTCATGGTAACCGGGATGTTTCAGTTTCTCTCGGCCTTCGTGGCCGGCCCCCTCGCCAAAGTCCTGGACTCGCGCCTGATGCTGGCCCTGGGGCTGTTTCTCTATGGCCTGGGTGCGTGGATGAACGGCAATCTCACCCATGAGGCCGGCTATTGGGAGTTCTTCTGGCCGCAGGCGCTTCGGGGCTTCGCGCTAATGTTCGCTTTTCTCCCAATCAATTCACTGGCTCTCGGCACCCTGCCTCCGGACGAAGTGAAAAACGCCAGCGGCCTTTACAACCTGATGCGCAATCTGGGCGGTGCCATCGGCCTGGCGGTCAGCAACACGCTGATGATCCAGCTGAACAAGCAGCATTACGCCGTGTTGCGCGAGGCGGTCACGCCCGGTTCTCCCGAGGCGCAATCCTTGCTGGCCGGCTTGCAGGAACGCCTCGCGCGCTCCGCTTTGCCGGATGGCGAGCTGGCCGCGCTCAAGGAACTCTACGGCGTGGTGATGCGCGAGGCCGAGGTGCTGACCCTCAATACCCTGTTTCATACCTTGAGCCTGACGTTTTTTTTGGCCCTGCTGTTTATGCCTTTGGTCAAAAAAGTCTCGGCCGCTTCCGCCGGAGCGGATGCTGGACATTAAACCCAGGAAGCAACGAGGTCTGTAAGAAGGGTTGAGCCGGTAGTATGGTGGTGGTAATACATCAATGAGGAGATTGTCGAAACCGTATTATCGCCCGACTTAAACACGCTGGAACCCAAACTGGCCCGGCATGGGTATAACACTACGGCTTTGTGCGAACATCTGAATGCCAGGCGGGGCGAAATCAAGGCGTATTTCAACGGGCAATTGCCAGCGGCACGGGCTGAGGATTTTAACAAGGAAATCCATAAGCTGGGGATTTTATAAAGCTCGCGCCTTCAATTTATGGTTTATGGGCGTAGGATAGAGTCAAATAAAGTGAGAAATCCAACTCGATAAAATCATTTAATGCGAGAAAGAAAACCGCCCTGTGCAATTAATGTGAGAAAAAGTGATTTTATAGAGTCAGTTAATTTGAGATGAAAATCCCGGATAAGTGCAAGAAAAGCCGGTTATGAAATCAAGAAACTACAACTACCCATTCGCTTGCCCAGTAGCTTACGAATACATAGGCCCGCTTGCGTCCGACCGCGGTGGCATAGCCTTTCGTGGCGATGGCCACGCTGTTGAGCGCGATCCAGCCTTGGTCCGTCAAAGATTGCTGTACGCTGCGTTTGATGGCGGCGTCAGTGTTTTGTGGTTGGTCTGTCATGGTGATTTTCCTCAGAAAATGTCCCGACAAGCCGCACCCAAACGGGTAGGGTACCCGTCGGGGTTAAATAAAATGTCAATCGCGCCCGGTTACTGCAGTGCGTGCCAATACCGCGTCGCTTCAGCTTCAGACAAAAACGCGGCCTTCTGCCGGTCGTTCACCCAAACTTGCCAGGGTAAATCGTCGTTTTCGCACTCGATTAACCCGTGCTTGTCGACGGGCAAGGCAAAGCGTAGGCCTTGAATGAAGGCAGCAAACGCATTTGCCCGCCGTTTGTTTACAAAGCCGGCATGGACTTGGCCGTCGATCGTGACCGACCACGGATAATCGACGTGAACCCCTTTATGGATGGCAACGTCGCCAACCCGAAAGGTCGGGTGCTGGTAAAGGGTCCGAAACGGACTGTCAATCCGCACGATGCAGTGGTCCAAAATAGCCGGACCACCGATTTCACCGGGTTCGATCAGCAACGGCACCTTGATGTTGCCGCACGAGCGACCGATGGTGCCGATGACGTCGTTCTCGTCGAACCAGGACTGTCCCGTTGCCGGGTCGCCATAGTACAAACGGATTTTCCGTTGCGTACCCTGGACTTCCTCAAGTAGAGCAATGACTTCTTGAGGCGTGTCCTCGTGATAACAGGTGCCGGACGGCAGACGCTGATAGCGAACTGTATTCCCGTGACTGGTCTGTTCAATAATGGGGTTTTGCATGATGTTCTCCAGTTGAAGCGGGAACACCACGCCCCAGTCGGGAACAGGTATTCCCGCAGGGTAAGGTACTGGTGAGACCAGTAGTTAACTTAAGATAGGGTCGGTCTTTGGCTTAATCGAGGAGTAAGCTTGACGCCAATACCTTTTCACAACAAGCCATGCTCAGCGAATGAATGCACGGTTTCGCCGACGATGAAGTGATCAAGTACACGAACGTCAATCAAGGCCAAGGCTTCTTGAAGTTTTGCTGTAATCGCGCGATCGGCCCGACTAGGTTCGCTAATCCCCGACGGGTGGTTATGCGCCATAATCAGAGCTGCCGCATTATGGTGCAGCGCAGCTTTGACCACTTCGCGCGGATACACGCTAGCGCCATCAATCGTCCCACGGAACAATTCATCGCAAGCGATAACGCGATGTTGATTGTCCAAGAACAAACACAGAAATACTTCGTGCTCGTATGGCGCCAACTTCAATTTGATACAGTCCTTCGCATCGTCCGGACTGTTCAAGGCTTCACCTCGACTGAACGTGCGGTTGTAGATCTTAATGGCCTCTGATATGACAGCCTGTTCATTAGCCTTACGATAACTTTTATCGGTTTCTTGAATGAATAACATGGGCTTTCTCCGGTAATCTTAAAATGTGGAGAAAGCCGTCCCCTGCCGGGGTAGACTTTCTCCGGAAGGGTTGTCAAAAATATTCAAAGCCTCGTCAGCGATGTCTACCGACGTTGACCGTCGGCAGAACATATTTTGCTAAAGAGGCTCAATTACGACGCCAAAGGCAGATCTTGATTGGACTCGAAGGCATCAATCCATTCCAGCAAATTGCGGTTGACGGGTTCATTCGCCAACATCGCATCCGGATCGATCCCTCGGCTGGCCAGTACCGCGCTCATTGCCTGGGCTAAAAGGGCGTTGCCTTTTTCCCGTTCCGACTCGCTGCCGCGCTGGATGGCCAAAAATGGATTTAAACGCAAGTGTCCTATACCGCTTTGGCACTGCTTTTTTACCTCGGCATGAAATGCCCGATCGAGCGATTCAGCCTGTTCGAACTGCTGCCAGAAACCTGGATCGGCTTGAGTATCCACCGGCGGTAACCAGCGTCGCCGACAGCCAACCCAACGGTTCATGCGGTCGATCAAGGTCTTGCTTTTCGGAAAAAAGTGGATGGTCCCGGCGCCCGGATAGTAACGAACGTCAAAGTAACTACTGCTTATCCGTTCACCGTCCTTAAGCGCACTGAAATGCTGCCTAAACACCGATACCAAACTGACTTCCGCTTCGGTCTTGCCGTCGAGCAAGGCAAATACCTTGTCGAAATCGGCTAGAATTTGCTCCGAATTCCAGTCAAGACCTGTGTGGTAGGACTCGACTTTATGCCCTGGCAGTACGAAGCGTGTGGTCTTGATCCGCATCCCCAGCGTGCGGTGTTTATCATTGGATTTCCACCCCATGTAATACACTGCATTGTCGCTGTGGTAGCGCGTGATCAGATCGAACACATCGCAGACCATGCTGAGTTGAATTTCACCTTGCTGATCGATGATGCCTTGCAGAAAACCGTAAATATTCGCCACGGTAAATTCCAAGGACTTGATCGATTCGAAATCCGACTCCAACCGCTTTTGCGCCGCCGATGACAATCGTGACTTGACCTGAGTCGAACGCAGAATGCTACTCCACGCGCGATTTTTCAGGTCCTGATAACGTTCGTACAGCGTCTGCTTCACCGCATCCAATGACGAATCGTCTACAGTGTGCACACCGCCACCACTCAACTCACCCAGGGTTTTACCTAGCATGGCTCGATAGCGGCTGGCACGGGCTTCACTGAATACAGCCTGCCGTGTCGCTTCGAAGGCGGCATCGAACATCAATACCGCGTTATCGATAAAAGCAGTCGGTAAGGCTAACTCCTGGGGCACATGAAATGCGCTGGCCAAGTCGTCCGCTTCACGACGATCCTGACGCAAATTGTCCAAAATATTGCCGAGGATCTCCTGTTCGAAGGTTGAGGTTTTTTTCAACCAGATCAGCGCAATTTCGACGTTGGTTTTGCGTTCGGCATCTTCGCCGGCGAACATGTCCGATAAGAACTCCACCTCGCCATGCTGTTCGATCAAACGCACTAACAGCTGGCGTTCTTTCGAAAACGGATTCCGTACGGTTTCGGCATTGAGGATGGCGACGATTTCAGCGTCGAACAAGATGTCCCAGGCCTTCAGCACGTGCTGAGCGCCCTGTGCAAAAGGCGGATTCATAATGCAGTGCGAGTAACTGCTGCCGTTTTGAAACTGCAGGAAATCCAACCCGACCACCGTGTAGCCTTGCGCACGTAACACCGCATGCTTACGCATATCGATTTCGACGCAATCAATCGGTACCCGCTGGTACTGTTTGAATGGCTTGCCTTTGAGCAAATGGCCTTCGCCGGCCGATGAATCCAGGACCCGCACAAACCGGGTGTTCTTGAACTTTGCCCAAGCCTTGATACTCAGCGCTTCCGTCGAGGCATAGTATTGAAAGGGATCTCTCATGACATTCTCCAAAAAAAGGGGAATGCCACGCCCCAGTCGGGAACAGACATTCCCGCAGGGATTGATAATGAGGCTCGCCGCGGATATCGCGAAAAGCCGAAGGATGATTAAGCGGCTGGGTCTGAATCAGACAATCCCAGTGCTTGTTTGGCTAACGTTAACAATTGGTCCAAATCGTCCCAATCGAAACTGCCGCCGGCATCTTTACCGCGCTGGTAGGCGTCGATCAGACCGCGGCACACCGCCATCGCGGTGCGTTCTTGACGTAGCTTCACTACCGAGGCATCGGCCTTGGGCCAGACGTCGACCGCTTCGACCTGCCAACGCAGGGTTTCGCCGTCGACTTCCTCGAAGTCGTCGAACAACAGCGGCATTTCCGGGGAGTCGTCCCAGATGGTACCGTCGTCGAAGGCGGCTTCGGCAACCGCTTGCGCGCTATCTGCCGACTCTGCGACGATGCCGACTACCACCCGGTGCGTGTAATCGAGGGTGTACGTCACGGCGTAGGCCGGTGATGGGTTCTCCTCGGTCAGCACCTCGCTGTGGTAGGGTGAGATTTCGGCATTGCACGATGGGCAACGGTCGTTGCAGGCGCAATTCCATTCGTCGTCCCATTCGATTTGGCAATGGGGGCAACGGTATTGGTTAAGGTACAAAATCTCCGAAACCGGAGCTGGTAAGAATGACATGGCAATACCCTCCGTGATCGGCGGGAACCGCCACCCTGCAGGATGGAGTCCCGCCAGGGTGAATAAAAAACCGCCGGCCGCGCGGGCAAACGGTTGCACTTTAAATAAGTCGTTGTAAGGTCAGCGTACGCTTCCTTTTTTCAAGGTACGACGATGAACCCGATAATGACCCGATTAGTGAACTGGGTGAAGTGGCTGGATCGAATCATCGATCCACCACCTAAACTCAGGCCACAACCCGAACCAAAACCGATGGCGATTCTGGTAGGGCCCGGCAAACGCCACTTCGATTTGTATCGAAAACTCCTTGCGGATTTGAACGATGCCGAAGTCGGCGTGTTAACCAAACTGCGCGATCCCCAGGTTGCAGGACCGCTGTTAGCCCGCATCCGCGCGCTCCGGCAGGAGACGATCGTTGAGATTGCGCCTCAGCTGGGGCTCGATGTCGAGCGGGAACTGAAGAGCAACAACGTGTTTCACCTGCCTTCGGATAGGACCAGGCTGCACTGACCGCCGATTAATGCACGGCCGAACGCGAGCCCTCTTTGCCGCCGCCAAGCGCGTTGCGCAATGCAGAGGCTGGATTCGGCCTTTTAGCCGGTCCTTCCACCTGCGTTTTGCGGCGCTTTTTTGCAGGCTGCGCGAGCAGTTCCTGTGCTTGGGCCAAACTGAGTTGCAATTTGGCTATTTCAATGTCCGCAAGCATAATCGCTTGGGTTTTCTGTTTAACCTGCAGCTCGATATCGAGTGTTTCGAGCCGGTAGGTCGGACGGTTGTTGCGATCCAAAATACCCTGCCTTACGGTTTGGGATAAGGTTTCCCAATCCGTTGCCGGCAGGCTGTTTTGTGCGGTAAAGCGGGGTGGTAGTAGGGCCGGCATTACCGAAGCTTGGCGCAAGCGTGCTGTTTGCCATAACGCCCAGTGCTGACTAAACCAGAGCCGGGCGGACTTGAGAGTATGCCAGATCACCCGAATGGCCAGGATGAATAGGGCAAGAATGATGGTGCCTAAAATGAAGTGCATTGAAACCTCCTTCCGCAATGGAAGAACATGCTTCAAACGCACGACCCGGTTCGGGCGGTGGCGCCCGAAGCGGGATGGATAAAGGCTTGTAACAAGCCCGATTAAGGATCGGCATTAACGCAACCGATACAAGCAAAACGGATTTTGCTCGCCGCCTGAAGACGGAACGCCGGCAGAAGCCGGAATCAGCATTCTCGAAAGAACGCATGAAGTCGATTTTTTCATGTCCCGTCGCGGACGACGCATGAAAAAACCGGCTGATATCGCACGCCGCCACTGTAGCCCGATCCGGCCGGGCGTGCAATAGGGAAGGGTGTCGATACGGGCAGGACTTCATCTAGGATGAAGTTCTGGCCACGCATCGACACGATTCAAGTCACCTAAGCGCTCACGCCGCCAATAGCATGGCTTTGGACAGTGCGAACAGCTGAGGCCTCAATTCAGCCAGGTCATGAATGGTGAGGGCGACCGGAAACAAATGGCCAACCTCCACCCCCAAGCCGATGCCGAGGGTTTCGATGCCGCTGTCACGGCAACGCTTTAAGATCGACAGCGTACCCGGTAAATCGTTGGGTACGCCGTCGGTCACCGTTAACAGCAGTTTGCGCGGTTCGCGGCATTGCAGCAATTGCGCCGCGGCAAACCAAACGGCTTGCGTCATCGGCGTGGTATAGGCCGAAAAGACCGAAAAACGTCCCAAATTGTCGCGGACTTTTTCGCCGTGCCGTAACACCTGGTGCACCGATTCATCGTTGGCGCCGGGAAAGGCGGTGATTGCCGGATTGACCCCTTGAATGCTCTCCAATGCTAGGGCCAAGGCCATCGACGCTTCCAGGGCCAGAGTGAGCAAACTCACCTCTTCGCCATGAATGACAAGGGTTTCGCCCATGCTTTCGGATTTGTCCAACAAGATATGCACCGCACAATTGGGCGCAACTCGTTGCCCGGATCGGCAAAACACCCGCGTATCGCCCAACGCGAGTTTGGTTAAGCGGCGAGGATTGATACGCCGGCCGTTTCGCGCGGCTTGCGGCCGATTTTGCCGGTGGGCTTGCACCGCGCTTTGCAACGCGACCCGCAGGGCTTTGCTGTTCTGCTCCACCCGGTTTGCTAAGGCTTGGCCGACTAGCCGACTACCTTTCGGAAACAGACCGACCGGTAGCGTACATTTTTCGGCCGAATCCGGCGTCAAACCCAATTGCGATTTCGCCGTCTCGAACCAATCCTGTTCCAGGTCTTGCTCGGACGTGGTGCGCAGCTGGTCCATTAAAGACGGCGTAGCGCTATCGTCCTGTTGGGCTGGCTGATCCGTTTCGGACGAAGCGTTATCCGCACCCGCCGAATCGTTTCCAGGTTCGTCGTCCTGATCGGACGGGGCCGGGTCTCCGGGATCGGTCAGGTTTCCGACGCCGTCTGCGTCTGAACCGGACGATGACGAATCCTCGCGCTCGGTGTCCGTGTCGGATGAATCGTTATCATCTTCGAGGGTGGCGTTGTCGCCATCCTCCGAATCGGAGTCCGAATCACCGCTAGCCGACGTGTTCGTCGGTTCGGTACATTCCTCTTCGAGCATCGCCAAAATCCGATCGGTCAGATCCAGACAGTCGCGTTCACAGGTTAAACCCTCCGGTACTTCCGACAATAAGCCTTCCAAGCGAATCAAAGCGCCGCGTGGAAAACATGCGCGCAAGGCCTCTCGGGTGGCGTCGACTAAGGGTTCGAGTACCGTTTGACCTAACACCTTGGCCCGAAGCCGTTTCAGAATGTAGCCGAACAGGACATTGCCGGGATGATCGGATGCGGCCTGGGCCGTTAAGCGACCTTCGGTCAACATCTGTTCCACCATCTTTGCCAGGGTCAAGCGGGTGCCCGGATAGACCTTGGCCAGTTCATGCTCAATGCGCACGTCTTCGATCGCGCCGCAGATACGCCGGCGCAGGACCGAGTCACCAAAATCGAGCTGAAAGTCCGAATACCGAATATGCGCCGCTTCATGGGCCAGATAACCCCATGCGTAGTTCTGGTACTGCGGATCGGACCCGTTGTAGCCCGGTAGTTGTATCGATTGGCCGTCGGTGTAGGCGTCAGTACCGCCGACCGCGACCGAAATGCCAAAGCGGTTGCCGATCGCGGCCGCCACAATGGGAAACGCGCGTTCTAAAGTTTGATGCATGGCTTGCTCCTTAAAAAACAAGGGGCAAGCCACAGCCCCGAGGGCGTGTCGCATTGCCCCGATAGGGTGATTAAAAAAACGCTTAGAACCAGAATTCGGTCACCGCTTCCGCCGGTAGTTCGGATTCGTCGGTGCCGTGGGTTTCGGGTTTGTTGTCGTTGTCGGATCCGTACGCTTGCGCAGCCAACGCGGGCGGTGCAACGGGTAGAACCGGCCGCGAAGCGATGTCGGCAAAGGATTGAGCTTCGCCTTCATCGTCATCGTCGGTAAACAGATCGTCTAACAAGCCGGCAAACAGATCGTCCGGGTCCACCGTGGGCGGCTCTTTCGGTTCGAGCAGGCTGGTTTGCACCGGGGCGATCACGGCTGCCGATATCGGCGATGCCGGATGCCCTGACGACAACACGTCATCCGCGTCTTCGTCGTTCGTTACCTTGGACGGGTTCGACGACAAGCCTTCACCGTGACGGCGAAGCTTGTCGGGATCGGCCAATAGCATGGTCATTGCCATGATCTCCTGCAGCAAGGCCCCCTCGATCGCGCCGCGATTGGGGATCTCTTGCAGTACGCCATCGATCCAGGTGACGATCGGTGCCACGCGATAATCCAAAAAGCTCAAGCCATCCAGTTTGTCGCGAATCCGCTTAATCGGCCGCAACGCATTCCGGGTGACCTGATCTTTTCCGATCAAGGATTGTTCCAGCAATAACTCGGCGTCGTTGGCCACTTCGTGAAACAACTGGCCGCCGATCGAATCGATTTGCTGTTCCAGCCGTGCCACATCTTTGGGGCTGGATGCTTCCGGTTGTCGGATGGCGACCACCATGAAGTCGAAACCCAACTTCGTGGCCACGTACGCCATAGGGTCGATCGCCTTTTCGATAATGCCGGCAAAGCTCGGATGCTTTTTGATCCAATCGCGCACGGCGTCGTCGTAGCCGGCCAGGAACTTCGCTTTATTAACCGCGAATTCCTGAGCGACTTTTTCCAGCTCGCTCACGATGGCGTCCGTGTGTTCGACCGGCACCACAAAACCGCCCATGAAGCGGGTGCCGACCCGTAAACAGTGGCGTTCGGCCGCTTTTTTCAAGCGATTGAAGTCCGCCAACTGGTCGGGATCGAGCAAACGTTTCGAGCCTAAGCTGGCCAAGTCCTCGGGCGGTAATTCACTGCCGTCGGCCAGTACCAGATCTTCTTTGCGCAATTTTTTCCGCGCGCCGTAGATGTTGGCTTGGATTTTGACCAAGACCACACGGTCCAATATTTGATTACACTTCGTCATAGTGCCTCCTTAAAAGAGGCCTACGACTGCCCCGGAGGGCAGTGTAAGCCCCTTCCGGGTTGATAAAGCCTGTTGAAAGGCGGGTTCAAAAAAGTAAAAACCGTGACCGGTTAAAACCAGTCACTGTCCATTTCGCCTAAAGCGGCAACCAGATCCAAGGACGGCAACAGCAAGCCCAGTGCTTCAGCCACAGGCCGGATCTGCACTAGGTTGGTACCGAATAGCTGTAACACCTCGGATTCCTGGTGTAAGTTGGTCGAGGTTTCGCGAGACGCATCGGTGACAATGCCCACGTCGATGCCGACGAAGCCGGCTTTTTTCAACGCCGTTAGCCATAACCAGGGGGCAATGCCGTGTTCCGGGTGTATTTGGCCGCTGGTGTCAAAGCCGCGGCCGATTTCACTTAAACGCAGCAGCGAGTCCCAATCCGGCCAACCCACATAACTCAAACCAAGGTCTTGCTGCCAGCGGTCGATACAAGATCGCCACTGATGTAAGGCGTGGTTTACGGCAAAGACGACCGGTTGCGGTGCGCGGCATTCGACTTGCCAATACAGCACCGACATGTCACACCTGCCAATCGCTGCCGAACACGTCTTGCGCCAACCGATGGATGGCCTCGCGTTCGGCCGCATCCCCCCGCAGAACCAGCGCCCGATCCAAGGCATAGGCCAGGGCGTTCGGGGAACCTTTGTAGTTGGCACTGAGCTGGGCCCAACGCAACAAGCTGCGGGTCGACATGGTGATCGAGAGCAGACCAGACGAATCGGTGCCGCCAATAAAGACCTTGCGGATCTCGTTGGCCAGCTGAATCATGCGTTCCCGAATGCTCAGCGGCATGGTCGGGACCGTGCGTTCCAGCATACTCATTTCGTCGTCCGGTTCCGGATAGCCCACTTCCATCAAACGAAAGCGGTCCATAAAGGCCACGCTTTGACGCATCACCCCTTGATACAAGCCCGACTGGTCGCCGGCGCCGGCACTGTTGCCGGTTGCAACCAGACGGAACTTCGGGTGAGGCATGACGACTTCGTCGGTGGCCGCAATCATCAGCGGTTTGCCTTCGACGATATCGTTCAAACCCAGCAATTCGGCCGGGTCGGTCGCATCGATTTCGTTGAGCAAGAGCACGTGGCCGTGGCGCACGGCGCTGGTCAACGGGCCGTCGGTCCATTTCATCGTGCCGTTGCCGGTTAAGACGAATTGGCCCAACAAATCGTTGAACTCAAGCCGGCCATGACCAGCAACGGCATGCACACCCCAGTGTAAGCGCGCGGCTGCTTGCTCAACCAACGAGGTTTTACCGGAGCCCGTGGGACCGGTGATATACAGTCCATCGCCATTCGGATTCCGAAAGAACGCCAGGACGTCGCGCAATGGCTCGCGCCGAAACACATACGGTTTTTGGACCGGCACGAATGGATTATTTGCCGGGACAAAGCCTTCGACGGTCATCGAGGCCGGTGCGGATACGCCGAAGGTATCGGCGACGGAATACTGTTGGTACATACTGCCTCCTGATTTAAGTGTGACTCCCGAAATAGAAGGCGTGCGCCCCCGGTAGGGAAGCGAACCTCCCTTGCGGGGTTGATTAATGAGTCATAGCGGTTACGATGGTCTAAACCATTGAGGGCTCCGATATGATTCGACTAGGGGATAAACTACGTTTAAGCGACCGGGAACAGCACGCCTTTCGGGTGATGACCAATCGCGCCGCGCCGCCGAAGACGGTGTCGGAGTACAATGCGGCCTTGCAAGTCGCGGCCGATGCCGTGCGGGATAAGGACACGAGTGCCGAATCCCGCTTGCTGCAAGCCGTGTTACTCGGCGAATGCCTCCAACAGGAGTAATTCGGCCAGAAGGTGGGCTTTAGCTTCGCCGATCGCCTTGCTCGCCAGCAATTGGCGTAAGGTGTCGGCTTGGCCGCGGTCGACGAGCGATAGCACCAAGGTGGTGGCAATTGACTCGTTGAGATCCCGGAAGATATCGGGATGATTCAATAAGGCGCCTGCGACCGTGGCCGGTTTTAACGCGGCCAGTTCGAGGATCTTATCCGCCGTGGACATGGAGGGTTCGCGGCGTGGCAATTTCGAAACAGAATTGAGGTTCATGGTCGTATCTCCTATAAAAAAGGGAGACACGCCCCCATCGGGAGAGGTCTCCCTGGGTGGGGTGGGTAATCATCAAACGATATCAAACATCAACACCGATCGAGGTTTGCATGATCAAGCATGCGGGTAAAGTCCGATTGACCCGAGCGGAATTTCGCCGCTTACAACGCAACAACGCCAGGCGCGGTTACGCGGTCAATACGATTAAAACGACAGCGGAGTACGATGTCGCCTTGGTTCAGGCGTGCTCCCCGGTGTTCCTGGCCGATTTACTGCAGGCGTTGGAAACGGGTAGCAGTCCTTTAATGCGTGGCGAGGTCACTTTCGATCAGTTGACCGACAGTTAACCTACGGTTGACATTCAACCGACAGACACTGCACGTTCGGCGATCGCGGTCAGCGCAACTGCGTGCAGCTGCTTGAGCAAGTCGACTTCGGGATCGTCACGGTGTTGCCAATTGTCCGGCAACGACGCGATATACGTCGTGACCAGGGTGGGCTCGGTTTTAGCCATCTCGAACAGGCGACGGGTAGTATCCCGGCGGTGCTTAAGATCGGTTAAAAACAGCCAAACAGCTTCTGATTTTGTCATAGTGCACCTCCAACAATCAGGGGGGCACCGATGGCCCGATAGGGCGTGATGCCCCATTCGGGTTATTAAATAGGCCGTTGATAGCAACGGCCGGACGAAGCCGGGTTTGACGCACCCGGTACCACCAAGGATATGCCTTGATCGCCGCCTGAAGACGGAACGCCTGCTCTGCAGGATTTTCAGCGTATCGATGACGATAGCGCTAGAAAAGTCGGTTGAGGGCTTGGCTTACACCTTAAAACAAGCCCTGAATCGACTTAAAGAAACGAACACTACCGAGGTAGTGTTCGTTCGTTGCTAACGTGTTTTCAAAACCAACTGCTTTCCGTCACGGCCAAGGAATCCGGGTCAAACGCTACTTGCGCGTTTTTGCCATTGTCGTCTCGGCACGTCACGCGTACCCGCGAGGTCGGAGCCTTTCGGTACGGGGCCAGCTCCGCCTCAGTCAGTTGCGGGAGCAGGGCCGTTAAAGCCGCCTTGTAATCGATACCCCCCTGGCTGACGCTTCGACAGACACGCACGCCGGAATGTTCGGCGATGACGTAATCGGCCATTTGCTCTACCCATTGGGCTTCGGTCTTGGCTTGCAGTTCGGCCAGTTGGGTGGCTTCGGCTTTCAATGCCTCCAGTTTTTTCTGCCGGGCACGGTATTCGGCCGCCAGTCGATGCCATTGAATTTCGGCGTCGCCTTCAGGCAAATACAAGTCCCGCTTCAGGTCTTTCGGCGGTTCTTTTTTAGTGATGACCCAACCGTAAAACGTGATGGTCGCGTTGATTAAAGTCACCAAAAAGGCGTCATCGCGCGCGATGTCGAACACCTTGACATGCTGGTCGTCGAGATAGAAGCACAGATAGCCTCTTTTGGCATCGGCGACCAACAACTGCTGCTGCATTTGCACCCAATACAATTTATAGGCGGCCGACTGCTCGCCTTCCTGCACCACGTTTTCGTAGGTGCTGGGATGCGGGCATTTGATTTCGACGGGTTCGCCGTTAGCGGGAATGCCGTCGAACGAGGCGCGGATCAACGGGTATTGATCGCACTCGCCGCACAAGGGCAACAACAGTTCGTCACACGTGGCTTCGAACCATTGCGCCGCCTTCGTTTCCAGTTCGCGGCCGCGACGAACCAATGGATGGTTGTCGAGGTTGGCTTCCAGGACGATGCCGACCCGTTCCGCCCACAAGCGCCAAGGCGTTTTGTAAGGCGAGCGGTTCAGAATAATCGCCGCTTCGCTGGCGGTTACGCCTTGCGATCGCCACAGTCGCCACGCATCGCTGCGTTGGGCGATATCGACGATTTTCATTCGAACTCTCCGTCGATCCGGATGTGACAGCCGTGCAGCAAGCCTTCTAATTTGCGTTGTTTCAACACCGCGTGGCAACGCTGTGCGAGACGGACATCGTCGAATAGCAACAAGGTGCAACCCGGCGATAGAGTGCAGATGCCGCCGAAGGTATCGGCGATACTGACCAAGTCGGCGTAGGAATGCCGGCGATGAAATAGCCGGGTTTCCGTGTCCGGATCCAGCGCTTTATCAAGAAATCCCGGCCCATAGCGGCGCAGGACGGTCGGTGAGTCGTAACGGCTCCAGTCGGTAAAGCTGGGTATCCGGTTGAGGGATTGATCGAAGGTAGTGATTTCATTCATGACGGTTCTCCAAGAGAAGAGCGTCACGAATAGCCCACCGGGCGAATCATGACGCCCTGGATGGGTAAATGAGAAAAACCGAAAGTCGGTTTATCTGAGTGCTTGACGAGCCTTGTTAAGCTCGGCGTCTTTCGTAGATAGCGGCGGCATAGTCATGCCTTCGGTATGCGTTAACGCGGGTTTCGGTTTGGCTTTGTCCAATTCCGCACGGGCATAGATCAGGTCAACACCAGTAAATCGGTTGGTGATGAATTCTTCGGCCGCCGCCCATGCGTTTGCATCTTTTGTCCGCTTAATCAGGGTTCCAACTGCCTTAATCAAATTTGGATGGAGCTTAGATGCATCGATCACCTCCGGCTTGGCTTCAGCTTGAGGCTGTTGCTCGGGTGCCGCAGTAGTCAGTTCGGCCGGCGGATCGATATCGATAACATCGGAGCCGTCGATATCGATGATTTTGCCGTCCATTTCCTCGGCGGCATAACCGCATTCTTCCGGAAAGGCCGCGCGCAAAGACGCCGCTTTACCGCATTTGGCCAATTGCCCTTTGGGGCGCTTGATCCACATCGCGGTAGGCACTTGCGAGTTTTTGCCGCCGGCCGTGCTGTAGGCTTCAAGCCAATAGACTTCCTCGGTAAAGGCGCAACGTTGGCCGCCGACGATCCGGTACACGGTAACCGCCACCCATTCGGGAAACGTTACGCTGACATTGACGTCCTGCCATTGGTCGTTGTCGTCTTTGTAGCGCCCGGTAAAGGTCTTGGTGACATCCGGGCCCCACACGGGACGGTCCATTCCAGCCCAAACACCGGTTCGGGACGCGGTGGTCTGAATTTCCGTGATGGAGGGCCAGACGGTTTCGACATTGCGACCTAAAGCGGTACTCCACATCGGGACGATATGGACCGGTTTTTTGAAGATGTCGAGTTTTCGGGTTTTGCAATAATCCAGAGCCATCAAGATGGCTTCTGCGGTTTTGGCTGTGGGAAAGGTGACTTCCGTCAGCACTTTCCAGGATTGCTCCGTCAGGCCATAGGTTTGTTTCGCAGCATCCGGCATTGCCGGGCGAGTAGGCGTATCGGGTTTTTGTTTGCCGGGATTGCTTTGAGCCATAATCGTTCTCCTTAAAAAAAGGGAACGACGGACTCCCATTGGGGAATCGGATCGTTCCCCGTTGGGTGGTATAGGCGTCTTGAATGACGCATGGATTGAAAGCTGAGATTGACGCACTCAGTACGGGAACATCGATTCCCGCCGCCTAAAGACGGAGCGCCTGCTGTTGCAGGATCTTCAGCGTTGATTAACGCTAAATACTAGTGGCCTTTATAACAAAAGAAATTGCGAAGTGGAAGTGGATTTTAGCGGCGACTGGGTACCTGAGCATGTTGCTCGAAGAATCGGTAGAATGGTTAAACGCTTGGCGATATCCCTGAAGCCTTAACAGAAGCAAGCCACTATTGGACTTACCGAAGACAATGCAGGGTAATAGCTGGTCCACGGGCTGAATTATTGAATAAGAGCCTCGATTTTGGCCAAGACTTCGGCCAATACCGCCCCGTCCACCATAGATATCTTTTCGGCCTGACGCGCCGCCCAATCCAGACTCCGAATCTGATCCGCCAATATCACACCACTCACACGGTCGCCGTCCGGTAACGGTACCTCAAACGGATATCCTTTAACCCGACTTGTTACAGGGCAAATCAACGCCAACCCGGCTTTGACGTTATAAGTGCGCGGCGTAACGACCAGGCCGGGGCGGCGCCCCGCTTGTTCGTGGCCTGCTTGAGGATCGAACGCAATCCACACCAAATCCCCGCGCTCAGGTACGTACGATACAGCCATTAATTGTTACCTTCTCGGCCAACATCCGGCCCCCAGTCAATGCAATCATGCCGATTATCGGAAGTCATGCCAGCCAGCAACTCGTCCAACTTGAAAACAGGCTTAGCCGTGGACGGCACAATACGAAACCCGCCATCATCAGCCGTCAGTTCGACCGGCGAACCGATTTCCAGCTTTAGCTGTGCAAGCATCGCCGCCGGCAATCGAACCACGGCGCTATTACCCCATTTTTTAATTTCGGTGTGCATCTAATTGTCACTCACAAATAGCGTATTTACAGATGTTATACCGGTTAATCGCGTTCGGTCCTTACTTGCCATCGAAGTGAAGGCAATGCGTTGATCGCCGTGGCAAAAATACGGCATAACCTCCACTTCTTGGTCATCGCAGGCAACGCAGCTCTTATCATTTTCGATTATCGTGTCCCACGCAGAGAACGCTTCACTGTCCGATATATACAATCTCCGCCTCGCGGTGTCTGTTGTACCGTCAAACACAAAGTACCGAAGCTCGCCGTCACCGAATCTCACCGCGCCTGTGTATCTAGCCATGCATTAATTCCTCCAATCAAACACGCCTAATGCGAATTTTGATGGCCGAGATAGTGCCGCCAATGATGACTAACCCAAGAGCCGCCAAGATCGGCATCATAGCCGGAACCGACATACCGAAAGCATTAACTCCACGCCCAAGGCCGTGACCACTTGTTTCAGCGAAGAACAATGTCCGTACGAAGATAGCTAAGCCCGCGCCTGCCATTAAATTACCAAGAACCGCGTGTACCCGAAATTTCATTATCGCCTCCGAAGCAATTTCAAAACAGTAGCCACATTGTGGCAACGTTCGAGCGATGTTGCAACATGGTAGCTACAATTGTTGCAACTTTGACAAGCTATTCAACCGAAATCGAAGGCAAGCATAAGCAAGTCACTGGTGGCCTGGTTCTTTCATTATTTGTGTCATTCGTTTTTCACTAATTTGACACTCTTTCCACTTTTTGTGGCAACCGACAAATCATGTCGAGCGACATAAAAAGTGAAAAATGGATCATTGATTATTAAGCGATATTTCATTATTTGTGTCACATGTTTGTTGGAGTTTTGGCACAAATAGTGAAAATTTCCGGATTTTGTGCCACTAATATTGAAATATTTCCCGTCTAAAAAATCTGGAAATAGTGGTTAGATTTCGGACGACTAATGATCCGCTTCCCGCAACATTTCTGCCATGTCCCGGTTTGTAGTAACGGCCTGCTGGTAAAGATCAATTACTTCTTGGCTGTGTGCTTTAAGATCGTTCGCATGTCTACCATAAACGTAACGCTGCGACTCAAATTGGCTGAGATATTCTTTATGTTCCTCAATCTTGGTCTGTAATTCGTTGGCCTCGTCTTCGAAGTGTTTGGCTAAGGCCTCATGCTGTATAGCCAGGTCAGTATCCATGGCGTGAGGCTCCATGAAGCTACAAGCAGATAATAAGGATTCAGCTAAAACTAAAACAATCAGTGATTTTAATGTCATGGTTATCTCCAAAGGTATCTTGAAATGGTAATGTCTAGGTGCTTTGACGATGTTAAAGCACCCTTTAATAAATTCAGGCCACTTAAAAGGCCGTATTTTTGGGATGAAGTAGTCTCAATCCGTTAGCTACAACCAATAACGAAGCACCCATGTCGGCCGCTATGGCTTCCCATAAGGTCGCCACTCCGGCAAAGGCTAAAGCGGCAAACGCAGCCTTGATCGCCAATGCAAACGTAATATTTTGTCGAATAATCGCCAGTGTTCTTTTGGAATGCCCAATCAGCCAAGGCAGTTTGGAAAGGTCATCGCCCATCAGGGCAATATCGGCTATTTCGATGGCTGCATCCGATCCTAACACCCCCATGGCAATTCCCAGGTTGGCCCGTCCCAGTGCCGGTGCGTCGTTGACACCATCGCCGATCATCGCTACCTGTCCGTATTTCTCGACCATTTGACTAACGATTTCCACTTTATCGGCCGGCAATAATTCGGCGTGTACCTCATCGATGCCAATTTGGGCCGCGATGTTATTGGCCGTCACCCGATTGTCACCGGTCAACATGACCAGATGTTTGATGCCAGTCTGTCTCAGCGCTTGCAAAATCGATTTGATTTCAGTGCGAGGCTGGTCGGCAACGGCAATGAGGCCGCAAATATGCCGATCATTGCCGATGGCAATCACGGTCTGTCCTGTTTGTTCAAGGGCAATCGCTTTTTCACTGATTTCCGGGATTTCTTGACTACGTTCCAATAAATAACGACGTGATCCCAGCCAGAAATCCGTGCCCTTAAATAGTCCGGTGACACCTTTACCCGGCAGAACCGTTACATTCTCTGCGCTAGCCACGTTGATACCGCGTTGTTCCGTATAGCGTAAAATGGCTTTGGCCAATGGATGATTACTTCGTGCTTCCAGTGCTGCGGCACGGCTTAGAAGTTCTTCTTCGTTGTGACTATTGAATGGATAAACACCGTTGACGATGGGCTCACCAGAGGTCAATGTGCCGGTTTTATCAAAGGCAATCGCAGTAAGATGGGCGGGTGTTTCGATATAGATGCCACCTTTGATCAGAATGCCTTGTCGGGCCGCACATGCCAGTGCCGCGACAATGCTTACCGGTGTCGAAATGACTAATGCACAGGGGCAGGCGATAACTAGCAACACCAAGGCGTGATAAAACCATTCGCTCCAGGCCCCGTCGAAAAATAACGGTGGAATGACGCACATGGCTAACGCTACTAACATCACTGCCGGGGTATAAATTCGTGCAAACTTCTCCACCCATTGCTCGACCTCGGCTCGCTTACCGTGGGCTTCGCCGACCAGCCGGGTAATCTGCGCCAAAGTGGTATCCGAAACCAACTTGGTCGAACGAATTTCCAATGTGCCTTCAACATTAATGCTTCCGGCAAACACCTCGTCACCCACTTGCTTGGCAACCGGTATGCTTTCACCTGTGATCGGCGCCTGATTGACGGAACTGAAACCGGCAATCACGTTGCCATCCAGGGGGATTTTAGCCCCAGGCGCTAATATGAAATGGGTACCTATACTGACTTCTGCCGCTGGTACCACGCATTCCTGGCCGGCTTCATCCTTGATCGTCACCGTCGAGGGGGCTAAATCCAACAAGGCTTCAACGGCATGACGGGCACGGCCAATACTCCAGCTCTCAATCGCCAGAGACAGCGCGAACAGAAAACTGACCGTTGCCGCCTCAAACCATTCATCAATAAACATCGCACCGATAACCGCAATCGTCATCAGCAAGTTCATATCCGCCCGTAAGCGTTTCAAGGCATAAAACGCTTTCACAATCACATGCCGAGCACCGCAAGCCACCGCTAAACCAAAGGCTATTTTTTCAGGCAAGGGCATCGCCTGCTGAGCATGAGCATTTAGTAAGCTATACAGATAGCGAGTGACCACGTCCCATTGCAGGGTTCCGCTTTTTGCCGAACTGAAAACGGGTTGAATATCCACAAAGCCGCCGGCTATGGCGATATGAATCAGCATACCCGCCAGGATAAATACACCGCTAAGTACGGTATAAACGGTCTTCGAACGATGAAGTTGTTTGGCATCGGCATCGACTTGACCGGACTGCCAACGAGCCGCCTGCATGCCCGTTGCAGCTACCGCTTTAATGATGACTTTTTCGGCCACTGGTTGGGCATCAGGCAACAACGTCATGCGACCGTTTAAAACATCAAATGCCAGCTTGTCACTACCGCCCACGAGCGGCCCTATCGCGCTTTTCAAGGTAGCGACCTCTTCGGCACAGTCCAACCCTTCGATCTTGAACGTTATGCCACTCGACAAGTTTGATGGCGTTGTCTGGTGGTTATCCGGTTTCTCGCCAGGACAACAACAGGCTTTTTCTGATGACTTGCAGGTACTCATCGTTTAACCCTCATGGGAATCAATCTGCGGTATTCCCGGTATCATGGGATTTATTGGTTGGTCTTGGCGATGCGCGAACCAGTAGAGAATGGGTAATACCAACAATGTCAGCATCGTTGACGAGAGAATGCCGCCGATCACCACGGTGGCTAGCGGGCGCTGCACCTCTGCGCCGGTTCCGGTGGCAATGGCCATAGGCACAAAACCGAACGAGGCCACCAATGCGGTCATCAGCACTGGCCTGAGACGTGTCAGAGCACCCTCCACAATCGCCTTGTCCAGCGACTTGCCTTCGTCGCGCAAACCACGGATAAAGGCAATCATCACCAGCCCGTTCAGTACCGCCACACCCGATAAAGCGATGAACCCGACTGCCGCCGAAATCGACATCGGAATATCGCGCAACCAAAGTGCGACCAAGCCTCCGGTCAACGCAAAGGGGATGCCGCTGAAGACCAGCAAACCGTCTTTGGCGTTGCCAAACATCATGAACAGGAGTGTGAAAACCAGGATTAACGCCACAGGTACCACAATCTGTAAGCGATGGGCCGCCGATTGCAACTGTTCGAACTGTCCGCCCCAACTTGTCCAATAACCGGATGGAATTTTGACTTTTTGTTGCAATTTTTGTTCGGCCTCAGCCACAAAAGAGCCAATGTCGCGGCCTCGCACGTTGGCACTAATGACGATTCGGCGCTTGCCGTTCTCGCGGCTGATTTGATTCGGGCCGGGAGCCATTTCCAAGCTCGCTACTTCGGCCAGTGGAATATAACTGGTTCGTCCATCTCGGTTTTGCCCGTGCGGCAATGAGATCGGCAAGCGGTTGATGGCGTCCAGATTACTGCGCAGGTTCTCCGGCAGTCGCACGATAATGTCAAAACGGCGGTCGCCCTCGAACAAGGTGCCGGCTTCGGTGCCGCCAATCGCAGTGGCTACCGCATCCTGCACATCGCCCACGTTTAAGCCGTAGCGCGAGGTTTTATCCCGGTCTATATTGACTGTCAGCATCGGCAAACCGGTGGTTTGCTCGACTTTCATTTCGGATGCGCCGGGAATTGCCTCCATGACCGCTGAAATTTCAGTCGCCGTATCATTCAATACATCCATATCATCGCCAAACACTTTGACCGCAACATCGCTACGCACACCTGAAATCAGTTCATTGAAGCGTAACTGGATAGGCTGGGAAAACTCGTAGAGGTTGCCGGGTAGTTTGTTGGCCGCCGCTTGTATTGATGCCAGCAGTTCGTCGCGTGATTTATCAGGATCAGGCCATTGCTCGCGTGGTTTCAGCATGATGTAACCATCCGAGATATTCGGCGGCATCGGGTCGGATGCGATTTCGGCGGTACCGGTTCGTGCAAATATTCGCTCGATTTCGGGAAATTGCTGCTTGAGAGCTTGTTCAATCTGCTGCTGCATGGCAACCGATTGCGACAAACTGGTACCCGGAATACGCATTGCCTGAATGGCGAAATCACCTTCATTCAAGCTCGGCACAAATTCGCTGCCCATCCGCGTCGCCAACAAGCCCGACAGAATCACCGCAACTACCGCAAGCGTGAGTATCACCGGCTTATTGCTCATGACGCTATCCAGTACCGGCGCATAGATACGCTTGGCACTCAGCATCACTACATTTTCTTTTTCGGCGACTTTATCGCCGATAAACAGTGCCACAGCCGCCGGAATAAAGGTCACAGACAATATCATGGCCCCCACCAGAGCAATCACCACCGTGAACGCCATTGGATGAAACATTTTGCCTTCCACCCCGGTCAGCGCGAAGATGGGCAAATACACGACCATGATAATCAGCTGGCCAAATAATAGTGCTCGCCGCGCTTCTTTCGAGGCCGTAAACACTTCTTGAAAACGTTCACTACGTGTTAGCGAACGTCCCTGATGCTCCTGAGCATGGGCCAGCCTCCGCACACAGTTTTCTACAATCACCACCGCACCGTCGATAATCACACCAAAGTCGAGTGCCCCCAGACTCATCAAGTTGGCACTGACCTGGTACGTCACCATGCCGGTGAAGGTGAACAGCATCGACAACGGTATGACCATTGCTGTAATGATGGCTGCACGAATATTGCCCAGGAACAGGAATAGAATCACAATGACTAGAATCGCCCCTTCGGTTAAGTTCTTCTTGACCGTATTGATGGCTTTATCGACCAATACCGTTCGGTCATAGACCGTTACGGCCTGCACTCCTTCGGGTAGCGTGCGGTTGATTTCCGCCATCTTTTTGTCGACCGCTTGCGAGACAGCGCGACTATTCTGGCCGATCAGCATGAAGACCGTACCCAACACCATTTCTCGGCCATTTTCGGTGGCGGCACCGGTGCGTAATTCCCGACCGATTTCGACCTCGCCGACATCGCGAATACGAATGGGCACGCCCTGTACATTACCGAGAATAATGTTGCGAATATCATCTATCGAATGCACTTGGCCCGGCGCACGAATCAGATATTGTTCGCCACGCTTTTCGATGTAACCGGCACCGACATTATTGTTGTTACGATCCAGCGCGGTGACGATGTCTTGCAAGGTCAAGCCATAGGAGGCGAGTTTTTCCGGAATCGGTGCCACCTGATATTGTTTGGCGTAGCCGCCAATAGAATTGATTTCGGTGACCCCCGGCACGTTGCGCAGTTGCGGTTTGATAATCCAGTCCTGGATTTCACGCAGATCGGTCGCGGTGTAAGGCGAACCGTCCGGCTTTTTGGCACCTTCTTTGGCTTCGACTATCCAGAGATAGATTTCCCCGAGACCGGTGGAAATGGGGCCCATCGCCGGCGTAATACCGGCAGGCAGTTTATCCTTGGCTTCTTGAATACGTTGATTCACCAATTGCCGAGCAAAATAAACATCGGTACCATCCTGGAAAATCACCGTGACCTGCGATAAGCCGTAACGCGAAAGCGACCGGGTTTGTTCCAGATGCGGCAAGCCGGCCATAACGGTTTCGATGGGATAAGTAATCCGCTGTTCGGTTTCTAAAGGCGAATAACCCGGTGCCGTGGTATTGATTTGTACCTGAACGTTAGTGATGTCCGGCACGGCGTCAATGGGCAGAATCGAGTAATTAAAGATTCCGAGCCCAGCCATACCGAGGACGGCCAGGATAACCAGCCAGCGATGCTCGATCGCTAAACGAATGAGTCGTTCAAACATGATGCGAACTCCTGGAGATCAATGGGAATGCTCGGCACTACTTTTGCCTTGCTCGGATTTAAGGACGAAGCTGCCATTGGCAGCGTATTCGGTACCGGGCATGAGTCCTGTCACGATCTCGGTGACTTTGCCATCCGTTAGTCCGGTGGTCACCGGTTGAGCAATAAAGCCGCCGGATACACGTATAAATATTGCTGGCTTGTTTTTGATCATCTGGATGGCATCGGCTGCAACCGCGACCGGCACTTCACTTTCCTTGGTAGGCAATTCGACCGTGATAAACAATCCAGGTCGCCAGGCCATTTGCGGATTGTCCAGGGTCACGCGAGCCGTAGCGGTGCGGGTTTGTTCGCCCATCAATGCGCCCACATAAGACAGCGTACCGGTTGCCGAAGAATCGAAAGCCGTGGCCTTGATGTTGACCTGTTTGCCGACCTGCACGACATTGAGATCCTTCGCCGAGACGATAATTTCGGCCCATACGGAGGATAAGTCAGTAATAGTGAAGATACTGGCATCTTCCTTGACCGCTTCTCCCTTGGCGATGTGTTTCTCGACCACCATGCCGTCGAACGGTGCGCGAATTTCGTAGCGGTTAAGTACGCCGCCGCTGGCCGATACAGTAGAGCTTGTGCCAAGTGCAATTAATTTTTGTTGGGCATTATGAACGGCAATTTCCATTTCCTGCATCGCCTGCCGGGCTTGTTGGTAGTCTTGCTCCGCCGAGATTTTGTCTTCCCATAAGTGCTTTTCCCTCGCAAAGGTAGAGCGGGCTAACTCCAGTCGCCTTTGTGCCGACAACAATTCACTACGCTGCTCGGACAACGCCGTACTGGCGATTACGGCGATGACCTGACCTTGCTTGACTTGCTGGCCCAAGTTGGCGGAAATGCTCTCCACCACACCGGCCAAACGCGGTACCACATGAGAAGTCTTGTCTTCATTGAAGCGAATTTCACCCGGCAGGGTGACAGAGCTTGTGATGTGCGCTGCGCGCGCGGTCTGAATCGAGATACCTGTTTCGGCGATTTGCTGATCGGTCAAGGCTACTTTGCCTTCTTGTTTACTGAAAGCAAACTGAAACATTTGACCATCATGCCTTGCCGTCACGTTCGCTTCAAAGACATGGGGCTCGTCGATAGCCTGGATACTCTGCCAATACGCTTTTTCAGGCTCGAACTCGATGCGCTGTTGCTCGCCGCTCGGACGCTTTAGTTGCACGGACAGTTGATCGGCAACTGGCTGAAGCGGTTTATCCTGATTGAACGGATAAACGCGAAAGCGCGGCTCACCACCTTCCTCGCTGAGCAGTATTTCCAGCTTAAAGTCACCGTCGCTGTAAACATCGCCGCCGTGCGGGCCTTGAGCCTGCTTGGCTTCATCGGCATGTTCATGGTCATCCTCGCCTTCGGCGCTATCGACTTTAGCCGCTGCATGGCTTTCTTCGCCGTGTTCCTCACCTTCCGGCATCGATTTGTCGATGCTCAGAATAAATAGGCCGAGCAATAGGCCGACCACAATAATCGCGGCGATAGCGGTCCATTGTTTTTTGTTAATCGTGTTCATGGTGATACCTCGGGTTGGCTGTCCGCCACTGTCTCGTTCATATTGCTGCCGACCAAACGTTCCACGTTGGCCACGGACTTGTGATATTCGGCCAAGGCCAGTAAATACTGATTTTTGGCGCTAAACAGCGTGCGCTGTGCATCCAGTACGTCGAGAAAACCGAACTTGCCCAAACGATAACCTTCACAGGCGGCGTCATAAGCACTTTGGGCGCCCGGCAAAATGTCTTGCTGCAAGGTGATGATTTCGGAGTGAGCGGTATCCAAGGCCTGATAGGCGGTGTTCAATGCCGTGGCGATGCGTACCTCGGTGCTGCGCAATTCGTCTTCCGCCTTGGTCAATCTGTGTTCGGCCTCCTGAATACGCCCTTGATTGCGGTCAAATACCGGCAATGGCACCGAAAAACCAACGACTAAGGCGTAATCATTGGGCATCAGATATTTACTGGCACCCACGGTCGCGGTGACATCCGGGACGGATTTGGATTTTTCCATCGTGATGAGCGCCTGACGTTGGGTGATTTCGGTGGCCCAACGAGCTAAATCCGGATTTTTAGAGAGGCGTTGCGCCAATGAGTCCAGGGAAGCCGGTGCTTGTATGCTTTCTAAATTTCCGCTCACCGTCTCAAAGCGCGGTGTCGTGCTGCCCCAACCAGCGGCTAAACGCTTGCGGGCGGCTTCCAGTTCTTTCTGGGCTCGCATCAGCTCGATTTGTACCGAAGCGCGAGCAACTTTTGCCTTGGTTTCTTCAACGGGCGATACCTTGCCTGCCTGCACTCGCGCAGAGGTCGTAACCGCCGTCTGATTAGCTAATTCATGAATTTGCTGTGCTAGTGTCAAGCGCTGTTGGGCTGCTAGCACGTCAATGAAAGCCTGGGTAACTTGAGTGAGCACATCGGCTCGTTTGGTTTCGTAATCCCAATCGGCTAATTGCTTGGTCAGCGATGCGGCTTCCATGCGGGCGGAGCGCTTACCGCCCAATTCGATTAATTGGCTAAGCTCCAAGGTGACGACATCACCATCGAAGCCCTTGATGACCTGATTGCCAAAGTTTGCCGCATCGGCATTGAAAGTGGGATTGGGAAACAAGCCCGCTTGCAGGGTAGCCGCTTCCTGAGCACGGCTCTCCCAGGAAAAGGCCGATAATTCAGGGTTCTGGGTTAACGCTAAGGCTAGGGCTTGAGACAAAGACAAGGAACCGGTCGGTTCCTCAGTGATTTGCCGACTGGAACCGTTTGCACCCTGATCGCCTGATTGAGTCGGCAATAAAGTGTTGTCTGCCGGACTGGCATCGACCGAGCCGGTAGTTATCAATAAACACAGTGCAACGCCAAGTGGTCGCACATAATTTGAGAGCATGGAAAATTTCTCCGTAGCATAGAAGTAACGTCAGCATAGACACAGGCGAATCTGCGCCTTCGGCTGGTGAGTTGCGGCTAGGAGCGGTGGCTAAATCAGTAAAACGGTGCTGCGTAGGGCGAGCAGTCGGGAATCGGTAAACGGCGGATCGAAAAATGCCGGCTGCCGAATAACGACTTTGGCATAAAGGGCTAGAAGTGAGATCAGGAGAAATACTGGTAAAAGCCCAATATCAATCGCTATTTTTGAAAAATCCGTCAATTGTAGGGGTATGTGATCATCACCATCGATAGGGATGTCAGTGCAAGGCGACGAGCAGGGATCAGTGTCATCGCTGGTAAAAGCATTGGTCTCGTCGTTGAAACGAGTCACAGCATTGACACTTGCAAATAGGTCTTTTCCAGTCTTCTCTACAGCGACATGGCCGTCAGCCCCAAAACACAGCACAAAGGCCGATACATCTCGATGGCCCAAGCCAAAATGACCGAGCACAGCGAGTATCAGCACAATAGAAAGCCAAGTTTTAAAGCGGAGTAGGGTGACCATTCCTTATAAAGGATACTCGCCATCCAAAATAATTCAAGCATTTAGGAACAAACACCAGCGAGCATGACCCTGAAAGGCTGCTTGATTGTTTTAGCCGGACAGTTCTGTCGGGTTATTTCATTATTTATGGCATTAGTTTTTCACTAATTTGGCACACTTTTCATTTTTTATGTCACCCGACAAATCAGGATGGTGTGAGATGTGAAGCGTGGGAATTAACTTTCTTTCTTACTTTCTTTATTTCTTTTAATATGTCAAACTCCTGCCGTCGCAGTTGATTCCGAATGGGAGTTCGCCATGCAAGCAGAAGACTTTGAATCCAGTTTGGGTCGCCCCGCCGATATTACCGACGACCAAATTATCGAAGCCGGCAAGGCGTTGACGAAGGCGAATCGGAATGTCACCGGATTTGCGTTACGCAAGCTAACCGGCGGCGGCGATCCGAAGCGGCTCAAAGAGGTTTGGGACAGGCACAATGCCACTCAAGCGGTGACAAATTCGGAGCCCGTCGTCGAGTTGCCGCTGGAAGTGGCCGAAAGCTTGGCGGTGTTGACCAAGGGGTTGGTCGACAAAATTAACGTGTTAGCGCTGGAACTGAATGACAGAGCGGTCAAAACCCAAGAGCGGCGGGTAGCTGATGTGTTGCGAGCGGCGCGCGAACAGCAAGTCCAATCAGAGCGCGAGCTGGCTGATGCCTCGCAGGCGGTCGATGAATTGGAGACCATGCTGACGGATGAGAAGGCCAGGGTGGGGGAGTTGACCAAACGCTTGACCGACGCGCAGGCCGCGAACCAGTTACAGGCGGTTGAGCTAGCTACCTTGCGCGAACGATTGGAGGCGGTCGAGAAGAACGCGCAGGCAGCAACCGAACAGCATGAAGCAGAGCAAGCCAGGCTGCGGCAACAGGTGACGGCTCAGAAACAAGCCGCCGAATCTATCGCAGCCGAGCGAGACCAATTGAAAACGGAGTTGACCAAACTGCAGACCAAAGTGGAAACCGCGGAGGAACAGCGAAAGGAGGAACGACAAAGAGCCGCTGCGGAACTTCAACGTATGGGCGAAAAGCTGATTAAGCTCGAAGCTGAAACAGATCGCGCTAAAACAGAGGCTGGCAACGCGCGAGAACAGGTTGCGCTTCTAACAGGCCAATTAACGGCCACGAAAACACAGGTCGAACAGTTAATGAAAGCTATTGGTAATTAGTTAATTGCGCTGAACCGGGGGCCTGAAAAGTCGCCGTTGACGATCTCAACCAACCGGCCAAAACCAGACATCCAGAATAATGAAGAATCAATCTGTTGAATGGCCGCTTGTGATCTAAGTTCGGACTTTCAAGAATTTACCCTCCCATATCAGACAAATTTCTAAACGCGTCTAAAGGCACCAGGTGCTACGCCAATATGGCGTTTGAAGGCTTTGCTGAACGCAGGCACCGACTCGTAGCCGCTCCTTTCCGCTACGCGCTCTACGGTCATGTTCGGCTCCATTAACCAATGCGCAGCGATTTGCAAGCGCCATATCGTTAGATATTCGATGGGCGAATGGCCAATCAAGGCGGCAAATTTCTCCGACAACACTGATTTGGAAACACCAGCCTGGGTGCATAATGTGTTGAGCGTCCATGCTTGCCAAGGCTGCTCGTGAATCAAGCTCAGCGCTTTGGCTAGGCGCTTGTCCTGCATGGCGGCAAACACACCCTCGCGCACCCAGTCTTGCTCGATACAATGCCGAATTGCCAAGACGAACAAACTATCACATAAGCGCTCCACGACCGAATCGCTGCCAAACCGCGGTGTTGACGCTTCAGCTATTACTAGTTCGAGCAATCGCGTCAGGATCGCTCCAGCTTGGCTTTGCCGTATGACTATTTCGGCCGGCAGCGCCTGCCACAACAGGGATTTTGGCGCGGCCAGTTGAATTTCGCCGCAGACGAAACCCACCTCTCCCTCTGCCCAAGGCGTCATGCGGGTGTCGCATTCGTCATCCGGTAAATCCTCGGCGCTATACGACAAAAAATGCCGGGCCGCATGCGGCAAAAACAGAATCAAATCGCCGGCTTCCAGCTCCAAAGGTGTAGTCCAACGTGGCGAATGGACAAAGCCGCGTCCCTTGCTGACCAAGTGAAACCAGACCGAGGTTTCCGAGTTGTGGTCCATCAACCAACGCCCGCAGACACCGCCCGAGTAGACCAATTTGGCGTGCAGATTCAAACCATTGATCAACGGGGTCAAGGCATCCATCGGTTACTCCCGGAATATCGGACAAGGTCGCCGGAAGCGCGCACATGGGATGAGGAATCCACTTTTCTTAAGCTATGTCCGTCGAAACGATTTCGCATCGGCATTACACCTCATATTTTCACTATTAAAGGAGAGACCGCATGTCCCAATTTACTATTCATTCCATCCAGAGCGCCGACGCGGCAGTGAAACCCGTATTGGAAGGCTCGCTAAAAAAATACGGCTTCGTGCCCAATTTGCATGGCGGTCTGGCCGAAGCGCCGACGGCTCTCAAAGCCTACATCGAATTGACTTCCTTGTTCGATCAAACGTCATTTAGCCCCACCGAACGGCAAGTCATCCTTTTGGTTATCAGCGTCGAAAATCATTGCACCTACTGCGTCGCCGCGCATTCGATGATCGCCAAACAGATGGCCAAGGCCGATCCGGCGATTGTCGATGCCCTGCGCAACGGTAAACCACTGCCTGACAGTGAATTGGATGCCTTGGCCAGCTTTGCCCGTGCGGTGGTGAAAAATCGCGGCGTAGTCTGCGGCCAAACCTTGGACAAATTCATCACGGCGGGCTACAGCCGGGCGCAGGTATTGGAAGTCGTGTTGGGGGTGGCATTCAAAACCTTAAGCAACTATACCAACCATATTATCGATACCCCGCTGGACACCGCATTCCAGGCCGAAGCCTGGGACGCACCGGCGCAATGCAGCAGCCAGAAATGCGCTTGAGGGTTTGATTGTTTTCACCGTAGCCCATGCGCCTATTCCTTGTAATGGGCGCATCTGGGCTTTTTTTGTATGCATAAACAGTTAAAGAAACCTTTGGGCTTCCTTTTCCCTCAGCCATTTGCCAACGCTAAATAACGCCGCCAGTCCTGATAGTTATCTACGTCCCATTGACTATCCAGTTCGTAAATCTTCAAGCCTAAGTCCTTGGCCCGGCGGCGGGTGGCGGCCATCACTTGGTCGTGGCCCCAGCTCATGTCGCTAAACAGGCTTGGTTGTGCCTGGTTCAGGCCGATCATGACGTAACCGCCATCGTCGGCAGGTGCGATGACTGCATCGTGCCCCTCATGTAAATTCATCCATGCTTGTTGCAAATCGTCGATGGTAAGACTGGGGCAGTCACAACCCATCAGCACGGCATGCCGGTATCGGCTCAAGGCATCGGCGAAGGCGTGCTGCATGCGTTCGCCCAAATCGGCGCCGCGCTGCGTCTTGAGTGTCAGCGGATAGCGGCGTATACAATCCTGAAAGAAATCATCGTGGCTATCCGGCGCGCAGTGAAGCTCGACCGGGCACAACGCTTGCTGAAAAGCCCGTTGCAAGGTCATGTGGGTCAATCGCCGGTGGGCCTCAGCGGCCTGTTCGGCGTTCAAAGTCGGTTGCAGCCGGGTTTTGACCTGGCCGGGAATTGGTGCTTTGCAAAATATCAGCAGTACGCTATCGGGAAAGGTATAAGCCATGGATCAACGCTTGCGTAACGCTCGAAACGGCATGGCCAATAACGGCAAGAAACCCAGCGCTTGCGGCTCGCGAAACCCGTGCAAACCAATCGTCATTTCGGTTTGCGCTTGCTGTGATCGATGACAATAAGTCTTGAACAGACGGTCCCAGCACGACAGCGAAAAGCCATAATTGCTGTCGGTTTCCTGTTGCCGGGCGGAATGATGAATCCGGTGCATGTCCGGTGTGACCAATAGATAACGGAGTATCTGCTCGGCCGGCGGCGGCAGGCTGACATTGCCGTGATTGAACAGCGCGCAGCCATTCAGGATGATTTCGAAGGTGATGACCGCCAGCGGCTCGGCGCCCAGCGTAATCACCAGCAGCACTTTGTAAGCCATGGACAGCATGATCTCCAAGGGATGAAAGCGCACGGCGGTGGTGGCGTCGAAATCCAGGTCGCTGTGATGCACTTGATGCAGACGCCAGAACCATTGCCAACGATGGGCCGCGACGTGTTGCGCGTAAATCGCCAGATCCAGCAATAGCAGGCTTAGCAAGATGTTGAGCCAAACCGGTACGGGCAAGTTGTTGAACAGCCCAAGCTGTTGTTCGATAGCCCAGTTCGCCGCCAGCCAGGCCGCCGCGCCGATGCTGAGACGCATCACACCAGCATTCAACGCCGCCAAACCGAGATTGATGCTCCAGCGCTGGCGGCGTGGGCTGCTCAAATGCCGGGCAGGACTTAGCGCTTCCCAAATCGCCATCAACGACAACATGCCGATAAACACGCCGAAGCGCAGCAGGGCTTCCATCAGCTTCTCCCATAATACTGTTTGGCCAGATCGTCGGGATCGGCACCGCAAAAGTACGCCCAGCGTAGCCGCCACATCAATAGAATGGTTTTGAAAACGCCGTGTTGTTGCCAGCGCCGCGCCGAGGTGACGACTTTACAGGGCAAGCAAGCCGGTTTGCCGACGGCTTTTAAACGCTTGCTGATGGCGATGTCTTCCATCAAGGCGATTTCCGGAAAGCCGCCGCTGGCTAAAAAAACCTCGCGAGTGACGAACAGCGCCTGATCGCCGGTCATGATGCCGGTCAGCCGTGAACGATGGTTCATCATGAAAGCAATCAGTTTGAAAATGGGTTTGGCCGAATCGAACGCGACGTCAAAACGCCCCCAGACATGGCCTTGGGCGACGGCGTTTTCAATCGCGTCGAGCGCATCGGCAGGCAAGCGGGTATCGGCATGCAAAAACAACAGCACCGGCGCCACGGCCTGCGCGGCACCGACATTCATTTGCCGGGCCCGGCCGCGCGGACTGGTCAACACCTGATCCACCCAAGCCGCTGCGACGGCGGCGCTGTCATCGCTACTGCCACCGTCCACCAACAGCAATTGGCAGCGCTGGCGCAAGGGCTGCAAGGCTTGTAGCCTGTCCGCTAGTTGCCCGGCTTCGTTAAGCACCGGGATGATGATGCTGAGGTCGACATTCATGCTCATCGTTTTATCGTATCAATTTCCCAGCCGCCAGGCATGATAACGGCAGACCCATTCCAGCAGCGTCTTGGGCGTGTGGTTGCGCTTCCACACCCCGGCGGCGTATTTGTTGGCTTCGGCCAGGGTGGGATAGGTGTGAATGGTGCCGAGGATTTTGTTTAAGCCCAGGCCGTGTTTCATCGCCAGCACGAATTCCGCCAGCAAGTCGCCGGCATGTTCGCCGACGATGGTGACGCCGAGGATTTTGTCCTTGCCGGGTACGGTCAATACCTTGACGAAGCCGTGCGCCTCGCCGTCGGCGATGGCGCGGTCCAGGTCGTCTATACCGTAGGTCGAAACTTCGTACGCGATGCCCTGGGCTTGCGCGTCCTGTTCGTTGAGGCCGACGCGGGCCACTTCCGGATCGACGAAGGTCGACCAGGGGATCACCGAATAATCGGTACGGAATTTTTTGAACTGGCCGAACAAGGCGTTGACCGCCGCGTACCAGGCCTGATGCGCGGCGGTGTGGGTGAACTGATAGGGCCCCGCCACATCGCCGACCGCGTAGATGTTGGGATAATTGGTTTGCTGAAATGGGTTGGTGTCGAGGGTTTTGCGCGGCGATAGTGCGATGCCCAGTTCTTCCACGCCATACCCCTGCACGTTGGCGGCGCGGCCTATCGCCACCAGCACCTGGTCGAAGGCAATTTTGACCGTCTGGCCGTCGTGTTCGGCCAGCAGTATTTTTTCGCCGTTTTCGATGACAAACTGTTTGGCGGTGTGATTGACTTTGACATCCACGCCTTCCTGAATAAACCGCGCTTGTACCAACTCGGATACCTCAACATCTTCCCGCGCCATGATGCGCGGCGCCATTTCCACTTGGGTAACCTGCCAACCCAGACGGTTGAAGGTTTGCGTCAGTTCGCAGCCGATTGGGCCGCCGCCCAGCACCAGCAAGCGCGCCGGTTTTTCCCGCTGATTCCAGACTGTGTCGGAGGTCAGATAGTCGATGTCGGCCAGCCCCGGAATCGGCGGCACGAACGGACGGGCGCCAGCGGCAATGACGATGGCCCGGCTGGTTAGGGTTTTCAGGCCGTCAGCCGTGGTCACTTCCACCGCCCAGGGTGAAACGATTTTGGCCGTGCCTTGAATCACCTCGACGCCCAGCTCGGTATAGCGTTCCACCGAGTCGTGCGGTTCGACGGCCTTGATCACGCTTTGCACCCGTTCCATCACCTCGGCAAAGTCAAATTCGGCTTTGGCCTTGGCGATGCCGAACTCCTTGGCGCGGCGGATATGCGACAACAGTTTGGCCGAGCGGATCAGCGCCTTGGACGGCACGCACCCGGTATTCAAACAGTCGCCGCCCATTTTATGCTTTTCGATCAAAGTGACCTTGGCCTTGACGGCGGCGGCTATGTAGGCCGACACCAAGCCACCAGCGCCCGCGCCAATTACGATCAGGTTATTGTCGAAACGTTTGGGCTTGTGCCAGCCAGCATAGATTTTGCGGGCTTGCCAAGCCGCCAGGATTTTCTTGGTCAACAGCGGAAACAGTCCCAACAAGGCAAACGACGCCAGCAGGGCCGGTGACAGAATGCCGGACAACGAATCGATTTTCGCCAACTGGGTACCGGCGTTGACGTACACCACGGTACCCGCCAGCATGCCGATTTGGCTGACCCAGTAAAAGGTCCAGGCCCGCATTGGCGTTAGCCCCATGGCCAGATTAATCAGAAAAAACGGAAACACCGGCACCAGCCGCAGGGTGAATAAATAATAAGCGCCGTCCTTTTCCAGCCCGACCTCGATGGTTTTGAGGCGCGCGCCGAATTTGGCCCGTACCCAGTCGCGTAGCAAAAAGCGCGCGGCCAAAAATGCCAATGTCGCGCCGATACTGGAGGCGAACGACACCAGCAGCGTACTCCAGAACAAACCGAAAATCGCTCCGCCCGCCAGGGTCAATATCGTCGCCCCCGGTAACGACAACGCAGTGACCGCGATATACAACGCGGCATACAATGCCGTCGCCAGCAATGGGTGAACCTGGCGGTAATAAGCGATGCCGGTCTGCTGCACTTTTAAATTTTCCAGTGTCAGATAATGCTGCAAATCCAGGGCAAAAAACGTTGCCACCAATGCGGCAATACCCAGCAATAACAAGATTCTGGACGTTTTCATGCCGACCTACCGATTCCGAGTGGGCAAGGCTGCAATGGGTGTTTGCATGTTGTCTGGCTAAACATCTGCGTTCCTTAAAAAACTATTGGGTTTGCCTGTTAGTCGTGTTTGCCGGTCATTCCTGACAACAATCTCAGAAAATCTAATTTCTCAGGCTGAATAAACATCGTCGCCCGTTAGAAGATAAGGTATCGGCTAGGTAGCGTTGGAAGGCAGAATTTGTATTCGGTTATTGCAATACCTACACTATGTGACGTCTAACTTATATTTTGTAACTCATTATGCGCCTTCCGCCTAAACACCAGCGCGATGTTCTTAAAATCGGTGAATTGGCCGACGAACTCGGCACTACGCCGAGAACCATTCGCCTGTACGAGGAACTCGGACTGATCGCCCCCGACCGTACCGAGGGCGGCACGCGTCTTTATGCCCGGAAAGACTTGAAACGCATGGCTATCGCTTTGCAGCTTGGCCGTGTCGGCATCGAATTGGAATCGGTGCAAAAACTCGCCCAAACGCGGCAGCAATGTGCTTCCGGCAGCGAAGCATCAACCGCGGTGCAGCCGCTCCTGCAAGATTTGCGCACCAGGATACGGGGATTGCTGGAGGATTTGGAGGAGCTGGATCGTGACCTGGAGCGGGCGGATATGTTGATTCGCCAATGCGGCAATTGTCAAAATCGCCCCAATCGCAAGGATTGCCCGGATTGTCCAATTAACAAGAATGTGGATTTGACCAATATTGTTCGTCTGGTTTGGGATCCAAGTTGTCCCTGACCTCGTTACCGGGCTTCTTCAAATCTTTTAGCAAAGTGCTATATCGCCGCCCACTATCGCGGACACCCATTCGGCCGTCTTCTCAAAGTTGCCTAATGGGAAAAAATGGCAGCCAGCGAAAAGTGTTTTTTCGGATGCTAGAGAGTGTTTTGCCAAGGAATGGATTAGCCGCTCTGGACTACGTGACGAAGCGGTTCTAAGCATTTTTGAAGGTTGTTTTACCAAAACTTCGATAGAAGCCCCGACGCCACAATAGCGCGCTTGTCGAATTAGACTCGATAGGCTGGCAATACCATGAAATCCAACACGAATTGGCATGTGGACGCCGGATCGTATCAATAGCCTCTCCCATTCGCACACGGCGGCAAAATCGAAGAAGAACTGTGTGACCAGGGAAGTGGTAAACCGTTTTTGTGCGCAGTAGCTTTGTTTCTCCAACAAAACATTCATGAGCCGAGGATTATCAACTACCGGATGCCCTTCAGGATGACCGGCAAAACGTAAATCTGCGATCCCATTGCCTTCCAAAACACCGCTCTTAACAAGATCCATGGACGAAGCCAAGGAACCCACCGGATTGTCGTAATTTCCGCCGGCAATGATTAACGCAGCAGTGACATTGGCCTCCAAACTTAATCTCCGCAGCCACCGATCCAGTATTTCAATGCTGGGAATTGCGCGTGCGGCGACGTGAGGAACCGGAATCATTTCTTCGTCACGTAAGCGCTTGGCGAGATCAACGACATCATTAGGTTTGGTGCTTGGGGTCGCGACGATGTAGACCTCCGTGCCAATAGGCAAAAAGTCGCCAAAGTTGTCGATCCTCGTGGCTTCCTTGGTGGTGATCTCGATACTGAATCCGGATAGCAGCGCTTGAAGTTGTGTCTTTTCATCGATTTTATGGATATCAGCGGCGGTATGAATAGTGTCGGACATCGTCATTTCCCAGTGCTTGTGCATGTTGTATCGATTAGAAGCAGCAAGGAAGAGGTGTGGTCATTACTTGCATAAACTAACGTCAACGTAATATTATTATTGCCGCGTTCAGAACGCAATAACAACAATTACAACTTGCAGAGGATTCCGCTATGAAGGCACAACGAAAAAAAGTCACTATCAAGACACTGGGCGAAAAAATTGCCAGAGGTGAAAAAATCATTGGCATGGAATGCCATGACACGCCGAGCGCGATGATGGGAGAGGAATTAGGCATGGATTTGTTGTGCGTCGGGAGCCCAGGACCGATGGCCTTATTCGGACATAAAAGCATGAATACCGTGAAATTCCAGGAACAGCTCTATTTTCTGGAAGCTGTGCTTCGTGGTGCCAGTACCCCGTTCATTTGCTGCAACATGCCCAACACCACGGCCTGTGTTTCCAAAGCCGATGCAGTCCGCAATGCCTCGGAAATCCAGCGTCGCGGTGCAGATGGTGTGCATATTGAGCCTCACCATAAAACCGTAAAAATGGTTGAAGCGATTGTCGCCGCCGGAATTCCTGTCGTTGGGCACTTTGGGGTTCAAGGCGAACGCTGGTCGCAAGTGGGCAGCTATCTACCCAGAGGACGGACGGCAAAAGACGCCGCCGATATTGTCAAACTTATCAAGAGTTGCATCGATGCCGGCATCAGCACGGTTTTACTCGAACACGCGTCGGAAGAGTTGACGAAGTGGTGTTATGAAAACCTGTCGGTTCCGGTCGCCAGTTTAGGCTCCGGGCCTCATGCGCATGGGATTTTCCATGTCTCGTCTGACATCATCGGCTGCTCGGTTTTTCCCACGCCGCCGAAACGCATTCCATTCGGTAACGTTTGGCAAAACATGATGGATGCCTACACCGCTTATTACCGAGCCGCGCAATCCGGAGCATATCCGCGTGCAGAAGAATCTCATCATATGCACGATGGGGAGTTTGAGAAGTTTCTGGATTTGGTTGGCTAGACTTAAGCCGGGCTTGCTTTCAGTCATCTTCGATTCAGAGACTGGCTGGAAGCTGGCTTTCTCAATCGCAACACAATGCTGGCCTTTCGTAAAGGCTAAGGTCAAGGGAATGGCTGGCCTTGTGAGTCCGTCTGATTATGAACAACCGCGGTTAAAGCGCCGTAAGAAGCCACCAGAAAAGGCACGCTATAGGTTAATAGTGCCTTGACGACATCAAGTCTCTGTATTGCCGGGTAATCCAAAGACAGCAAGCCGAGCACTGCTTGTGGTTGATTGATCAAATTCAACAGGCTGCCGACGACTAAGGCAGTCTTGCCGGAGCGGCTGTATATGCCAAGTCGGATGGCGGTGCAATGCAGATCAAGTACTTTTGCAAAGCAATTACCAGTGGCGGCTTTGAAGCCAATCGATTTACACATCCAGGATAACCTCTAACAAAAATACAGATTTGGAGCGCGCTGTATGGCAAAAATAAATGTAGATAAATCCATGTAATTAAGCGCTACGTTAAAAAGGATAAGTCACGCTCTTTGTTCAAAATATATCATTAAGGTTATATTTAGTAAAATTCGCACGTTTCATTCAATGCATGAAACCCTCCAAGCAAGTGCTTTCACATTGCTTGCTTAAGCGCGGATAAGGGACAAAGTTAGGTCAAAGCGCCGCCGCAACTGCTGCCTTGGCCGGCTGTGCAACCGTAACAATGGGCGGCGGTGGCAATCGGTGCGTCTTGCAGTTGTTCCAGGAGCAGCTCGCTGATATGGTGTTTGGGCTTGGCTACGGCGCCCAATGGCAAATCCAGCATCTGATTGAAATCGCAGTCGTAGACATAGCCTTGCCAGTCGATGCTCAGCGTGTTCAGGCACATCAGGTTGTCCAGGTTACTGGCGCGAAAACTGTGTTTCAGCAGGTTCAGATATTCATCGAAGCGGCTCTGGCTGACCAGGGTGCTGCCGAAGCGTTGAATGGGCATATTGGCAATGGCAAACAGCCGGTTGAAGACGATGCCGTAATGTTGCTGCAAGTGCTGTTTGTAAGCCAGTTCCAGTTGCTGTTGATTGGGCGGTAACACCGCGTCTTGCGGGTTGAACACCAAATTCAACTCCAGTCCGCTGTCCGGTTGACCATAACCCAAGCGGTTCAGTCGCTGCAAGGCCGACAAGCTGTCTTTGAACACGCCTTTGCCGCGTTGTTTGTCGACATTTTCTTCCAGATAACACGGCAGGGAGGCGACGATGTTGACCTGCTGCGCGGCCAGAAACTCCGCAAGATCGGCGTATTCCCGTTCTTCCAAGATAGTCAGATTGCAACGGTCGATCACTTCGATACCACGATCGCGTGCGGCTCGTACCAGATAACGAAAATCGGCATGCATTTCCGGCGCGCCGCCGGTTAAGTCCAGCGTATTAATGTTCGCGGCGTCGGCCAACGCCAGTACCTGAGCGATAGTCTCGCGGCTCATCATCTCGGTGCGTTTGGGGCCGGCGTTGACATGGCAATGCACACAACTCAAGTTGCACAGATAGCCTAAGTTGATTTGCAAAATCTCTAATGGCTTGCGAAATATCGCCGGAAAATCGCTGTCGATCAGCAGAGGTTTGGTGTCGCGCATGTTTGATTAATCCTTGGAAAACCAGATGTCGCCATAAGCGGCAGCGGCATTGCCGCCACTATTATCGGTATCGGTCATGATGGCGACGGCGTCTATAGCGGTAATGTTTTCACCGAAGAGTGTCTTGAAATCGGCCCTGATATTACGCTTTTCGGTTTGCCAAACATTTAGCGACGCTTCCGGCCCGCGCAAGGCCATCATCATCGCACGATCGCCGGCAAATGCATTCGGCCAGACACTGTCCTTTTTGGTGTTACTGGCCCAGACATAATTGATGGCCTTGGTTTGCCAGAACGCCAAACCGCCTTTTACCACCACGTAAACCCGCGCCGCGTAATCGTCTCCTGCCTTGCTTTGTTCGTTCAAGCCGGTCAAGCGGTTGCCGATGCGCCACGACCAGTTCAGAAACGGGGTTTGTTCCAAATCGATGCGCTGTTCCTTAAATAGGCCGGAACCGGCGGCATGGCTATCGGCCGTCAACACCGTCATGCCATCAATTGGTTGCAGACGGTATTGGGTTTCGCCTTTGAAGCTTTTATGTTCCCAGCCCTCCAGGCGATTTTGGCTGAACTCGCCAATGGCCAGTTTAGTATCGGCGACTGCTACGTGACACAGGGGGAATATCGTTAGTAGAACCGACCAGAAAGTTTTCATCATTCACCCGTTTAGACTGAGGACATGCGTGGTTTTAGCCAGGCATCAATGGCCAAGCGTCCACTACCACTCAATAGCAAAGAACCGAGCATGAACAAATAAACCAACGGCAGCTTGTAATTACCATAACCTTGATCGGTAATGGCATAGCCTTTCCATAATTCGGCCAGTGTGTGCCATTCGGCTGGCCAATGTACGGCGGCGACCGCCACCACAGTTAAAATCATCAACGCCGCACTAAAAAAGCGGGTCATGAACCCCAATATCAACGCAATCGGGGCGATGATTTCCAATCCGGTTGCCAGTGCCCAACTCAAGTCGGCGGGTAATAAGCTGAACGGAAACGGAAAACTCAAGTCGGCAAACCAGTTGTCACCGTGGAGTTTTTCCAGACCGGCTTCGCCGAACTCGTAAGCCAGCAACAGACGTAAAAAAATGGGCGCCAACCCATGCAGGTTATGGTCGAACCAGCGAGAAAGCTGGCTGGGCATCGTACATAGCCGCTCGATGCAGGATGGAATCAGGCAGACTGTACAAGCGTTTTGGGTGGATTTAGCAAGGTTGTTCATCAGTGAAGCTCCGAAGTTCATGCCGGGCGAATGTCGATAATCGCGCCCTGGCTATGTAGATCGGCCAGAATGTGCTGGCCGAATTGGGTGAATTCTAAAAATTGCGCGTCCGTGAGATTGGCGCTTCTCATCGCCTGCAAGGCCTGTTGTCCGGTCAGGCCATTATTTAACAGCAGGATCAGCTTTGCCGTGGCAGGGTTCAGGGATATGAATTGCACCTGATCGTCACTATCGCGAAAACCCAGGATATGAGTTGCGACGGCCTGTGGTTCGCCAGGCAAAAAATTTGGACCGATGTCCTGCACCGGCCAGTGGTAATGCAGCAATTGGATGACCGGTGCAAACACAGGCACATGGTTGAGTAATTCGGCATCGGACAACGGCTTTCGCGTCACCGGTCCGGACTCGGCAATCGACAATTGCAATTCAATCCATTCGAAATGCGCCAGTTCGGCCAGAAACGGCCAATCGCCGGGATGCTGGCGTTCCTGTCGCAGATACTGCACAAACTCATCGGGAATCTGCCGGTAATAAGGGGTCAGGCAGCGATGTTTTGCGATGAAGTCCAGCAACAATGTTCGCCAGTCATCTTTGGATAATAGGCCGTGGATCACCGGAAAGCAGGCCGTCAGGCTTTCGTCGAATTTGTTGTAGAGCAGATCGACGTAGACTGCCAGTCGTTCAGGCGCGAATCCCTCGGGTAATGGGTCCGCTTGCGGTTGACGCAGGTAATTCAGAAACTGCCGTTGCTGTTGTTGAAAAGCCGGTGTCGGGTTCATGCCGCCACCTCGCTGATGCCATGTGTGCTTCGGCAGACCGGATAACGTTTTTGCACAGTACGAATTCGCTCCACTTCGGCGATTAACTCCGATAACGGGGGAATGTTGCTGTCGCGTTCCACCAGGGTGGGGAACACGCCAAAACTTCGATAGGCCTCGGCCAGCAAGTCCCAAACCGGTTCGATAGTATTCTGGCCGTGGGTGTCGATGATCAAGCCGGAAGGTTCCAGGTCGTGACCGGCCACATGCCCATAAACGATGCGCTCGCCGGGCAAGCCGCGCAAAAACGCCACTGGGTCGTAGCCGTGATTGACGCTGTTGACGTAGATATTGTTGACGTCCAGATGCAGGTAGCAATCGGCTTCTGTGAGCACCGCGTTGATGAAACTCAGTTCGTCCATCTCGCCGCCCGGCGGCGTCACATAATACGAGGCGTTTTCGATGGCGATGCGCTGTTCCAGTATGTCTTCGGTTTGGCGAATGCGGGCCGCAACATGTTTGACTGCCGCTTCGGTGAACAGCAGCGGGTACAAATCGTACAGATGGCCTTCGTCGCCGCAAAAACTCAGGTGTTCGGTGTACAGCGCGAAATCGTGGTGATCGAGAAACTGTTTCAGTTCCAATAAAAAGGCAGTTTCCAGCACAGCCGGGCCGCCCAACGACAAGGCCAAACCGTGCGCCACGAAACGGTGGCGCTCGGTCAGACTGCGAAACTGCTTGCCGAGATGACCGCCGACGCCGACCCAGTTTTCCGGTGACACTTCGAAAAAGTCTATGCTGTCCGCTACGCCGGTTTGCAACGCGGGCAACAGAGCACGCCGCAAACCAAGTCCTGCACCGGAAAGTCCGAAAATATTAGAATTGGATAGGTACATCGGCGGTAGTCCCAAGCTTTTATTTGCCGGCGGGCGCGTCTTTAGCGCCATCGGTTTTGTTAGCGCCGCAACTACCTTCTTTGGCTTTATCCGCGCCGCATTTGCCTTCAGCCGCCTTATCGCCTGAAGCGGCCTTAGCCTTATCGGCCCCACATTTGCCTTCACCGCATTTACCTTCCTTGGCTTTATCATCTGCAGCCGCCAGCTGAACAGGAGTGATGCTGGACATCGCAAACGGATTCTCGCCGGCTTGAATCGCGGGAGCTGCACTCAGTAAGGTCGAAGCCAATGCGCTGCTTAAAGTCAAAGATAAGGTTTTTTTGTTCATGGTGTTCTCTCCAGTGTTTTGATGAATGATCAGGACAAGCAACAGTGCCTTCCTGCCTCATCAGTCGGAGTCCGTTTGAATTCCTTACAATTTTTTTTCGATCCGTCGACACATGAAGTCCGCGTAAAAAAACCTCAAAGCGTACTGTAAGGAAAGGCGGTTAAGTTGCGACTTAAGCAGTGGTCAAGTCCCATCCATTCACATTGATTCATCCAACCAGGGCAAGCTATGAAAAATACCCATACTCAGGATTTACTGCATACGCTCTACAGCATGGCCTTTCTGGTCGAGGCACGCGATCCTTATACCGGCGGCCACTTGTGGCGGGTATCGCAATATGCCACGCGCCTAGCATTGGCCAGCGGGCTATCCAAACAGAACGCGGTGGTTGCGGGGTTGGGCGGATTTTTGCACGACTTGGGCAAAGTCGGCGTACCGGACAGCATTTTGAACCACACCGGCAAACTCAGCGATGAGCAATATGCGGTGATGAAGACGCACCCGGCTTTGGGCGCGCAGGTGTTGCAAGGCCACCCGATGGCCCCACTGGCCGTGGATGCGGTGTTGGGCCATCACGAACGTATCGATGGCAGGGGTTACCCGAACGGCTTGTCCGGTAGAAAAATCCCTGAAGCCGCGCGTATCGTCGGCATTGCCGATGCCTTTGACGCGATGACCAGTTCCCGGCCTTATCGCCAGGGTATGCCGGTGGTCGCGGCCATCGAACAGATTGAGGTGAATCTGGAAAAGCAATTCGATCTGCAATTCGGTCGCCGTTTCATCGAGTTGGCACAATCCAGTGAGCTGGATGGCATCATCGGACATAGTGATACCGGTATTCCGATGCACGAATGCCCGATGTGCGGCCCGGTCGTCGTCGTGCATAGACACCAGAAAGTCGGCGACAAAGTGTTTTGCCGGGTATGTGGTAACGGCTTTGCTCTGGAAAAGCAGCAAGGCAAACTGGCATTAAAGCCAACCATGCAAAAAGGTAACGCTACCGATTTACAAGCACTGATCGATCACGACTTGCTGGCAAGATTGCTGGAGGAATCGCTACCGTATTTGCCGGCGGATAGTGGCGGCGGCAAAAGTTGGCTGCGACGGCTGCGCGATGGGTTGTGGACTAGGCTGGATTAGCCGCAACACCCTGCCTGTTTGCCGTGCAACTGTATCGGTGGACAAGGGACGCTGCCGTAGGAACAGAACACGCAACAATCGCCGGGCTTGGGTTTTAACAGGGTATGGCAGTTTTGACATTCGTAAAACCACTGACAGGCATCGGTGAGCATGCCCTCGGTTTTGCGGTGTCCGCATTCCGGGCAGGTTAATGTGGACTCAAAAATGACCTCGTTGAGCATCGTTACTTGACCTAAGATTTTTTATCTAAACGATCCTGCAATTGCTCTGTATAGCGGTGCGCAGCTTTTCGAATGAATTGGGTCTGGCTCTGGAAGTTACGGCAACGCGAGCACATCATCACATGCAGTTTGATCGATAGGCGTTCGCCGATGCCCAGAGGCGTGTCCAGGCCTTTGGACACCAGTTCGGTAATTTCACGGCAATTACGCATGATGCGACTCCTTGTTGAATTGGGATGAATTGAACCAACGGATTTCCAGACATTCGCGCAGCCGCAGGCGGGCACGGTGCATGGTGACCCAGTAATTGGCGTCGCTGATGCCGGTTTCCCGGCAGACTTCCTCGGCCTCCAGGCCGACCAGTTCCCGCAGCATGAACACCTGGGCCATTTTGGCGGGTAGATTGTTTTGGCAGGTTTCGTAAATGGCCCAGAACTCCTGTTGTTTCAAGGCGGCTTCCGGGTCTTGCCAGGTGTTGGGGCCGCCGTTCCAATGGCCGTTGCCGAGGAAAAAATCGTCATCCTCGTTTTCCAGCGTATCGATTTCGCCCAGTTCGAAGGTATCGGTCACGACTTCTCGCTCCATGCGCCGCCAATGATCGGCAATTTTGTGTTTCAAAATCCCGATCAACCAGGTTCGAAGACCGGCCTTGCCTTGAAATGCGGCGGCCGACTGCCAGGCGGCCAGCAGGGTTTCCTGCACCGCGTCGTCGGCCCATTCGGCATTACGCAGTTTGATCAAGGCATAACGAAACAGCACCGGCCGCTGTTCGGCCAGCACGGCCTCGTTCAGTGTGGGCGCCATATCGGCAGCGCTTTTCAACAACATGCGCCGTCCGCCTTGGTGACCGTGGTTTGCGGGCCCGCTATGCAATCGAACAAACCGAAATGGCGGGTTTTATCGCCCAGTACCTGAAAATGCTGGCCGAAGCGGCTGCTGGCTAGCATGTCGGCGGTGTTGCCGCAAACCCTAAGTGGGCGGCCGGTTTCGAAATGATGATGATCGTCCAGTTCGAAACTGTGTGGGTGCTGGTCGATAGTACCCAGATAAACGGCGATTTGGCCAAAGTCTTCGCAGCGGTCTTCCAGCGGCATTTTGAAGGCGCGCACCGTCACCGAGTCGAACCTGACCATGCCGATTTTGGCGAACACCTCGGGGTCGTCGATGCTGATCGGGTTTTGCTTGACCTTGCGCACGTCCGGGCAACCCAGATCATGCAAGATGCGCCGAAAATCTTCCCAGTACAAAGCACCGCCCAGGCATTCACCCAGCAGCACCGGGTCCTGGCGCAATTCGGCGGGAATGCGGCGATCGGCGAATACGTCGGAAAAATACAGCTCGCCGCCCGGCTTCAACACCCGGAAGATTTCCGCCAGCACCTTGGGTTTTTCCGGCGACAGGTTGATCACGCAGTTGGACACCACCACGTCGATGCTGTTATCCGCGATACCGACTGTGTGCAGATTTTCGATATGGCCGTGCAGAAACTCAACGTTGGCGAAGCCGAAACGCTCGGCGTGCCAATCGCGATGGCGAACGGCAACTTCCAGTTGCTCAGGCGTCATGTCCACCCCGATCACCCGGCCATGAGGGCCAACCAGTTTCGATAGCAGATAACAATCGCGACCCGTGCCGCAGCCCAAATCCAGTACCGTCATGCCTGCCAACGCCGGCGGCAACGGCGAGCCGCAGCCGTAGAAGCGTTCCAATACTTCCGGATGCAGCCCGGCCAGTAAAGCCTTCAAATAGCTGGGCATGGCGTCGATGCTGCAACAGGCGCTGGTTTTCAGATCCTGGCTGGATTGCAGCACTTGGCCGTAGTAATGCTGAACCGATTCGGTGATCTCAAGGGTGGTGGTCATGGACTGTCCTGAATAGCGATTGATCAAAGGTTGATGGCTGTTTCATAAATTAAGGCCGCGCAAATCGCCGCGCAAGGCAGCGTCAATAGCCACGATAACGCAATCGAGGCAATGACGTCGCTATGAGCTTTACCGCCGACCCAGCCGATGCCGAATAACGAACCGACCGACACATGGGTAGTGGACACCGGCATGCCCAGTTTACTGGCAAATATGACCAGTAGCGCGGTCACCAGATTGGCCGATAAACCCTGGTCGTGGGTGAGGCTAGTGATTTTCTGGCTCATAGTTTCCGCGACCCGGCGCGCATTGAACACCCCGCCCAACAGCATAGCGGTGGCCACGGCGATGATGATCCACTGCAATTCGAAACCCGGCGCCAGCAACAGCAGCGCGGCAATTTTGGGCGTGTCGTTCAGGCCGCGGGCAAAGCAGACCGCACCGGCGCTGCAGAAATGCAGCCCGTCGCGCAGGCGATCGGCGTGAAAGCCGAAAACCAGGCTGGCTTGCCGCTCGGCACAAGCGGCTTGAACATCAACGCTTAACGCCGGAACGAGGGGCATACGCATATGGGCGTTACCGGCCAAGGCAAGCTGTTTCGGGCTTTCCACGCACATGCATAAGTCGTTGTCGCTTGCCCGGCGGCTAATCCACGTGTTTAGACCTCGATAAAACAAAGCCGCCAGCAACAAGGCCACGACCGGGCTCAACAGCAATGGCAGTACGAAGTTATTCAGTAACGGTACCAGATTGAGGTTACCGGAAGTCGCCAATAGCGTGCTGCCCGCCATGGCGCCCAGCAAGGCATGGGTGGTGGAAATCGGAAAGCCGTAACGGGTGGCCAGAATCACCGTCATCCCGGCGCCGCCGGCAACCGCAATCATGAACGGCAGCGTGTGTATCAGCTCGTCTGGCGCCAGGCCTTTACCGGAAAATTTGACCAATAAGGTCTGGGCTAAAAACAGTGCCGCCAACGAACCGGCCAAGGTCGCTAGCGTGGCCCAAACCAAGGCTTGGCGAAAATTGGCGGTGCCGCTGCCGAACAAACTGGCCACACCCTTGAAGTTGTCGTTGGCGCCGTTGGCATAGGCTAGAAAGCAAACGCTAATAAATAATATGCTGGTGAGCATGAGAAATCTCCTGGATGGCGTCGACTAGTCCCTCTAAGTCGTCAGGAGAGGATCAAACCTTACAAAAAATATTCTGTAATCGAGAAATCAATGATAAATCCTTATGATCAATAACATTGTTGGTTAAACGATAGGTTGGCATTTTCGGAAATTGGCTGGACTTCGCCAATGAACGGCGTTACAGATCTACTGGTAATAATGCCCCCAACTGTCCGGTTTCAAGCCCCTAAGCACGTTAAAGCTTAGTTTCGCCCGCGAGCATTCTGGTTATGAATGCCGCGGGCAATCTCGTCGGGATTTTTACAAGGATGCTAAACTGTTGGTCACAACCCTAAATCGCTCAAACCGGCATGGTCGTCAGGTCGGCGGCCCAGCGGCCAATGAAACAAGCGCTGTTCTTCCTTGATCGGCAAATCGTTGATGCTGGCAAAACGCCGCTGCATGAAGCCTTGCGGGTTGAATTCCCAGTTCTCGTTGCCGTAACTGCGGAACCACTGGCCGGAATCGTCACGCCATTCGTAGGCAAAGCGCACCGCGATGCGGTGGTCGGTAAACGCCCATAATTCCTTGATCAAGCGATAATCCAGTTCCTTGGCCCATTTGCGCTGCAAAAACTGGCGGACTTGTTCGCGACCCTGCGGAAACTCGGCGCGGTTGCGCCAGAGCGTGTCATCGGTATAGACCAGAGCGACACGGTCCGGATCGCGCGAGTTCCAGGCGTCTTCGGCCATGCGTACTTTTTGCGCGGCGGTTTCAGCGGTAAAGGGTGGGACGGGAGCTTTGATTTCTTGGGTCATAGTATTTCTCCGTGATAAGGGTGATTGATTTACGCCTGCCACATACCGGGCATGGTCACATAACCGGGCAAGGCGCGAATGCGTTGGAACCAGGCGATGATGTTAGGGTAGGCAGCGATGTCTAACCCGCCTTCCGGCGCCAGCGCCAGATAGGGGTAGACGGCAATGTCGGCAATAGATACCGAATCGCCGACCAGCCAATCTTGGCTTTGCAGATGGCGGTCGATAATACCTAGCACTTTATCGGCAGTTTGCCCTGCCGATGCCGTATCGATAGGACTACCGAATTTATGGTGTACCCGCAGTTTGGCAGGGCCGTGGAAGATTTCATTGGCGGCGGTTGATAGCCAGGCGGCGATTTGCGACAGTTGATAGGCATCGTCCGGCCACCATTTTTCTCCTCCATAGCGTTTGGCCAGATACACCAAAATGGCTTGACTGTCGCGAATAATCAGGCCATTGTCATCCAGAACCGGCACTTGGCCGAACGGGTTGCGTTGCAAATGGTTTGGGCCGCGCTGCTCTCCGCCGCGCAAATCTACCGGCTGGGTTTGATAGGGCAAGCCCAGTAAACGGAGCAATAAGCGCACTTTGTGGCAGTTGCCGGATAGCGCCATGTCGTAGAGTGTGATCATGCTGGACTCCTTCGGTTAGCTGAAACTTTCAAATTGCACCCGTTCGTCGGCAATGCCGAGCCGGCGGGCTGTCTGACGCACGCTGTCGATCAGGCGGGTTGGGCCACAAACGTAGATGACGGTATCGGCGGTTGCGTTGCGGAGTATGTCCGGTATGTCTAGCCGGGTCGGATTTTGCGCCTGGCTGAAATAAAACCGGCATCGCTCGGAAAACCATCGTTGCAAGTCTTTGATGAATGCCATTTCCTGCGGCGCTCGACCGGTGTAATGCAGTTGAAATGGCGTACCCCGTGCGGCCAAAGTTTCGGCCATGGCTTTGATCGGCGTGATGCCGATGCCGCCGGCAATCAACAACGCCGGACGGTCATCATCGTGCAATGGAAAATAGTTTTCCGGTGCTTCGACGTTGATGCGGGTGCCAATTTCCCAACCGTCGTGCAATGCCGACGAGCCGCCTTCGCCGTCGTCGACACGCAAAACGGCAATGTGATAGCAATCCGGATCGTCCGACGCGTCGGTCAGAGAATAGGTGCGAGAGGTGACGCTACCGTCCGCTAGTCCGATCGGCACGCGAATATGCGCCCCAGCCCGATAGGTGGGCAGCGACTCGCCGTTAGCATGGCGCAGTTCATAAGCACGGATGCGCGGCGTCAATTGGCGAATCCCGCTGATAGTCAAGGGTAACCCCCATTCCCCAGCACCACAGGTGTTTGCGGTGCTACCGAATTGGTGTGTTGTTGCGTCCGAGTCTGCTCCAATAGCGCTTCGACTTCGCGTTGGCTGTAACGCGGGGTAATGTATTTCGGGCAATTCCAATCGAAGGCTTCGACTTGGATCACGATGCCGCGCTCGACCGGGGCGCGAAAGTCGGCCAGTTCCAGCTTGGACAGCAGTTCCGGCTCGCTGCGTTCGTCCACTACCCGCGCCCGTCCCCAGATTTTCAGGCGTTGCCGTCCGGGGTAGTCCATCAATATCAAGCTGACTCTTTCGTCGCCGCGTAAATTGCCGACCGAAATATACTGACGATTGCCGCTGAAATCGGCGTAACCGATGGTTTGTGCATCCAATACTTTCAAGAATCCCGCCGGGCCCCCACGGTGCTGAACGTAGGGCCAACCGCTCTGACTCACGGTGGCTTGATAAAAGCTGTCGCGTTCGGCGATGAAGACCTGTTCGAACTCGTTCAACGCCACCGTTTCGGTGTCGCCCAGTTCGGCGGTCCGATACGCCATGCGGCTGCCCATTTCGGCTTGCACCGCTTGAACGTCGGGCGTAAAACTGATTTTGGCAAACGCACGGGCCATAGCCTTTACTCCGGATGGGGTGAAACGTTTAGGTTACTCTGACATATTCATTAGTCGAGTTGAATAGTCAACATTTGCAATACCTTATTCCAGTTAGCGCAATAAACCGGGCCAAATGCGATGCCTGCGCTTGGCCCGGTTAAGGCTTAGGCGGCTTGTTTTAATGCGACTTTCGGAAAATCAATGTCCACCCGGCTGGCCTTGCCCAAGATATTGGTCAGGATATTCATGCCGACATGGGTGATGACCTCGACGATGTCGGCCTCACTGAAGCCGGCGTCACGCATGGTTTGCAACTCGGTATTGGTGATCTCGCCCTTGTGCTCGACCAGGGCTCGGGCGAATTTAACCGCGACCGCCGCCTTGGCGTCCTGGCTGGTGCCGGCGCGGTTGGCTTCAATTTCCGCCCCATTCAAACCGGCTTTGCGGCCGATGGCGGTATGGGCGGACAGGCAATACTCGCATTGGTTCTGTTGTGCCAACGCCAATGCGATACGTTCACGGGTGGTGGCGTCCAGCGAGCCGTGACCCGCGATATGATGCAAGCCGAGGAAGGCTTTCAAGGCGTCCGGCGAGTGGGCGAACACGCGTAGAAAGTTCGGCACCATGCCCAGTTGCCCCTGGATGGCTTCAAACAGGGCGCGTTGTTCGATATTGGCGGTTTCGTTGCTAACGGTGGTGATACGGCTCATGAGAGTTCTCCGAAAAATGAATGAGTTGTCGGATGCCTGGGTGAAATTCAGCAGGCGGGTACAGTGTGGTCTATTGCGAAAAAATAAAGAATACCTAAAATATTCAATTAACTATTCCGATCAGTGGAATTAAAAATGGACAGACTGCATTTAATGAGTGTTTATGTCGCCGTGGTCGAAGCCGAGGGCTTTGCCGGCGGCGCGCGCAAGCTGCACATGTCGCCGCCCGCCGTAACCCGTGCGGTGGCCGCGTTGGAAGAGCGCTTGGGCGTCAAGTTGCTGAATCGCACCACCCGCTATGTACGGATGACCGAGGCCGGCCAGAAGTATTACGAAGACGCCAAGCGCATTATCGCCTTGGCCGACGAAGCCGACGATGCGGTACTGGGCATCAACGCCGAACCGCGCGGCCAACTGACGGTAACCGCCTCGGTATTGTTCGGCCGCTTGTTCATCATGCCAGGCATCGTCGACTATTTGCGCCGTTATCCGGCGGTGGAAGTCAATGCGCTGTTCGTCGATCGGGTAGTCAACATGTTGGAAGAAGGCGTGGATGTTGCGATTCGCATCGCCGATTTGCCTGATTCGTCGTACCGGGCGCTACGAGTCGGCTCGGTCAGGCGGGTATTGTGCGCCTCGCCGGAATATCTGGCTGAACACGGCATACCGCAGACACCGGATGATTTGCCCAAACATCGCATCATTCTGGCGCGCGGCCTGAATCCGAACAATGAGCTGCGCTTTCAGTACGATGGACAGGCCCAGACGGTCAAATTGCAACCGCTTTTGAGTGTCAGCGATAACGACTCGGCGGCCAGCGCCGCCATTGCGGGACTGGGTATCACCCGACTTTTGAACTATCAAATCGCCGAGCCGTTGCGTAGTGGCCAACTGAAAATCGTCCTGGGTGACTACGAAAGCCCGCCGGTTCCGGTGCATATCCTGAATCGCGAAGGCCGCCACTCATCGGCGAAAATTCGTTCGTTCGTCGATCTGATGGCTACCCGTTTAAGGGCCGAATTGTCGCTGAATTAATCAACATAATCATTAACATATCATGATACCTGAGCAGGTAAAGCAGGATGATCCCGTTAATGGGTTTGATCGAAAAGCTGGGCTTGTAGCCAGAGCTACTGAGTTTAATCGGCGATGGCAATACCGCTGGGACTAATTAGCCATTTGCAAAATTCCCAGAATGTCAGCTTTGGCAAGTTCTTGAGACATTCGCCTCGGTGCAGAGCTTCTGACGGCTTAGGGTCGTAAAGAGCCGGCCAGACCTTCTGTTTCATCGCCCGAAAGCGGTCGCTTCCACAATACAACACCCACTAAGCAATGCCTTAATCACCTGACATTCCCAATATGGCTTTGTACCGCGAGTCTTTATCGGAATGTACATAAATCGAGGTAGTAGCGATGTTTTTGTGGCCGAGATTGTCCCGCACGATTTCCAGCGGAACCCCTTTGTAAACGGCGTGGCTACCATGCGTATGGCGTAGCCAATGGGTACTGGCTCGGCGGATTTTGTCCGCCGCGACAGGGTCGGTTGGACCGATATCGTCCGCGGCGGCTTCAAAAAAGGCCTTGAGCTTTTGGTACAGCGCCGATTCGCTGAGGAAAACGGCGCTTTGCGCGTCGTCAGGCGCATCCCTTAAGCGATTGCGTAATTTGCCGACAATCGGGGTGTTCGGCGCAGCATAACCAATTGGTTTGAGTTGCCGGTCTCGCAAATGAGCATTGATTTCGTCAATCAGCTGCGGAGCAATCGGGACCTGGCGATGCACCTTACCTTTACCGACGACGTTTAACCACCATTGGTCGCCGTCGTAACCGGTGAGGCGTTCCAGATCGCCAATTCTCGCTTTGGTCAATTCGTGAAGACGTAAACCGGTCAAGTAAGCGAAGCGCAGAATGAACAAGGTTCGCCGGTGATCGGCCCGCTTATTGTCCGGGGTAGCGGAGTTGTTGGCTTGCCGTTCGGCAAAGCCAATCAAATAGTCCCAGAGTGGGGGAGACAGTAATCGATCGGTGCCCTGGCGCCGCCCGTAGCCGCGCTTGCTTAAGCCGGCGAAGGGGTTGCTGTCCAAATAGCGCTGGCCTACCAGCCAGTCGCAGCAGGCACTCAGAATGATTTCGGCTTGGCGAGCACTACTAGGTTTCAGCGGACCTTTGAACGGTTTCCATTGCGGTGACCAACGTTGTCCAGAGGGACCGATCCAACGCTCGGCCGGCTGCGGGTCTTCGAGGAAACGGCGAAATTCGGCGCAATCCGGCGTGGTCAGCGACGATATCGCCTTGCCGCGCTCAAAGATCGCCCACAACAAAAACCGCTCTATTTCCTTCCGGTAGGTGCGATGGGTCGGGGTTCCAGCGTCGTATAAGGACAACCAGGCCAAAATCGCCTCGAAATCGTTGCCGGCGTCCAATAGACACCTAGCGACCGGAGCGCGGTTTGAGCCGGATTGCCCGCTCAGATGCTCGGGTGGCCGGAATCGTTCGATGGGGGCGATATCGGACGAACCCACTGTTACCGGGGGGCGTGCCGGGGGTTTTCTAGCCAAATCCAGACTGAGGCCCAATACCTCCGCATAATCGGCAAAAAAAGCCTGAATCTCGGTGGCGGATGTTTGGCCCAAGCGCGGGATTTGCGACCACCAGCGCTGGCCATGTCGGTTGATGAAATCCGCCAACTGGCTCAGGCTGTGAATGTTTTCGGTTTGCGCTAAGCGCGCCGCGGCCGCGGCTGGCAGCCAACGGCTACAGGCTTCATTCGGTTGTGGCAATGGCGCCGGTTTGCTTTTCAGGCGATCCAAAGACTTCAAGGCTTTGTCAATCCACTCGGCACTGCCGGTGCACGGCTGTTGCCAAATGGCTGCATCGGCCGTCAAATTCAACAGCTCGGCTTTGTGCGCTAGGGTGCGGGACAGGGCCATGACGGTGCGACGGGTCTCAGCGGTACCGGCGTCATCCAAGTACGCCTCACCGAGCACTGGCCAGGATAAGCCTTGTATCCATCCCCGTAGTAATCCGAGTTCGTTGGGGGTCATCCGGCCGCCTTATCGGGGGTATTCTGGGCCGGCCGGCGTTGCTTTCTGACCAATTCGTGCAATCGGCGGCATTTGTCCTTCTCGGCCTGAAGCTCCACTTCCCGAGCAGCTAATTGCGCGCGTAAGGTGGCCAGATCGGCTTCCCACTTGAGTTGGTGTTCATGTCGATCGCTGAGTTGTTGCATCAATTGGGTAATCCGCGCCTGAGCCGTGGCCAGTTCGAGTCTAAAATCCTCCAGCTCGCGTCCCAGTGCGGTAATGGTCCGTGCATGTTCCTGACGCGCAGCGTTCTTTTCTTCCTCAATGCGAGCCAAATGCCAATCGTGTTGCTGATCGAAGCGATGCGACCAGGCTGATTCCTGTGCCTGCAGTGCCGCTTTGGATGTCGATAAACTGCCTTCCGCTCTGGACAACGCTTCTCGGGTGCTCGCCAATTCGGCGTTGGTGTGGCTGAGCGATTGGCGTGCCTCTGCCAGCGCAGTCGCCAATTCGGCATTCGTGTGCCGAAGTTCCTCGTTGTGTTGGCTCAGTTGCGATCGCTCGGTGTCCCATTGGGTTTGTTGGTCTACTAGCTGCTGTTGCAATTGGACAATCAGCGCTTGGTCGTTACGGGCGTTTTCTTCGAGTTGTTGTCGCTGTTCGTCAAACTGTTTACTGGCTTCCTTCAGGGCCAGTTGCCAGAGCGAAACGGCTGTATCCAACATTACGGCCGGCATATCCGGCCTCTCGAAGGTTTCTTTGTGCTTGTTGGCGAAATGCAGTGTCCAGTCTTTGATGGCTCGGCTGATCACGGTCGGACTATTCACACCGATTCGATCCCGAATAGCGTCGATGGTCGGAAAGCGGCCGTCTTCCCTTAACACGGTATCGCAGCATTCGTAAGCGAGGGCATAGGTATCGGTTCTATTAGACATGGATGAAATCATAATTCACAGATGATTCATCTTCGCACGAAATTCACGGCATGCAACAGGGACCGGCACGCCAATCTAACCTTTTCGTTGGTCCGTTTCAGATGGAGGGGTGGCAATATGCAGAAGCTGACCCGCTGGCAAAGTGCATTTCAGAGGCATTTAGCCAGCGGGTTTGAATTTTCAAATACGCTAGCATGGCAGCCTTTCAATTTAGTAAAGGAAGGTGAGCCATGGCCGAAACCCAATCCGGATCCGGAACAGACCTCTATAGTCGCCCCAGCTTTACGCAGTCGCTGGTGCTCAACAGCGAATATAGCAAACGCGTCCATCAACGCTACTTCAAATCCGTCGTGTCCGCGCTGTACATGATCGACACGATTTTATACATCATCGGCGAAAAGGACCATATCGATCAGGTACAAGAGGCGGTGTCCGGGTTGATCGATGCGTGTACTCAAGATCTGCTGAGAGAAATCGAGCGGCTGGAGAAATTGAGAGACGATAACGGTGTTTCCGGAACGCCCAAATACAGTAATCCCGGTCGGTACGATATCGAAATTGTCTCGCCTCAGGTGTCGCAGTTCGTCTCGTTGATGCTGAAAATGGACGACGCCATGAAATTGGTCGACACCCTTTGGCTAAGCAACATCATCCCGAACGACAAGCGCGCGGACACCGAGCGTCAATGGCAACTGCGGATTCAGAAACTGGCCCGCCGGATCATTAGCCTCCGCGGTAGTGCTTACCGAGAAGCACGTGCCCGCGGCAAGACGACCGAAGTCGAAACCGCTACACAAGCCTTGATTGACAAAGGTGTCGACCTCGATACCGACGATGGGAAAGATCTAGCGGATATCGAGACAGATGGCGAGGAAGAGACCGAGGCTGTGGCACCGAAATCCACGCGGCGGTACGGCTAACTTTTAAGCTTTCGTGGCAGGGATGCCGTGCAGGTGAATTTCAGATGCATTTAGCCAGCGGGTTTGAATTCCGGTTTTTGATATAACGGTTCGCGCTAACGTTCAAGGAAGTAGCTGGCTTCCCTAAATAATCAGCATATCTAACGACTCCCGGCGACGGGCAGTCAATTTAAACCCTAAACGGGGGAATTCTCCGTTTAGGGGGAGTCCTCCGTCTAATTTAGGAGGATCTCATGAAAATACGCAAAGACACAGCGGTGCAGGTTCATCCCAGCGTCGAACAGTTCGATATCTTCGTGATCGATTGGGACGTACTGCCTCAATTCACGGAATCGGAATTCGACGAGCTGCGTTACCGTTTGTTGCTGGCGATGTTGAGTTCGCTGAAAGACTTCCGGGTCTGCGACGAACAAAAGACGGATGCCTTGGAATGGTTGAAAAGTGACGACACGTCGCCGTTTTCGTTTCGAGTCTGCTGCGAATCGGAAGGTGTCGATTTCGAAGTAATGCGTGATCTGATTTTGGATCACTTGAGAATGTAATTTACCGAATCGCATCCCATGTTTCATGGGATGCACCTTATTCCTGGCGGCCTCTGGGGTGGGTTTTATGAGTCAAGCGGAACGTGGCGGGCATTCTCCTTCATTGGAAGGGATTGAATCCAACCGTACCGGCGCGCAGAGGCCGTTCGCGATCATCCATGTCAAACCCCACATTTGCAATCCCGGTTCCCATCATCCGGATATGTCGTGCCGCGCCTGTGGTACCGGCAGCTATGCCGAAGACGCTGCTTCACCCTCTGACAAAACAGACAAACCATGAGCCATTATCGATTAGACGGTATCGAATTCACCGAAGCTCACGAGGAGTTTCAAATCATATTGGCCCGAGCGTACGCCAATAAGCAACGGCCGTTGTGCTTGTGCATGGCGGACGGCGTCGAACTGTATATTGCCTATGCCCATGAACGATATTGGCTGAAACGGATGCCCAATTGCGGCGGCCGCCATCATCCGGGCTGCGAATCCTACGAACCGCCGGCCGAATTGTCCGGCTTGGGTCAGGTGTACGGATCGGCCATCAAAGAAAATCTCGATACCGGCGTTACCCAATTGAAGTTCGACTTTCGTCTGGCTCCGGGGAAAAGCCGAACGCCGGCCCCAGCATCCGAAACCGATGAAGCGGCCAAGCCGACCAGCATTAAAGCGTCCGAAGCCAAACTCGGCCTGCGCGGTTTGCTGCATTATCTCTGGGAGCAAAGCGGTTGGCAGCGCTGGGCGCCAGCGACCGAGTCACGGCGCAATTGGCATGGGTTGCGCAAAGCCCTGTTGGGGGCCTGCGCCGGAAAAGTCGCCAAAGCCATGCCACTGGATGAAATCGTGTTCATTCCGGAAACGTTCATCCTCGAAAGAAAGGATGAAATCAGCGCCAGAACGGCGAAGTCCTTGGCTTGCTCGGACAACCAAAATCGCTTTCGGATGTTGATTGGCGAACTCAAGGAGATCAAGCCGGCTCGTTTCGGACATAAGCTGGTTATCAAGCATCTGCCGGAGCACCCGTTTTATCTAAACGACCAGACCTATAAGCGCATGGTTAAGCAGTTCGATGCGGAATTACTTTTGTGGCGAGGGATCGAATCCAGCCACTTGATTGTTATCGCGACTTTTTCGATTAACCAAGCCGGCTACGCGGAGTTGGACAACCTGAGCTTGATGAATGTCTCGTCGCAATGGATTCCGTTCGAAACGGCCGACGAATTGGCGCTAATCGAGTATTTGGTGGCGGAGGGCCGCTCGTTCAGCAAATGTTTGCGCTACAACCTGGCCAGAACGAAACCGTTAGCGTCGGCGGTACTGGTCGATATCAGAATCCCCTTGGCACTTTATATTGCCCGAGAAGGCGGCGGGGATGAATCAGCGGATGGAATCGATGGTTTGATCGCCGACAGTCAGACGGCGTCGTACATCTGGGATCCAAAACAACCGGGTTTACCGTTCGAACCACAACAGGGGAAACCTCAAATCGCCTATGCCGCAACTGTATAACCTTCAATCCACAACGACTTTAGGAATTGAGGCCTAATTGGTCATGAACACAGTCAATTTAATCGCGATTCTCACGCTTTATCGTCTAGCCGAAGACGGTCTATGGTATGGCTACGGTGCGCACAGCTCGATTCGGATTACCAAAGGCGTGAAAGAGTTTGTCGAGGCCGCCGGACAGACTGAACTATTGGCTTGGGCGGTGTCGGTTTTGCCGCCGCTTTCAAATTGTTATCCGTGGCTCAGGATCGAATTAACTCGCAGCGCCGGACAGGCGTTGTTATCGGTGACCGACGAAAAGGGTAAGCGTGTGACCGAGGATTCCTTGTCGTGGCCCGACCAACAGGTCGGACGTTGGATATTCTACTGGACGGATAGGGTATTACTGTTGTCCGGCGAATATTGAATAAATCCATCAGTCATTAAAAGACAAGCCATCGGCGTTTGCTGAGGCATTTAGATCTTACTCTCTTTATCTAATCTCGGTCGCTTTCATCTTATTCGGAAATCAGGTTGCGAGTGTTGTGATCTGAATACTATTCGCCGGCCCCGCTTTCACAGTGCATATCCGTTCATTTTTGGTGTTGCATATTCAAAAAGCCATGTAACAGTTATTTCGTGATTCGAATATTGCCTATTCGAATAAACCATACCAATAATCCAAATAATGATGGAGCTTATCGATGGCCGCGAATAAAAAAAGTACCATTCAATTTATAAGTTTGCCGATCAGTTTAATATCAATCAAAGAGGGGTTTAATCCCAGGGGTTATTTTAGCGATAGTGAAATGCAGGAATTAAGCGCATCCATTAAAGCTGAAGGGGTCTTGCAACCCATTATCGTCCGACCGCAACCCGACGGAGGAGCTTATTGGGTCGTGGTCGGCGAGCGCCGCTATCGCGCCGCGGTTGCGGCAGGACTGTCCGAAATTCCGGCCGCGGTGCGTCACCTGGACGACAAACAGGCGCGGCTGGTGGCTACCATTGAAAACACCCAGCGAGCCGATATGAGTCCAGGCGAAGAAGCGATCGCGGCCCGAAACGTACTCAGCGACTGCGACGGTGATAGAGCGGAAGCATTACGGTTACTAGGGTGGTCTGCCAAGAAGTTCGAGGCGAGGCTGCTGTTGTTACATGCCTCGACAGAGGTCTTGAATGCCCTGACAGCGAGAGCTATTCGGCTGGGTCACGCTGAATTGCTATGCCAGCTACCGTCCGATTTTCAAAATGCCACGCTGGAGAAATTAATCGAGCACCAGTATTCGGTTCCCGAATTGAAAGCGCGATTGAGTCGATTTGCCAGACCGTTGGAAAGCGCGATTTTCGATCGGACCGAGTGTGCGTCCTGCCATCACAATTCGTATTTGCAAGCGAACTTGTTCGACGAGCATGTTGAAAGCGGCCTATGCGCCAACCCCGATTGTTTCAACCAAAAAACCCAGGATGCCGTCGAAGCCCGGAAGCGCGATTTGCACGACCGGTACGCGGCGGTGTTTCTCGATACCGAAAAGCCGCCGCAGAGCTTTGTGGTCGTGATACAAACGGGGCAAAACGGCGTGGGCAAAACGCAATTCGAAAAGGGGTGTAGTCAGTGTCGACATTTTGGAGCCCTTCTTTCGACCAATCCCAATTCGCCGGGGAAAGTCAGCGAAGACTGTTGTTTTGACCTGGATTGCCACGGCCAAAAAGTGCGGGGTTATCAAGCAAGCTTATCGAATCCGGGTTCATCCACGATGACCGGGAATACAGCCGCAGCGACGGGTGCCGATGCGAAGAAGGGCGCCAACCCCGGCCGAGCCGATTCGGCTCAAAAGCCATCGGACGGAACCAGCGGCGCCACACCGGGTAAAGTGCTCGAACACATCGAAGGCTTTTTCCGAGATACCGGCGCCAAATACATTGTCCAACATCGGCACGGTAAACTGTTGGTCAACAGTTATGCATTATACCGGCTAGTGCAAACTACCTTTCCCAAAGAGGCCTTACCGATTGCCGCCGGAACGAAACAAGCGAGCTGGCCGATGTTCGGCACCCTGCGCGACTTTGTCGACGCATTCGGCTATCTCAGTATTGAAGAAATGATGGCCTTCAACGAGAGGATACTGACGCATTTGCTGGGACAGCATGAACGTATCAACACCACCATTAGCAAAGCTTGGGCGATGGGTTCCGCCGGGGTTTGCAAGTTCATGAATATTGCGCTCCAGGACGAGTTTATCGTAACCCGCGAGTTTCTGAGCGCTTTCACCAAATCGGGGATGGAGGGTTTGTTACGGGAAGCGATCAATGGAAAAGGGGTGGCTTTTGTCACCTATTACGAGGGTATCAACAAGAAAAACACCTTCGCCAACCTGATGAAAAAGAAAAATGGCGAAATTTTGGACGAGGTCTTTGGCTGTGGCTATGACTTTGCCGGATTCGTCCCGGCTTGCGTTATCCAATTCATGGGAGAGGATAAACCCGTCTCCGATCCGAACTCAACGCACACAGCCGCTACGACCAGCAGCGCGTTAGCTTTGTCGGCGACCAACAGCATCCCTGAGTCGGGTTGGTTCGATGTCGATGACGACGAGCGCATCGCCAACCAAGACTACACACTAGACCCTGAATTAGAGGTTTAACCATGTTTGCACAGTTCGAAACAATTTTAGGCGATGGCGAAAGAATCGATTTTTCCATCTGCCGCCAAGGCAATCGTTTAACAGTGTTGATTCAACCCTGCTTCAACGGGCCTGCCTCCGGCATTGACGACCCGCAATTGCAACAGGTCAGAGCGGCCATATCTATGCCGCTTTGCGTCACCGATATGGCCGCGAATCTGGACCGGGATTTTCCGGCCTGTTTAATGCAGTACGTGAACGGGGTGTCGGATGGCAAGAGTGAGTTTGCTCAGGCGATGTCTCGCATTAGAGAGGCCGCAAAAATAGCCAATAGTCTCACAACGGCATCGACCGCGAACGAGAAGGCAGCGCAAACGCCAAAAAAAGCCGAGGACGACGACAACGACACGGCGCCGGTCGGCGCCAATCTTCCCACCGATAGCAAAAGCTTATTTTTTTGAGGTCAGCCAATATGTCCGACGCCATTGTGACAAGACCCACACGTGTATTCAAAATGGGTGCGATCAGGCTGGCCGATCCGGCCCCGAATTTGCCGCCCATCGATGCCGTCAAACTCTACGAAAAAGCCTATCCGCATTTAGCGAATGCGGTGCTGGGCGAGCCGCAACTGATCGGCGATGAATTGCACTTTCCGATTAAAACCCATGAAGTCAAAACCAAAGGATAGTGCGGGTAATCTTGCCCTATTACAGCAGTGGGCGAGTGGTTTGCCCACTACCGATGACAGCGACAACGGCCTAATGGATTCTAACGTATGTGTTCTGTTCCTGCTTTCGAGAACGATCAAATTGAAGCGAACGGCGTTAACCCATGTCCCCGCGCAAACCTTGCCCTTGATTTGAATGTATTGTTTAAGGAAGTGCGCCTGGACTTCGACCTGCGGTTGTTGGTTGGCGGGATTGTCGAACAGCAAGCGATCCAGTTATTCCGGCAGAACAGAGCAGTGTTCAGCACCGCGATACTGTTAGCTTATGAAATGGGCTTGGTAACGCCAGCCGAAATTGACGAGCACTTCGCCGGCGGATCACAGGCGCTTACCGGGCTGTACCGGGAAAGTTTAAAGCGGATTGACGCCAAGTTGAATGCGGTCGCGCAAGCGATCGTCGGCGAGGATGACGACGATTTTGAAGTGATCGCCTTCGAGTTCCGAGTCAGGGAAGAATACGGCCGTAACGAGGCCGGCCCACAGCCTGTGGATTTGGTGATGGCCCTGAATCCGCGATTCACGCAGTTGGATTTAATCGAAGTCGATCGGGAGTTGGCGAAGGTGGTTATTGGCTGTATTCGCTATATCCAAGATTTCGGCGAAATCGGCATCTGTGCCTGCGATATCCAGCGGACGGGGATTGGCTTTTTCCTTGAAGACGAGTTGAGCGAATTGAAAGCCGAAATCAATGGCGGCAATAACGCCAGCGATCGGGAACTCGCCGAGTTGTTTCTAGAACGAGGCCAGTATCCCTTCAGCGAATTCACCGATGATGCGGATTATCTGGAAGAGCGCATCGAATTACTGCGGCGAATCATTAGCAATGACCCGGAGAAACTCTTCGGCGACATTCCGGATTTGAAAGGTATTCGAGCGTTTCATCGCTTACACAAGCAGCAGGACGCTTATGTCGCCAGCCCCTGGTGGCCGTTTATCGAAGAAAGCCTCGCGTTTATTCGGTTCGTTGAAAAAATAAAAAAGAACCATCACCCCGAATTCACGATATTTGACTCCACCGGGTCATTTTATAGCGATTGCGGCATTGGGGTGGGCCATGCCATCGGCTTTGGCTTTGACTGGGAAGAAACACTCGCTGCCGAACTGTACGAAGACATTGCCAATGCCGGTGAAACGCCCATGAGTTCAGTCGCGTTAAACCCTATTGCGTTAAACCAGACCGCTGACAAACTGATGATACTGGCTAAAGCGAGAGGGTTAATTCGGTTGGCCGAAATGATTCAAATAAACCAGCAAGGTGACAATGACTGAATTTTTTGCACACTGTGCCGAACCGACGGCCAGCATTAGCCCGATGACCGCCATTCTCGTTCACGAACTGAAACATATAGGGACTGGGGCGAACGGCGTTAGCGGTAGCAGACTGATTTCATCCGCGCATGAGTTTTTCGAGGGCGATGACGGTAAGCTGGTCGTGGGCGCCGGAAAGTTAATGGGGCGTGACGATCTGGAAAACTTACTCCGGGAAATCCTGAATAGATCGCTGCGAAAAGCGACGCTATTGCCAACGGCGGTGGTCTCGATCAGCAGCACGCATATCGCATGGACGACCCCGGCCGCAGTTCGCCCCATGATATTCAAGCCGGTAGGATTGAAGCCGCAAACGCTGACGGTGCCTTGGCCGCGTTTACTGATGGTGGCTAACAGCAACAGTCATTTCTCGGTTGCGGCATTAGCGAGCAACCGGAGGATTACGGCGCATACGAAGCTCTACCACGCGCCCTTGATGAACGTTAATCAGGTTGGCAGAGTGTGTACTGGCAGTGCGCCATTGCCGGATTATTGCGATGCCGAGCAATTAACGGCCTGGGAAGCGGTAATGTTCGAAAGCGCATTCACCCATGTCAATCATCCGCATAGCCTGAAAGTCGGCCATCAAGCAGACGCCGTCGAAACCAAAGACTGTTTCAAATTCTGGGCCGATCTGGCCACGCAAAACACAGTGCGATTTCCAAACAGCGCATTAAACCCGTTAAAAATGTCCGTTACAGACTTTATCAGCAGACACGCATAGGCAGACTGAAGATGATGATGAATGCCTATCTAAACGACCCGCGCGACCGGATTTTGTTTGGTGAAACACCCACCTATATGCAGCCGCTGTTTGGCGAAAAGCTGCCGGCGCCGGAACTCGGCAAACACCGCTTTGTGATTGGCCAAGAAGGCGTGGTGTTAGAGGCCATCAATGAAGTGTTCGAAGTCAGGCTCCCAGTGGCCCAGTCGATCATCAAATTGCCCTATGGGGTTCTTGGGGCGCAAGGCGTTCGGCTTCGACATGGGGCGATGCCGGTTCGGTTATTGGAAATCATTGAGCAAAAGGCCACGTCGGCCTGCCCCGACGAGTGGGCCGGATGGGTGGTTTGGGATGTTTTGCACCAGGGCTACGCATTGATCGAACCCGAGATTCTGAGCGTCGGGCCTGGGCATGTGTCCTACCGCAACGAATTGCCTGAAGGTAGTGCGATCGTCCTAGATGTGCATACCCACGGCCGGATGCCCGCGTTTTTCTCAGGAATGGACGATGTTTCCGATCGGCACGGTTTTTATGTCGCCGGAGTGATCGGGCATTGCCACGATCATAAAAATTACGCTACTCGAATGAATGTAAACGGCCATTTTTTCGATTGCGAGGATTTCAGGTTGTTTTTTGATTAAGTTCTAGATCGGATTCAGATCGGGAGTATTCGGACATGATTATTATGTTGGAGCAAGACAAAAGAGGCGGCTTTTCAAAAAGACCGTACATTGAGGCAATAGGGCCAATGACACGAATTATTTGGGGCTGGTGGTCTGTTGCTGTATTTGAAAATTGCGGCATTAACGATGTCAGCCGAGTGTTCAGAGCGCACGAACGCGACTTGTTGGTCAGCCAAGGGCGCCTTGAAAATAATAGGCCAGCAAGCTAATGGCCGATTCGAATTGCATCAGTGATGAACCGGGTAGTATTTAACACTACGTTTGAAATTGAATATGAAACCGACTATGTTTAAATTCTATACCCCCGCAAACTGGCTTGAAAATCGCGTTAAGATTGCGCTGATTGGCGTTGGTGGCACTGGATCGGAAGTATTGACCAGTTTGGCGAGAATCGATTATGCGATCCGCGAATTGGGACATGCCGGTTTTCATGTGACGGCATGGGATGGCGATCAGGTCGAAAGGCCTAATATTGGCCGGCAGGCCTTCTATCCGAGCGATTTAGGCCACAATAAAGCCGTACTCACCATTCAGCGTATTAATTATCTCTATGGTCAGGATTGGATCGGAATTCCTGAAATGTTTTCTATTGAATGCAATAAGCCGGAATATTTCGATCTGGTGATTACGTGTGTGGACGTGGCGCAATTTAGAGCCGATTTAAGCCAGTGTTGCCGTTCTAAACACTGCAGAACGCTGTGGTTGGATACCGGCAATGGCGCACATACCGGTCAAGTGATTTTAGGGCGGTTGTCGCATCACGATGATTGCCAGATTACCTTGCCGTCCGTATATGATTTTCACCCCGAATTGGATGGAATGGTCGATTCGAATACACCGTCTTGCAGCATGGAGGAAGCATTAGCCAGCCAAGAGTTACCCATTAATCGCGCGATCGCAAATGTGGCGATGCAACTGATTTGGGGTTTATTGCGCAATGGCGGCTTAAATTGGCAAGGTGCCTATCTTGATATTACAAAAGGCTCGCAAATACCGATTAACATCGCTTAGTCTTTTTCAGAAATACGGATGACGATTCTTCATTTTTATCGTATATTAATAATGTCGTTTCTTTCTAACGTTATTCTTATGTGCGGTATTTACCTGGAACGCCATGATGCGGATTCGAATATTCATCGATTCTATGCGCTGACGATATCACCCGGTATTTTTAGCGACTGGTCTTTAGTAAGGGAGTGGGGCCGGGTTGGATCGCCCGGAACCGTGCGCTCTAATTGGTATGAATCGGAAGAAGAGGCGATAAAGGCTCAAAATGACATACTGCGAACAAAACAGCGCAGAGGCTATACGTTAGCCGCGATAACGTGTTAATACTTTAGTTTCTCTATTAAGGAATAAATAATGCTTGAATTTGATGGTAAATCCGAAGGCGAATTGCTCGATATTATCAATAGCGCAAAAAGTCAGCTCAGTGCGAGAATCAGCGAAAAGCGAGAACAGGTGATCGCTCAAATTAAAGAATTAGCGGCTTCGATTAATGTGTCGGTGGAGATTATTGATGCCACCGTGAAAACAAAAGCCTCTCGCAACCCCCAAGTTGCACCGAAATATCGCAACCCGGCTAATGCAACCCAAACCTGGACAGGTCGTGGTGTTGCGCCAAAATGGATGAAGGAATTATTAGGGGCCGGGCGGAGCAAAGAGGAATTTTTAATATGAGTTCTCCGGCTCATTCCAGGCAGGCTTTGTACGGCCGTAGCTAGATCCGCCCAGGACTATGCGTTCTAAAGCTTGCGTTCTATTCGGTTTGTTGGCCAGTATGGGTCTAAACGGCTGCGCGACTCACATTGCGCTAAAACCTGACGCCGACGATCGGGCAAAAAAATATGCGGCCTGCCGGGAGGAAGCCGACAGTCTGTATGCCGTTACGCCAAGGTACCCAACGCATAGTCGTTATCCTTGGCGGGCATATTCGCCGAACACGCCGGCTTTTCGGTTCAATATGGGCGATACCTTGGACGACGGCGATCTGGATGTCGCGGCCGTCGGAAAGCTTCCTTGTTTCAGACAATCTCCGCCGCCCGGTGTCGAGCTTGACGAGCGGATCTGGGGGCAAATTCTCAGAGAACGCGAGTTCTTAACGGCTGGTGAGTATTTCCAGATGTGGAAGTTATGCGGGGGTGGTAAAAAATACCAGTTTCTCGATGAATGTCCGCAATACCAAATCCGGGCCGACTTGTGCCAAGACCAAGGTCGAAATTGCAAACTCGATATGACCGATTTAACGGATGAAAATCGAAAAATAGCAATGAATGCGTACTTGCGCAGCTTGCTCGTTAAAACGTTGCGCAAGGAGGGTCGCATTGATGACAAGGGTCACATCATTCGTGGTAATAGACCAAATTATCTTCAATGAAACATGTACATTATATGGGTGATAATAGCGACCGATGACGTAATTAAATATTACAGTCCTAACAGGTTGGTGAAAAACTATATTTGAGACGCTAATTTTGCTCAATCGAACCAGCATTTAGTAGGAAATCGGCTTCATCGTCACTAAATATAGAGTCATTCAAAGCCAAAAAAGAGTTTTTCACCAACCTGCTAAGTGTAATATTACAGCGAATGGTGTCTTATTGGCGTTTTATGCCTAACACACACATTAGCATTAACCATAGTCGCTATATGTGCATCACTTTTCGGGATTCCGATCTATGTAATTGCCAATGCGTCTTTCGTTGGTCGATGAATCTTATTGCCTTCCTACAGCGACTTTACTGTACTGAAAGGAGCACGGGGATTTGTCTCATTAACCAGCCCAATGAGCAGGGTTTGAACTTTAAACATTCAGATTTCGCTAATTGCGGGGCTACTGTCTCATTAACCAAGCCAACGAGCAGGCTTTGTAACATCAGAGCCATCATTCCCAGTACATGACCTAGTAGAGTCTCATTAACCAACCCAATGAGCAGGGTTTGTAACGATATGCGGTTTTACCGGTTTTACGAGGCTGACCTTGTCTCATTAACCAACCCAATGAGCAGGGTTTGTAACAATAGCGAAGGCCATGAAGGAAAACTTTAAACGAGATGTCTCATTAACCAACCCAATGAGCAGGGTTTGTAACGGAGAGGCTGTGGCGTGGGCTACCCGGATCGAGGCGGTCTCATTAACCAACCCAATGAGCAGGGTTTGTAACTCACTTTGTTAACAGGATCAAATGCAAGACCGACCAGTCTCATTAACCAACCCAATGAGCAGGGTTTGTAACCTATCAAGCGAACCGATCCAGATAGCGCCGGACATGTCTCATTAACCAACCCAATGAGCAGGGTTTGTAACACCGTGAAATGCGCTTGGTGCTGACCAATATTGGCGGTCTCATTAACCAACCCAATGAGCAGGGTTTGTAACTGGCGTTCGCCTAAGTCACGAGAGGCGAGGCATTGTCACCTATTTTGCGAGCGGTGTCATTTTCGGCCATTTTAGCACGTTGAAATCTCCCGGTTTTCTCTGGTTTATCTGAGATTAGCACTGCACCGCTCGCGTGGTTTCGGCAGTTAATCGCAGCGTTTTCGTCCAGCTCCAATTCGGAACCGCAACTTTTGCAAGTAGCGTATTGCGAGCCGCGAAGCCTTTTCTCGGCGACGTAGCCGCATTTGTGGCATGTCGCCGTCATTTTGCTGGTGATCGTTTCGACAGTTGATCCGGTTTTTGCCGCTTGTTTGCCTATCCATTCTTTCAGCGAGTAGATTGCGGCGATTACGCGATTTCTCCGGGCGGATTCGGGCAGCGCATTATCGACAGCTAAATCGTCTTTCGCCTTGGTTCTCGACATCGTACTGAGCGGCGTATCGGTTACCGCTAGAACGGCATAGCGCTCTGCCAGTTCTTTGGCGATGTGGCGATAGATTTCCTCCCGCCATTTCACGGCGTTTTGCCGGCATCCAGTATATGATCGGCGCAATGCGGCATCTGACTTTAGCCACGCTGCGTAACGCCTTGACTCTTCTTGGGCAAACACGCATTCACGCCAGATAGTCATCAAATGATTGGCGGCATCTACCGAAGGCCTATTTCTCAGCAATCCTTGGATCGACTCGCGCCATTCTTGCGGCGCCTCGTCTCGGTTATCCTGGTAGAAGGTGCGTAGCCAAGACAGCATTTCATTTCGGGCATCGTCTGCGGCTTTTTGGATTGTCTCGGCAGCTTCGAATTTGCTAACCAATTCTGCCGGAACGAAATATTCGGTTTTTTTGCCTGCATCATCGACGACAACGGCAACCCGTAGACGCCCGCCGAATTGCCGCCAGCCAAGATTAACCCCGGCAATGTTCCGCTTTGGATGCTTGATGTCAACCTCTGGCAGGGCAACAGTAAAGCAGGCGTGCCATTTGTATTTCTGCTTGCCGTCGTGCGGCACTTTGACGACTTCGACCGCCTTGATAACTCCGTCCGCTGGTATTGGCCGGTGGTAATTGATTTCGCTGAACAGTTGGCGGCGGAACCGCTTGCCTGCGTCGTCTTTTCCGGTAAAAGCGGTGAATGCGAATCGACCCTTGGTTTTATTGGTGGTGACCAGGTTGGTCAACTGCGCTTGCGAGTGACTGCCGGCCAGTAATTCGGTAACAGTCATCCCACCCTGAATTTGGTTGACGAATCGACCTGAGCCGTCGAAGGACTTGAAGTGCAGCCGGCCGCCGTCTTTGATTGCCTTTGATTTCGCTGTTTCGAATGACTCGATCACAGCGTTGTAATTTCCCCAAAAGCAACCGCTTTGCTGGCGGGCCAGTTTCACATTGGTCTTGTAGACTTCATTTATCGGTGCCTGAGATTCTTTCGGGATCGCTTTCTGAATGGCTTTGCAGATTTCCCAAAGCGCCTTTCGCCGGCCTAGTAGCTCGTCTCTTCTGGCGCGCAATTCGTCTGACGGCTCTTTGCTTCGGGTGGCAATGCGTTCAGCTCTGATCGCATCGTAAAGATTGTCAATCGGTTCCCGCAACGCTTCGATTTCGTCTTGCGCTGCGGCATATTCCGCCGACGTGGATCGGCATAAATCCTTAAATGACCGCTCTCTTTGCCGATCTATCTCAATCAGCCTGTTCCATAGATCGTTCATCCGGCGAAGCTCATCTTCGCAGTCTTCGGCGAAATTTTCTGGCGCCTTGAGGCTATATTTGTAAGTTCTAATCATAAATGGACTTTCAGATAAATATCACAACCAACGACGAATGACCCAGTTAATTTCCTTGAAATTAATCTTGTGACCAGGAATGAAGCTTTCGGTTTGCCCAGATTGCGCCAGGCCGGACGAACCAATGTCGCCAATGCCTTGCAGTCGCATGTTTTCGCGAGCAACGTCGAAGCCATCGGTATGGCGCACCAGAATCTCCAGGCGCTTTAGCGAGTCCGGCTCAATGTCCTTGGGAAAATACAAATCGCAGCGGCCGAATCCGCCAGCCCTGGCCACTCGGCCGCGAATTTGATGCAAGGTATTGAGGCCGAGCCGTTCCGGATGGACGATGACCACATGGCGTAGTCGCGGTAAATCGATACCGGTCTCGATCGCCGTGGTGCTGATAAGCAGGTCCGCGTGATTGTCGCGCATGGCCTGTACCGCATCCAGCTTATCAATGTCAGATAACTTGCCATGAATATACCGTACGCGTCCTGGAAATATCGTGTTCCAAAGTTTGAATGCGCCTTCTGCGGATTTACGGTCTTTGATCGACTGAGTGGACGATTCCGCCAAAGGATACACTGCTAAGGCTTGATGGCCGGCCAAAATAGTACGCTTAAGTGATTCGAACAATTGATTGCGATGGGTGCGGGTAACTAGTCGCGTTTTGATTGTTTTTTGGATGTGCGGTTTGGTTAAGCGCGAAACATTCATGCCGGCGAAGGTTACCAGAGCCGCTGTACGCGGAATACAGGTTGCTGTGCAGTTTAGGAAATGGGTTCGATCGCCAATTAATGCCTGGATTTGAGCGAGTCCAAACTTCTGCGATTCGTCACAGACGAGCAAGTTGATCAATCGGTTTTTCGGCATGCGATGCAAAAGTGCTGTGGTGCCGATTACAAAGCGGGCTTCAAAACCAGAATTTCCCTGACTTCCAATCACCAACGACGGCGCAAGGTCCGGCCACCATCCGGAAATCGCGTCCCGCGTTTGTACAGCGAGTGGTTGATTGGGACATAACCAAGCCACGGTGCCACCAGATCGGAACACCGCGGCAGCGGCAGCGGCCGCCACATAGGTTTTTCCGAAGCCTACGTCAGCTGACAACAGCCGGTTCATTGGAATATCCGAGCGCATGTCTTGGCAAATTTCCTCGACAACCATTCTTTGTTCTTCGGTCGGTGTCAAAGATGTTTCCGATAACAATCGCGCTGGCAGTCCGGATTCGATCGCTAATGCTGTATGGCTGTTTGGCGGCCTTTGCGCCTCGCGTTTCGCGCGTTGCAGTACATTCCATGTCGCCACCAGTTTTAGCAGCTTAACTGCATTGGTACCGATTTCAGGCGTCGGTGGACTATGAATTGTCCTTAACAAATCGGACAGTTTGGCGCCACCTTTGCCGGTGAGTACCAAGCCGACTCTTGCGGATTCTTCGTCAAGGGTCCAATTTAATTCATCTATCAACCTTTCCGCGCACATTGGTATTGCTTCGGGGAGCAATTCTTGCATCTGATCGAATACCTTTTCGGGTTTGATGACGCTGGTTTTTCCCGGATAGATTGGCATTATCCTGCCCACGTTAACCTCATTCAGCCACTGAGGATTTTTTAGGATAGGCAAACCTGAGAAATAACCCATCGTGCCAGTAACTACTATCGGGCGATTTATTTTCACAGCCACTATAGACAGATGGTATTTAGTGTTACCGAAAAAAGTCGCGCTAATTGAGCGATCAGCTATATCGACCAGTTTGAGGGTGAGTCTACTCGGTACAACGCCATTTGTGGCCGTATAATTTGACAATATTCCACGTACAACACAATCCTTTCCTTCTTGCCAGTCGGCGTACGAATCAACGATGGCCTGTTCTCGCAAATCAATATACGTCTTCGGTAGTAATAGTGGCAATTGCCATGTCGCAGAAATACCGAGTGATTTTAGTTTACCCAGTGTCATGGTTTTAATCCTCTTTCACTTATTTTGTCTGAGCAGGATTAATGCTCTCATGACTTAAGATATATGCAACTATTCAATATTTGTGTCTGTTTGTCTGATTCTGACAAGGCTGTTGCAAATTGAGCCGTGCTATTCCCGCCGCTTGTTGATCGGTTTACCCCATTGCGTATTTGTCCATCACGAGTACTTTGTGCTAGTGGGATTAACTTAATTTAAGCCTAGCGCCCCGGCCTTAAACTTCAATTTAACTTTGCGAGACACTAATGGATTCAAATACCCCTATTACCAGACGAAAAACACTTTCCATATTACTCCGGTCCTGGTGTGGCCTTTATAACCATATCAGTCAATGGAGTTTGCTATCAAATAATGTACTGTCCTTACATGATAACCAATGAACGGGCGAAAACAGACTATCACCCATTACAAATAAGACTGGTGAAATGTTTTGTGGGGAGTGTTAATAATGGCGATCCAATTTTTGAATGTGTTTCGTTATTCGACGGTTATGAAGGTGCTAAGAGATTGGTCTATTCTCTTATTAAAGGTGAGCAACCAGAACAATAAAACAGGGTTGCATAGTTTTGGTTTTGTATTAACGTGAAAACATTACTTAATCACTACAAGGTATCACTATATGGTTTCTCTTGCGAATCTTAAAACAGCTATTACTGATCGATTGAATGAAATGGTTGAATCGCGATTCGAGCTGATAAAAAAAGCTCAATTCCTGAGCGTTTTGGGTATCGATAATAAAACGACATCCGCCTATTACATTGGAGATTGTATAGAATCTGTCGCTGAACTGGTAATTAATGAACTTTGCACACAACTTACACGGCAGCATTCGAATGGAACACCGGCAAGAATTAGCGTTGACACCGGTCTATATAAAATAATTTCCGATCGATATAGCAATGCTTCTATTCGCGAGTATTATTTCCGCCACTCGGAAGGCGATCTGAATGAAGACAAAAACCTAGTTTCGGTTTATCTGTCATATGTCGATTTTGCCGGTATCACCCAATCAATCAAGGAGCAGATCAAAAACTTAGAAAGCGAAGGACTGTCAATGTTGGCAACAAGTATTGTCGATGAATTCGGATTAAAGCATTTTGACCGACATTATTCGTTTTATGCGAAAAACGGCTGGTTCATTTGCCAAACCTATGCGCCGAATTGGAATCATAGCTTCGATAGGAAATGCCATGATCGATACGGTAATATTCTTAACGCATTTCGATTAATTCTAAACGATACCGGTATCGATTTAGAGTCCAGTTTTGCGCAGTATGTTAGCGCTGTTAAGGGATTAACTTATTCATCTTCAAAGATTGAGTCTCGAACCGTGTTTGGTAAAGGCTCTTCGCTACAAATCGCCTGTTTTAAAGACAAGGTGGAGTATCGTTTCACCCGCAGCGCTTTTGAAGCCTTAACCGCTTTTTTAATGCTCAACGGTTTCGAGACTCAAGCGGCGGCGATCGTCGCCAGAATGAATACCTTGCAGGCGGCGTAAGATGGAGAAGGTGTATTTACCCGCCGAATTGGGCCGATTGGTTTCCAGAGGTAGCCAAGCAGAGAAACCCGGTTCGCTGGCCGGCTTACACGAGACACGGAAAGAAACACTATCGCAGTTTTTTACGCCGGCTTGGCTGACTCGCTACCTGTGGAACGTTATACAACCAGCGTTCGATGACCAACAGCGGTACCGCTTGCTCGATAACAGTCTCGGCAATGCCGGGTTGTTCCGGTTTGCCGATCCGAAACGCTTCCATTTATGCGGCTTGGATGTCGACGAAGCGTTGTTAAACCAGGTCATTCGAATCATCGACACCGCAAAATTCGAAACGGATTTCGTTGCCGCCGGTATGGAGAACGTAGAGCTAGACCGATTTAGCGCGGCGCTGATTAATCCGCCTTTCTCGATCACGCTATCCAGCCCGCATATGCACGCTTACGAAGGGATCACGCATTACGGGAAATACGGCCCCAACACCTCGGCTTTATCCCATGAATACGCACTCGCTCAAGCCCTAGCCCATTGCGATATCGTCGCGGCCGTGGTGCCGGCCTCTGTCATGGCCTTAGTCGAATCGATCCCGGCCTATCGTGCCCGGCTCCGAGCGGTATTCGTTCTACCCCGCGATACGTTTCAGGCTGAAAATGTCGAATCGGTGAACACGGTATTACTCATTCTCGGCTCGGAGGACCAACGCAATCCAGCGCATGGTCAACGCATTGTTCGGGAAACCATCACACCCGAATCGATACCGCCTTATTTGGAAAATTTGTCCTGCCGTACCTGTGAAGAGTTAGGGAAATCGACCTTCCCGATTCGTCCTGTGTTGGTGGAAAGTAGCAAGGCGGTCGTGACGACGCCGCTCAGCGACGATAAAACGGTGATCCTCGGTCGGGCTGGACGCTGGATTAAGCTCAAATTTCGCGATGGCGCCACCGAAGGCCGGGTTATGAATACCTTGTATCGGAGCCGTCTGTATTCGACAGAAACTCACCGCTATCCAAGATCGACCCGCTATGCTGGTCAATTTCAAATCAATTTAGATGTAATTAGCCTTCAGCCGGATCCTTTCCTGGCTTTGCGGCAGGTCTCGGAAACCATACGCGCTGCCGGCGGACAACCGATCATTTCAACGGAACTGATCGGCGGCCTGAAAGCGATTATTCGGGAAAACGCCAAGATGCAAATCCCGTTCAGTCGCACGGTGTACCGAAAAGGCACACCCCAATTTAGCGCCATTGCTGGCAAGATGGGTTTCATCGATCCCGCTGAACCGGTGTCGGTGGTTCGTAAAGGCGATACAGTTCAGGCAAAGCGAGAATCATCCGGGTTTGTGGTGACCACATCGCGCGGCGCCTTTACCTGCGACGAAGTGCGGTTTTTCGATTACTTTGTGCCGCAAAGCGAGGTAATCGACGCCGGTTACTGGGAAACGATTTATCCTCCGATCGCGCATAGCTTTCCCCGCGATATCGACCGGTTAAAAATCAAGGCCCAGGCATTAGGGATTGATCGCTGGTTAACCTGGGATTTTCAGCTAGAGGACTTATGCGAATTGGCGTTTAAGCCTCGCGGGGCGATCTGTGCTTGGCAAATGGCGCTTGGTAAATCTCGGCTGGCCATTTCATTGGCCTTATTACTGGAGGGAAGATCACTCATCGTGCTGAAATCGCGCTTAGTGGCCGAAATGGAAAATGAACTTCAAACACTGGGATTCAACGATTATACGATCATTCGGGAGCGTTCCGATCTTTCCGCACTTAACAAACTTAATGTCATCAGCTATGAACGCCTAAAGCGCCCTTTTGACCCACGCTATCCGAAATTAACCCTGGCTAAAGCCCTGAGAAAACGGATTAAGAATGTGATTTGCGACGAAGGCGGGCTACTGTCCAATCAATTTTCGCAGCAAAGTCAAGCGGTGTGGTGTTTGGGCGCCAAACGTCGGTATATATTCGATGGCACGCCGTTTCCTAACTATGTCAGAGAATCGCAAAGCCTGGCGGCATTCACCGCTGGTCAGGAGCGCGCCTATCAACCTTTTTCCTTAAAAGGCGGCTTTCTGGAGCGGCGCTTGTTCACCAGTGCGGAGTTTCAACCGACCGGCCGGGATGAATTCGCCAAACGCTATGTAACGCTGGAATGGGCAACCAACGAATTCAAGGATACTCACGAACGGGGCGCCAAGCGTGAAATACCGAAAATCAACCCGGCCTATCTCAACGATTACCGAGCCTGGATAGCCCCATTGGTTAAGCGCCGCGTGCAACAAGAACCGGACGTGGCCAAGTATGTTCGCTTTCCGGAACCTAGATTACACCCGCCGATTAAGGTCGATTGGGCAATCGATCATTTAGTACTCTACATCAAAACCGCTGAGGAATTCGCCAGTTGGTACCGGCAATACGCCAAGGCACAAACAGACCAACAGAAAGCGCTCAATTTAACCATGATCCTGGCACGGCTTGAGGCCTGTTTCAAGGCGGCCAATACCCCTAGCATCGTCTCCGGCTACGGCCGGGGTTTCACGGAGCTGACCACCAAAGAACTGGCGTGTATTGAACTGGTGAAACAGCAGGTCGAACAAAATTTGAGACCGATTGTTTTTGCGCGCAATCCTTTGGTGCTGCGCAGACTGTCAAAAGCGTTAGACCAAGCCGGGATTAGTCATTTGGTGTTTTCCGGGGAGGAAACCATCGACAAGCGGATTAGCCGGCTAAACGACCGCATCCGCAACGGCACCGACCAGGTCATGCTGGCCAGCTTGGGTGTCACACAAGACGGATTGAATTTGCCGATGCTCAATAGTGTCATCTTCTACAACCGCAGCTATAAGGCGAGAGAAGAAAGCCAAGCCATTTACCGATTAATTCGGCCCCAACAAAAATATGCGGTGAATTGTTATTTCCTGGAATTAACCGGCAGCATCGACGAGTACATGAGTCAATTGGTGTCGTGGAAGAAAATCGCCAGCGAAGCCGGCTTGGATTACGGCGATCAGGTCGACGGCGCCGATTTTGTGCATTTCGACGCCTTCATTTACCGCTTCATTAACTCGATTCCAGAACTAAGAGAAACCTTGGCTTGCATTAAACAGGCGGCGTGAGACGATAACTAAAAGCCCATCTATTTTTCAAGCACTGATTATGCGGCTGTTAGCTTGTACATACGGAGATATGAATTATGTTTTCTGTTAGTTATTATTTCAACCCTGACACTCCTCTATCAGACCTTGAAGTGAATAGCTCCCATCCTCATAGGGTGCTAAATGGCGGCGGCTCTGGCTGCGCAAATGATTATCCTGACGAGCTGTGGGCTCGCGCACAACAGCGTCATGCCGAGTTGCTATTGTTTGCCCAGAATTGCCAAAATAAACCGACAGTCCGCTTTGAATGGAAAAAGGGCTGGCCTGCTGGACATGTCGTTTGTGAAGGCTCGTTCTGCTCCCTTGATGGTCACCCCGATGAAATATCATTGCCTATAATACCGAGCGACAAAACACCAAGAGTCCGTATAGAAAGTTAATAATGAATGCTTTAAAACCATACAAAACCATTAATGAAATTCAGATAGTTCCTGATGAACATGGTCTAGCTGAAACCGTCTATATTCGGCTTTCTGGACTTTCTATGGCGATCACGGCTAAATGCCTTGAGATTAGAACGGACAAGCAAGGTAATATTGCCTATATTTTATTAGACCGGTTAATTCATAGCGATTCTGATATCGGCTTTGAACTGCGACAACCTGATCACGATAATATTTATTATGCTGTAAGTGGGTGTTATGTTAGCGAATTATGTAGGATTGATTAAAGTTAAACTTAAGACGTATGTATCTTATAGCGCATTGTCAGACCATTTTAGACGTCTGATATTAGACTATTCGCCTTTTCGCGCCGTTTATGTTGAGAATAATGATTCGATCGGTTGTCTTACCCCGTTCGCCGCCATCAAGGAAGCAAAGAATTGGAAGCTTGATGAAGAACGAATCTGGGAGACGGATTGTGGCGATTTCGATGTACGCTTATTTAGTTTCCTTATTAAACGGTTCTGATGGAATATCAATTATTAAACTCTGTATTTCTATATAAACTAATGAACGGCTAATGAAACTAATGGTTGATATTCTAATTTCGATTGCTATCGTTTTCGCCGCGTCCTTAGTCTTAGGTAGGCCACCGGAATGGCTGAACGACGCTGCAAATGATAATCCCGTATTAACGGCTACATTCTTGATCTGGTGTAGTTTCTGCTCATGGATGATGACTTTTGTGCCGAGTCGAAGTAATGATTAGGTATATCTATCCAGATGGCGGTGAAGGTTACGAGTACCAAGTTGGCGACTTGGTGATTGTAACTCCGGATCACTACAATCAAACCCGATGTGAAGCCGAAATTGAAGCGATAGGTGAAGTAGTTAGCCTATTGCCTTTTATTGACGAATGGAATCGCCACACTGGAACCTATCTTGTTAGGTCTCCAGTGTTTTACGGGGCTGATAAATGCGTTGGCTACCAACTTAGGCCTACCGCAGAAACCATAAAAGTCGCAGAATTAATTTTCGTTGACGTTAAAACTATCCCTAAAAACAATTGAGAATGAATCAGATCGAAGGCAATAGTATAGGGCAAATGCAAGAATTGGAAAATCTGGTCGAACGTGAAAGTACAGGCTTGGAATTTTGCCTTGGACGGTGGGTTGTTGTGGCTGGGGTAGAGCAAAACAACGAATCATTCTCCATAGATAATTTGAATATGGATAATGGTAGATGGATTGGCTGCATCATGCACGTGGGGTCGAATTATGTGGATGTTAAAGAACCTCATACCGGGGCACAAAGTTGGCGTACTCGACGTGTCCATTTCGGTGATGTTTGGAAAATTCTAATGCCGCTTGAAAACTGAGCCTCTTATGCCTTTTGCTCAGAAGATCGTGAACAGGTTCTTACGGGTTTAGATTACTCCCACCGCGTAGAATGAATGCCCCGTGCATCCTGCCATCTCAAAGGCTTCTTTGAACCGCTCGGAGACATAAAAAGCGGCTCTAGCTTCCATCAACCTAACAACTTCCAGGCCCTTGAGTTTCTCAGCCTGAAGCACCGGAATGCGAATGCCACGTACTTTTCCCACTCGCTCAGGAAGAAAATAATCAGGAGGATAAACATCGTAGTCCGAATGTTCCAAATCCAGCGCCCCCTCGACCAAGTTCACGATGTTGGCGATGGAATAACCAGGAATTTCCTTACCGTCCGGGCGCAACACATGTAACGGTAGCCATTGAATACCGCCGATACCGGCATTTTCCAGCGCTCGACGTAGACGGAGGGAGTAAATGGGGAAATGAAGATACGTCTGGAGAGCGTCGTCTGGATCACCATCATCTTCTGGAGTGCTTGCCTTTATCCAGGCGGCCTCATTCCAATCAGCTACTAGAGGTGTACCCCCCCCACAAATCCTCCTCATCAACGCCCATCAAATCTCCTTTGTCGGCGATATAAGGTTTAATGACAGTATTGTCATGACGAATTACTTTGTACCAATTCATTTGTTGATTCCGTTTCCTTTAACGATATCTGGATTTTTAAGCAACTCCTGTTTAAGCGCATCCAGCTCAGAACGCAAGGCCTTCTCATAGTTACTACCAGATAACCCCCGCGTCGCATCTTGTAGCCTTCCAACAATACCTTGTTAGTGAGGTCGTTAAGATTCATTCCAGCCTTGTCGAATATCTCTTTGAATTGTGCTGTGTAACCAGTCTTAATCGCTTTGTCAGTGGCGATATGGTGCAATTGCCCAATACCCTTAACAGGTTGGTGAAAAACCATATTTGAGACGCTAATTTTGCTCAATCGAACCAGTATTTAGTAGGAAAATAGCTTCATCGGCACTAAATATAGAGTCATTCAACGCCAAAAAAGAGTTTTTCACCAACCTGTTAATCACCCCGCCCGCAATCACTCCACCGAGCTTCACCTCTGGAGCGACCATAGTTGAACCAACATTGGTACCTAATCCCAGCATCTCTAAAGTTGCGGTCGTACTCGATTTTGCGGCCGTCTTCGGCGGTGACGCTCAGCAACTGGTGACCGTAGTCCCAGACGTAAGTCAGGGTGTGGCCGCCCGCGCCGGGCGTTTGTTGGGTCTTGACGTTGTTGTTCAGGTCGTAAGTGTACGTCGTGACCTGATTGTTGGCGTCGGTCTCGCTGAGTTTGCGGCCGAAGTCGTCATTGACGTAACTGACTTGGGTCGTCACCGTGTCGCTGGCCGATACGCCGCTGTCGGCGTTGATGGCCGTGCCGCCGTCGGCTGTGGTCTGGCCGGCCTTGATTTCCGTCAAATGGCCCAGGTTGTTGTAGACGGGGCGGATAGTTTGGTTGAAGGTGACGCTAGTCGGGTTTTGATCGACATAAGCCGGCCCGGCCACGCGGATCAAGCGGCCCAGGGCGTCGTAGCAGTTCAGGGTATCGCGGACCGCTTCCGTGGAGCCGGCAGCCGGGGTGTCTGTGGTTTTGACGATTTGCCCCGGCGCGTCGTAGTCGAACTGGCGAACTTGTCCCAGGGTGTAGCTGCCGACCTTGGGCTGGGTGACGCTTTTCAGGCGGCCATCCTGGCTGGCGTTCCAGTAACTGTAGAGCGTGCTATTGCCGTTGGGATTAGTGACCAACTTGACCCGGCCTGCGGCATCGAGCTTGCGCTCCACAGCGTGACCGGCTTTATCGTAAGCCTTGCTCCAACGGTTGACGGCGTCGTAATCAAAGCCCAGCGTGTAGTTGTCCGGGTCGGTGATTTGGGTCAGGTTGCCGGCCGCGTCGTAGCGGTATTGGCTGACGTGGCCGCCGGCGTCCAGAGTTTGCGCAAGGCGGCCGGCGCTGTCGTAACGGCGAAAGGCGGAGTCCCATAGCCGGCTTTGCCCGTTTTGGTTCAATACCAGTTCCTGGCCCGTCAAACGGCCGTCGCCGTCGTAAAAATAGTCGCGCGGCTGGCCGGCGGCATCAGTGCCGGTGATGGGCAGGTTATCGGCATCGTAACTGCTACTGACAGTCTGCCAGTCGCTGTCTATACCTATGATCTGCCGGCCCAGGCTGTCGAATTGCAGCGTGGCGCTGTCGGCCGGGTCGGCGGCGTTGATCACGCCGTCGCCGGTCTTGTCGCCCAACCGCGCGATCTGGATTGGATACAGGGTGCTGGCATCGTACGTGGTCGTGACGGTCGGTCCGGTGCCGCCGGTAAAGTTGCCCAGCGTGGCGCCGCCGAAGTCGCGCAGGGTTTTGCTTTGGGTGGGTTGGCCGGTGGCGGCATCGTAGTTGCGCTTGCTCCAGGCCGCAATGTCAGCCAGGGCCGGCGTGCTGCCTGCGGTCGGCACTTTGCCGGTTTTCAGTTTGACCGTGTCGGTCAGGTTGCCCTTGGCGTCGTATTTGAGCAGGGTCCAATTGCCCAGCGCGTCCTTGATCCGTTGCGGAGCGTTGAAGGCAGTGAAGTTGTAATATTCGGTGGTGGCGCCGGAGGGCTGGGTGATGCGGGTAACGTTGCCGGCGACATCGTATTGGTATTGGGTGCTTAGACTGGCCGGGTCGGCTTCGCTCAGGCGGTTGAAGGGATTGGCGGTATCGTAGCTGTAGGTATGGGCGGCGCCGGCTTCGTCGACAATGCGTAGCGGGTTGCCGTTGGCATCAAAGGTATGCCGGCGTTCGAAGCCGCGTTCGTTGACGGTGACGGTTTCGCGGCGAAAGTCCTGGTAACGGAAGGTGGTGGTTTCCGGCAGCAGCGTGCCGTTGTTATGGCGCTGGTGGCGGAACACCCGCCGTCCACGTAGTAGGAAAACCGCATGCCTTCGCCTTGCGGCGCGCTGGTGGTCTTCAAGGCATGGTTCAGGTTTTGGCCGTCGGCGCTGCTGTAGTAGGCATACGCGACCGGGGCATGCTGACTGGCGACGGCCAGCGGGCTTTTGTAGCTGATCAGGTTGCCGTTGCCGTCGTAACCGTACTGGTGGGTTGCCAGCACCGCGCCGCCGATGGCGAGCACTTGTACTTGGTCGATGTGATTCGTCGTGTAATGAAACGCCAGTTTACGTCCCGGACCGTCGGTCACTGTGCACAAATAGTTGCCGCAACCGGTGTTGTAAGCCAGGGCCAAGGTGTTGAGGTTGCGGTCCTTGATGGTCAGCAGCTTGGCCAACGTGCCGGCGTTGCTTTCAAAACCGTAGCGTAGGCCGTTCTTCTCGGTGACGCTCCAGCTGCCGTCGGCTTCGCGTTTCAAAGTGGAATACACGCCCGGTGCGGCTTGAAACGTGCTATTGGCTGGGACACTGCTGCCCGATAAGCGGAAGAAACGCTCGGCGCCGGTGCCGTCCAGCCAGCCGACCTTGATGTAACCGGATTCGACGCCGTAAAAGTTCAACTTGTGATTAAAGCTATGAGTCCAGCCGAAGCCCAGCGGGCCATCCTGGGGTTTACGACTGTTATAGTTGCGCTCGAATACCAGCGGCAAACCGCGGCCCGGCAGCGAGAGGTCGCGCTCCGCGTGGTACAGATTGCCGGTCGCCAGATTGACCGGGTCGCCGCCCCAGCTTTGCAGGGCGTTCAGGCCGTTGGACAGCGTGGTGGAGTTGGCCGGTAAATTGCCGAAGAAGTTGGCGGGCAGGTAGGTTTCGCGGGGGTAGTAGGTAGTAACCGGGGTGGGGAAGATCAATGGCTAACCGCCGCCTAGACCACCATCGATCATCGCGGCCATGTAGCTTTTACTTTGATTCTCAACCATGTAAACCCCGCCGTTCCAGGTTTTCGGCTGATTGCTACCATCGGTGTAGGCTATTTTTTCTTGGGTACGGTTACCGTGGCACCATCGGCGACGTAAGTCGTAATTTTCGTTTTATATGGATCCATGCTGCTATCCATCAACGTTGCCCAGTTACCGATATTCGCCGAGGTGAGCGTCACCAAGGGATTCGTGCCGGCCGATTCCGCGGCAAACTGCATGCCGCGCACCATGGACACCGCATCGGTACGAATCAGCTCCTGCCAGATGAAGTGTTCGTAAGCCGATGCGCTATAGGACAGTAGCTTGAAAGTAGGCCATGTTTCGGCCACCCTGGCAGCGGTATCGGTTGCGGTCGTATCCAGTTTGACTACACGGAAGAGATTGCCAAGTACGTCGATGTACGGTCCGCTTGGACTGACCGCAAACGGCAGGTCGAATAGGTAATCCACTTTGAGTCCGGCGGCGGTCAAGCCCAGGTGGACTCCGCTTTCGGCGCTGACACCGTTTAGTTCTCCCAAGTATCGGCTGGCATCCGTAACGTAACGCAGGTATTTCAACAAGGCGACGTGTAGTAACTCGCCTTCGGTATTGTCGTAAGCGGCGGCGTTGGCAGGCGTCGGCGCGGTAGGTACGGATTGAACGGTTTGAATTAGTTTGTCGACTCGTTCGCCGATTAATCTATCCGAGCCTTGGCGAGCATAAGCCATCAGCGCGTGATGGGCGCCGGCGATAACATTGGTGTAAACGGTTTTATTGGCGCAATGTTGATCGGGGTCTAGCGCACTGTTGGCGGGATCGTCATTGGGACAGAACGGTTGTTGCGAGGTGTCGTCCAGGATCACCTTCATAATCAGACGATGCTTGGTGCCCAAGGTGACTGACCCGTTACCGGTCGCTTGCGTCATACCTTCGACTTTTATGACCGGTTTTAGGTTGACCAAGTTGGGCGGTACGGCTAAATCGCCGTTCCAAGCATTCCAAATCGTTTGCGACGCGGCATCGGCCGGTATGTAGGAGAGCGTCAGGCGCTGATGGGCGATGGACGGTAACGACCGGTGTCAATGTCAGAAGATGACTGCACCATCTTATTGGGCTAGAACCACTTAGTGCAGTCAACTATTGAGCAAAAAAATATCAATAGACATCTGCACAGCGCGTCATTATGCTCAATACTTCTCTTGACAGAAGTGAGTATTTGGTATGGAACCCGAGTCCACTAAATTCACTGAACAGGGAGTGTTGACTTTATCTCAAGAACATTGGGAGTTGGCTCGTGAGCGAGCCAGTATCATTGGCCGACTCGCGGCCTTAGAAATCGTTGGACATCAATCAGCCGATGAAGCCGCCCAAAAATTGGGTATCTCCCGAAGACAAGTTTATGTCCTCATTCAAAGATTCCGGCAAGGTACCGGGTTAGTGACGGATCTTGCCCCAACACACACCAGTGGGGGCAAAGGTAAAAAGCGATTAGTCGAAGCGGTAGAAAATATTGTCTGTGAATTGATACGGAAAAAGTTTATGACTCGGCAAAAGCTGACTGTCGCGAAACTTTACCGGCGTATTAAACAGGAATGTAAGACTAGAGGATTACCGGTTCCCGCCCGTAATACGGTTGCCCTAAGAATAAAATGGTTGAATCCAGTGCAGGTGAAACAAGCACGGGAAGGAGCCGATGCTGTTCGATCTTTGTTGTCAGCCGGCGGTACGCCGCCAGAAATCACCGCCATTTTGGAAGAAGTTCAGATTGACCATACGGTAATCGACCTAATTGTCGTTGACGAACGCGACCGCCAGCCTATTGGTCGACCGTACCTGACCATCGCTATTGATGTCTTTAGTGATTGCATTGTCGGTATGGTTGTGACGTTAGAGCCTCCATCCACCGTTTCTGTCGGACTCTGTCTAGCCCATATGGTTTGCGATAAGCGTCCTTGGCTTGAGCAATTACAGTTAGAAGTCGATTGGCCTATGAGTGGAAAACCCGGGTCAGTTTATGTGGATAATGCGCCGGAATTTAAAAGCGAAGCGTTGCAGCGGGGCTGTGAACAACATGGCATTTTGCTGAGTTATCGTCCGCTAGGGCAACCGCATTATGGCGGTATTATTGAACGGTTGATAGGCACCATGATGGGGGATATTCATGAGCTCCCCGGTACCACCTTTTCAAATCCGCAAGCTCGCGGCGATTATGATTCTGAAAAAAAGGCCGCGTTAACACTCCATGAATTGGAACGCTGGCTAACGATAGCGGTCGCTTATTATCATGGTGAAACCCATTATAATGATCTACAAGAACCCCCGGCAAAGCGTTGGTCCAAAGGGCTTACCTTAAATGGCCCGCCGCCTGTTGTCACTAATGCAAAAGCATTTCTGATCGATTTTCTGCCGATTATCCGACGCTCCTTGACGCGTACCGGTTTTAGAGTCGACTACATTGATTACTTTGCCAATACGTTAAAGCCGCTAATTGCCCGGCGGAAGAAGGGCGGCACTATGTTCCTGATACGTCGCGATCCAAGGGATATTAGCCGTATCTGGGTATTGGACCCGGATAGTCAAAAGTATCTGGAAATTCCTTACCGCTCCTTGGAAAACCCTGCCATTACGTTGTGGGAACATCGTCAAGCCATCAAACGGTTGCGAGCTGAAGGTCGGGACCAAGTGGATGAAGTTTCTCTGTTTCGGATGATCGACCAGATGCGCGATATTGTCCACGATGCCCAAAAAGCCACGAAACGAACTAGGCGAAATAATGAGCGGCTTAAACACTTAACGCATTCGACAAAGAAAAGTAAACCCCAGATACCGCCTGATCCCGACCAATCGGAAATTAAGTCTGCCGTACCCTTCAGCGACATTGAGGAGTGGTAACGATGAAAGACAATTCTAGTTTAGACCTATCCCATTTGACCCCTTCCGCGCAGCGCTTGGCTCATCTCGCTTCTGCCGAGCGGATCATGCATACACGTGCTGAACGATGGATCGGTTACCCGCGCGCGGTGGACGCAGTCAATCGGTTGGAGGCGCTGTATCAATGGCCGGCGAAACAACGCATGCCGAATCTCCTCATTATCGGGACGACCAATAATGGAAAATCCATGATTGTTGAAAAGTTTCGGCGTCAACATCTACCCAGTTCAAGCCCGGACGCTGAGCATATTCCTGTTCTTTGTGTGCAAATGCCATCCGAGCCCTCAATACTTCGCTTTCATATGGCCTTGCTTGCCGCGATGGGGGCACCACTAAGATCGCGTCAACCTATCGCAATCTTAGAACAACAAGCACTGAGCTTAATGCGCCGTATCGGCGTCAAGATGCTAGTGATTGATGAACTGCATAATATTTTGGCTGGTAACAGCAACAGCCGGCGGGAATTTCTTAACTTGCTGCGGTTTTTAGGGAACGAACTTCGAATTCCCTTAGTGGGCGTCGGCACTCGTGACGCCTATTTGGCTATTCGTTCCGACGATCAACTGGAAAATCGTTTCGAGCCCTTGATATTACCGTTATGGCAAGTTGACAAGGATACCTGTTCGCTGCTGGCAAGTTTTGTGGCGGCATTCCCCTTGCGCCGCCCGTCCAATATTGCGACCGACGACATGGCCCAGTATCTTTTAGCTCGCTGTGAGGGCACGATAGGTGAGCTGGCATTGTTGCTGACCAAAGCTGCTATTGCCGGTATCGAAACGGGTGATGAGGCCATCAACCAAAGGACATTAGCATTAGCTGATTACGCCGGCCCGAGCGAACGCCGCCGGAAATTTGAAAGAGAGCTCAATTGAAATCGGCTCAACGATGGCCGATACATCCGATCCCCGTCGAAAACGAAGCCTTATCGTCCTGGCTGTATCGAGTTGCCAGGTGTTACCAAATGGACTTGGAACATTTATTGGTTTATGAATGGGGACAGGGGCAATTGCTGGATATCGATATTCTTCCCCCCATAGGTTTTCTTGAACTCATTGCCCAACGTAGTGGTGTAGCATTGGAGAGACTACGTTTGATGACGATGTCGGGCTGGGTGCCTTGGTTATTGGACAGTCTGGACCCTGATCCTGATTCATTCGACAGTTATGTTCATCAAATGTCGGTTTTATTTCCCCACCCAAAGCATCAGCACAGATTGATACCGAGATGGCGAGCTTGGTTGCCCAAGCAAACCTTACAGCGAGCCTGTCCTAGCTGTTTGAATGAATCAGTGGGTCACGAAACATTTAAGCTGATGTGGCAGTTCCCTTTATTTATCAGCTGTCCCATTCACGGATGCTGGCTGCAATCTTATATTGGTGATGGCCAGCTGAGTTCCTGGCATCAACCGGATGCGGCATTAATACGTGAAGCTAGTGGCGCGATCAAGACAATGGATAGGCGAACCGAGCAAGCATTGACGTGTGGGCAAGTTGACTTGCCTAGACGACCTGTACATGCCGGCATTTGGTTCCGGCTGTTACGGGCGTTAATTGAAGAATTGAGTATGCCAATTTATATCAGCAGACTGCAATCGAAAGACCTTGCAAGGATATGGGCAACATGTGGCCACCCTGTTCGAGCAGGGAAAACTCGCCAGTATCCATTCGAAATGTTAGACCTTACGGAGCAATTGCAGTTTTTGGAAGCCTCTGCGGTGGCAATGAGCATGATAGAAAACCAAGAAATAAATGCTCGGGGCAGTCTAGCCACCTTATTTTGGCCTGAACCGGATCAAATCGTTGATGCTGGTCATCCGCTGCCTGAGCCTTCGGAATTGACTGAGAAAGAAATTCACTATTGGCGGATAGTGGAAAGATCGTTAGCAAAGACTATTGACGAGGCTCGAAAAAACCCAGTAGTCGCAAAAGCGTTGTTTACGGTTCTGCTGTTTGGTCGTCAAGATGCCAAGACCATACGAACAATCCGAACACATCTAACCGCTTTTGGGATTCCCGCGAAATGGTGTCACAATAAACCAAATTCTTACCCTTTATAACACATAGATTATATTACGGGTTATATGACATTTTTTGACGGCACTGACGAAGTCTTTTAAACTGTCACATAAACGACCGTATAAGTGACAGGTGAAGAAATGCTAATTGGATACATGCGGGTATCAAAAGCGGATGGTTCTCAGGCATGCGATTTGCAGCGCGATGCACTCTTAGCCGCCGGCGTTGACCCCGCACACATTTATGAAGACCAGGCTTCTGGAAAACGGGAAGATCGCCCAGGTCTAGCCGCTTGCATCAAAGCATTACGCGAAGGGGATACGCTGCTGGTCTGGAAGCTGGATCGGTTAGGTCGTGATTTGCGGCATTTGATTAATACCGTGCATGATCTAACAGGCCGAGACGTCGGTCTAAAAGTTTTAACAGGTCAAGGGGCAGCCATCGATACCACGACCGCCGCTGGGAAATTAGTCTTCGGAATTTTTGCAGCACTTTCCGAGTTTGAACGGGAGCTGATCTCAGAGCGAACAGTCGCCGGTTTGGCTTCGGCTCGTGCCCGCGGGCGAAAGGGAGGACGCCCCTTTAAAATGACAGCCGCCAAACTGAGGTTAGCCATGGCGGCTATGGGGCAGCCGGAGACTGTGATCGGAAATCTATGTAAGGAATTGGGTATTGCCCGGCAAACTTTATATAGACATGTTTCACCCAAGGGGGAACTGCGACCAGATGGCGTGAAACTCTTATCTAATGGTTAGAAAATGGGTGGTGACTTCTCTTACCGGCAAAATCGGCCACTTTGCGACATTCACGTGGTTAGAATTTAAAGATTACGGACGTCAGGTTTTGGATATGGAGCGGACTTTACGAGTCTCCAAACTCTTTCTGTGTCATTTGACGCGCAATGGAGAACTTGGATATCAACTCAAAATCACAGCGGTTATTTGAGCTAGCATCAGCTAACCTACTGATTCATGGTAGATGACACCTGTTCTTCAAAGCGATCTCCACCAAATCGTTTGGCGAACATTCAAGACATCCCGCTGAGGCCGGATAACTCCCGGCACAAAAAACTTCTGATGCAATTCTTTGAGGTTGCGCCGATCAACTATTCCCGAAAATAACAGCAGTAATCGCCGCTCTGACGCCATTTTTCATAAGCGTGCCTCGACTAATTCTAAAAATAATTTCCGTTAAATTTACCTTGTACTAAATCGTCATTGAGCAATGAAGGAAAATTTCAACCGCCTTGTGGGTAAGTAGACTTTCAATAGACTTATTACGTTTTAAATTCCATTCGTTAAATACCCTCCTTGTGGAGGGCGAAATCTCCAAGGTCATCAGTTACTCTAACCCTTAAGAACATTGCCCTTATTTGACACTGGTTGAAGAGAAGCGATTACACCTTACTCCGTTTACTCGCTGCTCATCGAAAATCGAGGAGAAATGAATGATTCATATCGTACAGTATTTAAAAGACAGAGCGAGCTTGCAACTGAACTTGGAAGTAGCCGAAAAAATCTTTGTCTTAATAGGCCATAAGCTGGATTGCTGTTTGGGTGGTCTCGTATGAGCAATAAATCAGGAACTTCCAGCCAAATCATAGACCTGCCCCAAGGTGGCGGAGCGTTGCATGGCATCGGCGAAAAGTTTTCGCCTGACTTGCACACCGGCACCGGCAACTTTAGCGTGCCGATTGCGCTACCGGCCGGCCGCAACGGCTTCCAGCCCAATTTGAGTCTGGTTTACAGCACCGGCAACGGTAACAGCCCGTTCGGTTTGGGCTGGAGTCTGAGCATCCCTGGCGTGATACGGAAAACCTCGGACGGTTTGCCGCGTTACGACGACAGCCTGGATACCTTTTTACTGTCCGGCGCCGAAGACTTGGTGCCGGTCGATCTGCAAGCCAATCTGACGCATTACCGTCCGCGCACCGAAGGCCTGTTCGCCCGCATCGCCCATCATCGCGACGCCTCGCAAAACTACTGGAAAGTGGAAAGCAAGGACGGTCTGACCAGTGTTTACGGCACGTCGGCAAGCGCCGGCCGCGACCCTGCCGTGCTTGCCGATCCGGACAATGCCGGCCGGGTGTTTGCCTGGAAACTCAGCCGCACCGTCGACGTATTCGGCAATCGCATCGACTACCTTTACGAACGCGACGCGCAGCAAACGGACGGCCCGCATCGCTGGGACCAGCTTTACCTCTCGGAAATACGCTATGCGGACTACGGCGATCCGGCCAATCCGCAGTTCCTGGTTCGGGTGAACTTCGTTTACGAAGATCGCCCGGACCCTTTTTCCGAATACCGTGCCGGTTTCGAGATGCGCACGATACGGCGCTGTAGGCAAATCCGGATCTATACCCAAGCCGACCAAGAGCGCTTGACCCGCACCTATCATCTGAATTACTTGGACCAACAACCGCACGCGGTTTTGCCGCTCAATCAGGCTTCTTTGTTGCATCAAGTCCGCGTGGAAGGCCACGACGGCACGGCATCCGAGTTCTTACCGCCCCTGCAATTCGATTACAGCCGTTTTACCCCGGACCAGCAAAAATTTTTCTCGGTAACCGGCGAACTGCCGGCCGGCTCGCTGGCGCGGCCGGAATACGAACTGGCCGATTTGTTCGGCAACGGCCTGCCGGACATTCTGGAGATGAAAGGCACGGTACGCTATTGGCGTAATTTGGGCAACGGCCGCTTCGACAAGCCCCGCGAAATGGCCGAAGCGCCGGCGGGCTTGCAACTGGCCGATCCCGGTGTGCAAATGATAGATGCCGACGGCGACGGCCGTATCGACTTGCTGGTCAGCCGGGCCGGACTGGCCGGCTACTTCCCATTGCGTTACGACGGCTTGTGGGATCGCCGATCGTTCCGGCCTTACGAATTCGCGCCCAGTTTCGATCTGGAAGATCCCAACGTCAAACTGCTTGATTTGACCGGTAACGGCGTGACCGACGCCATTCGTTCCGGCACGCGGCTGGAATACTTCTTCAACGACGCCGAAAAGGGCTGGCACGATAGCCGGTCGGTTGAACGCAGGGCACTGGCAGACTTTCCTAACCTTGATTTTTCCGACCCACGGGTCAAATGGGGCGATTTCAGCGGCGACGGCCTGCAAGATGTGGCGGTGGTTTACGACGGCCATGTCGCATACTGGCCCAATCTGGGCTACGGTAACTGGGGCAAGTGCGTCGTAATGCGCCATAGCCCCCGACTTCCTTATGGTTACGACCCGAAGCGCATCCTGATCGACGACATCGATGGCGACGGTCTGGCCGATTTCATCTACGTGGACGACCGCAAAATATTGTTGTGGATCAACCAGGGCGGCAATGGCTGGAGCGATGCCATCGAGATCGGCGGCACCCCGGCAGTCAGCGACATGGATGCCGTGCGGCTGGTCGATTTGCTAGGCAGTGGCAACCGCGGCCTGCTGTGGAGCCGGGATGCCGACGGTAGCCATCGGCCGCAGATGCATTTTCTGGATTTCACCGGCGGCAGCAAGCCCTATTTGCTGCAGGGCATGGATAACCATCTAGGCGCCATCACTCGCGTCGGCTACCTGCCATCCATCCATTTCTATCTGCGGGACCAACCGCTGCCGGCTACGCGCTGGCGAACCCCGCTGCCGTTTCCGGTACAGGTGGTGGCCAGGGTCGAGGTGATCGATCAGCTTTCGAACGGGAAACTGACCACGGAATACAGCTACCACCATGGCTATTGGGATGGCGCGGAACGGGAGTTTCGCGGTTTTGGCAGGGTCGACCAGCGCGACAGCGAAAACCTGCAGACGTTTCACGCCGGCGGCCTGCATGCAGGGCAAGCGTTCAACGCCGTCGCCAGCGAGCGCTTTTCGCCGCCGCTGGAAACGCGCACCTGGTTTCACCAGGGCCCGGTCGGCGACGAATTCGGCGGCTGGCGCGAAGTGGATTTCAGCGCTGAATTTTGGCCCGCAGACCCGCAAGCCCTGTCGCGGCCAGCAGCGATGACCGCAGCGCTCAACGCTCTGCCGCGCCGCCGCAAGCGCGACGCCTTGCGGACCCTACGCGGCAGCGTGCTGCGTACCGAATTGTATGCACTGGACGGTAGCGAACGCCAGCATCGGCCCTACACCGTCACCGAGGGGCTGCAAGGGGTCCGCGAAGAAGCCGCGCCGCCGGCCGGCGATGCACGGCGAGCGATTTTCTTCAGCTTTGCCTTAGCGCAACGCACCACCCAGTGGGAACGCGGAACCGAACCGATGACGCAACTCGCCTTGATGGGAGAGTACGATCAATACGGCCGCTTAAAGTCGCAATTAAGCGTGGCGGTGCCGCGCGGACGGGATTACCGGCTTGCTGCTGCCACGGCGGAACCCTATCTGGCCAGTTACAGCGAAACCGACTACCTGCAACGCGACGACGCCCAGCGCTATTTGATCGACAAAGTCGCCAGGACCAGCAATTACGAAATCATCAACGACGGCAAAACTACGGCGTTCGCGCTTTGGGAAGCGGTGAAAGCCGGCAGCGCAGGTAAAAAATTGATCGGCCAAGCCTTGAATTTTTACGATGGTCCCGGTTTCCAGGGCTTGGCATTCGGCCTGCTGGGCGATTACGGCGCTTTGGTGCGTTCCGAAAACCTGGTTCTGGACGATGCACTGCTGGCCGAACTGTACCGCAGCGGCGACAGCGTGCAAACTCCGCCAGAGTTTCCGTTATATCTGAAACCCGGTGCGCCGGCATGGACGGACGAGTACCCGACGGAATTCCGCAAATTGGCGGCGCAGGCCGGTTATCTCTACCGTAAAAGCGGCGCTGGGGCGATTTCCGCGCAGGGCTATTTCGTCATCGCAGCCCGCCATTTGTACGACTTTCAAGTCAGTGGATCCAACGGCAAGGGCCGGGGGTTGCTGGTGCAGCAACACGACCCGCTGGGCCGGCGTACCATTGTCGCTTACGACCGTTATAGCTTGCTGCCGGAACGCGTGATCGACCCATTGGGCTTAAAAACCGAAGCTAAATACGATTACCGGGTATTGCAGCCGGAACTGGTCGTTGATGCCAACGCGAATAGCCGGCGCTTCCTCTTCACGCCGCTGGGATTACTCAAGGCCTCGCTGGTTCAGGGAAAATCCAACATCGCGGAAGGCGACCGCAAACGGCCCAGCATCGAGCTCAGCTACGACTTGCTGGCGTTCAGCGAACGCGGCCAGCCCGTGTCGGTGCGCAGCAAACAATATCAGCATCACGACAGTGACCTCGATGTGCCATTGCCGCAACGCGACGAAATTATCGAAACCGTCGAATACTCCGATGGCGTCGGCCGCTTGCTGCAAACCCGGGTGCAAGCGGAGGAAATCCGTTTCGGCGATGCGGCTTTCGGCGGCGGCATTTTGCTCGCCGATCAGAACGACGAGGCCGGCAGCAAGCTGGAATTTGCCGGCGTCCGTAACGGTGATGCCAATCATCCCAATGTTTTAGTCAGCGGCTGGCAGATTTACGACAACAAAGGCCGGGCGATCGAAATATACGAACCGTTTTACAGCCAGGACTGGCAATACGCCGCGCCCGGCGAGGCGCAACTCGGGCAAAAAGCCGTGATGATTTACGACCCGCGCGGCCAGTTGATCCATACGCTAAACCCGGACGGTTCCGAGCAGCGGGTGATTTACGGCATCCCTGCCGATCTGGCCGATCCCGAGCAATTTGCGCCGACCCCCTGGGAAGCCTACACCTACGACGCCAACGACAACGCCGGCCGCACCCATGCCGCTTCATCGCAAATCTTTCAAAACCATTGGAATACCCCGGCCAGCATCGTCATCGACGCCCTGGGCCGCACCGTGCAAGCCACGGCGCGCAACGGCGCCAATCCGCAAACCGATTGGTATGTTACCCGCTCCAGTTACGACATTCGCGGCAATCTGCTCAGCGTGACCGACGCGCTGGACCGGGTAGCTTTCCGCTACGGTTACGATTTGTCCAACCGGCCCTGGCGCAACGACAGTATCGACGCCGGCTTGCGGCGCACAGTGCTGGATGTACTGGGCAACCCAGTCGAAAGCCGCGACAGCAAAGGCGCGCTGATCTTGACCGGCTACGACGAAGGCAACCGACCCAATCGCCTGTGGGCGCGCGATGGCTTTAATCAAACGTTGACCCTGCGGCAAGTGCTGATCTACGGTGACCGGCCCGACTCGGGCTTGAGCGTGGATGTTGCGCGACAGAAAAATCTGCTCGGCAAACTATATCAACATTACGACGAAGCCGGACTGGTCAGTGTGCCGGGCTACGATTTCAAAGGCAATCCGCTCAGCCAAAGCCGGCAAACCCTAAGCGATGCGGTGTTACTGAGCGCTTACCAAAACGGCGCTGAGCGCAACTGGGCCATCGACGCCTATCGCATCAACTGGCAGCCGCCGGCTGGCGTCACACTGGCCGCCCATGCGCAAACCCTGTTGGACGCCAGCGTCTACGAAACCAGCTCGCGCTTCGATGCCTTGAACCGTATCAAGCGCATGCAATACCCTAAAGACGTCAACGGCCAGCGCCAGGAATTACTGCCGATTTACAACCGCGCCGGCGGTCTGGCGCAAGTCAAACTCAACGGCCAGACCTATGTGCAACAGATTGCTTACAACGCCAAGGGCCAGCGGGTATTGGTGGCTTACGGCAATGGCGTAATGAGCCGTTATACCTACGACGACAAAACTTTTCGTCTGCTGCGCCTGCGCTCCGAACGGTACAGCCAGTCGCAAGCCGACCGCTTCCAGCCGGCCGGAGAAGCCTTGCAGGACTTTGGCTACAGCTACGACCTGGTCGGCAACATCCTGCAAATCGACGACCGCGCCCAGGGCAGCGGCATCTTGAACAATCCGGCGGCGGCTACCGCCAGAGACACCGCCTTGGCACAATTGCTGACCTCCGGCAATGCTCTGCTGCGCCAGTTTGATTACGATCCGATTTACCGCCTGCTGTCCGCCACCGGCCGCGAATGCGACCAAGCGCCGGAAGCGCCGCCTTGGCTGGATCAACCGCGCTGCACCGACCTGACCCGCACTCGCGCCTACAGCCAGCACTACCGCTACGACGCACTAGGCAATATGCAGGAACTCAAACACCAGCTGGCCGACGGCGCCCGCAACCGGCTGTTTACGACGGCCGCCGGCAACAACCGGTTGGACACGGTGACCATAGGCCAAAGCGTTTACCGTTACGCCTATGACGCCAATGGCAACCTGCTGTCCGAGCATCAGACCCGCCAATTCGACTGGGACCACAGCGACCGGCTGAAAGCCTTCCGTACCCAGACGGCCGGTAGCGAACCCTCAGTACATGCGCAATATCTGTACGACGCCGGCGGCCTGCGGGTGAAAAAGCTCACCCGCAAGCAAGGCGGCCAGTACACCGTGACCGTCTACATCGGCGGCCTGTTCGAATATCACCGCGCGGTGCAAGGCACCACCGTGCAGGAAAACAACACCCTGCATGTAATGGACGACCAGTCGCGCATTGCCTTGGTGCGCGTCGGCACAGCATTCCCGGACGACACCACGCCGGCGGTGAAATACCATCTGGGCGACCACCTGGGCTGCAGCCACGTCGTGATCGGCGGCGACGGCAGCTGGCTGAACCGCGAGGAATACACGCCCTACGGCGAAACCAGCTTCGGCAGCTTTGCCCGCAAGCGCTACCGCTTTACCGGCAAGGAGCGGGACGAGGAAAGCGGCTTGAATTACCACGCGGCCAGGTATTACGCGGCTTGGGTGGTTAGGTGGGTGAGCGGGGATCCGATAGGCGTTAGGGGGGGAATAAATTTGTATGGGTACGTGGATGGCAACCCGATCAGGCTGGCAGATTTATCAGGGTTGAATCCTGATAAGCCGAACACTTCCCAAGCTGAAGTATGTCGCCCCCCTGGATCACCAGACGATTACGTTGTTGCTTTCGGTAGAGCGGAGCGTAATGTCGATTATCATCAAACAGCTGCCAGCAATACCGGCCTTAAGCCTATCAACATCCAAGGCAGGGTAAATGTTGCAAATGGTCGTGGTATGGATTTCTTTCCGTCAAGCTGGAAGTTGGAAGAAACGTTCTTGAAACCAAACGGGCGACTAGAGCCTATGTTTTCTGGGGTTATGACACAGGAGGCACTACAAGGTGAGTTTGCTCGCACTGTGCATTTCGATGCTCGCGGTGTTGAGGTCATGCCCAAAATTCCAAAAGGCGAGGCTCCAGGCTTTTCCAGCGCTGATTTTCACTCATCTTCAGAACTACGGCAGTGTCTTGTCCATTTAAGTTCAACTGGTCCTGGTGAGCGAAAGGTCGATGTGGTAATCCAGCATGAAAACGGCGTAAGTAGAATCGCTCGCACATCAAATACTGTTCAGGGTGACAGCCTACCTGAACGATTAGCAAAGCATACTCCGAACCTTAAGAATCCTAGTGGGCCATCTGCCGTGGGAGGCAGTGTAGGAAAAGCACCAAGTAATGGCAAGAGCACGAAGACTGCTGGATCAGTCTCAGGATATGCCAAGACGGGTTCACCGTCGTTTAAATCTGACAATCCATTGGGACGCGTGAGGCTAGGAGGTACCGGTGCACTGCCAATGATGAATGAAGGCCCGGTCGATCTGAGTGACCTTAGGATATACGGGGAATTATATTGGCTTCAACTTCGTTATATAGGCGGTCCTCTTTACGATCCTGCTGATCCACGTTCTATTGCTGATCCAATTGTATATCGGGAAGCTGAAATCAATATCCTGGGGCATCCTTAAAACACACAAGGGAAAAGAAAGGGCCGTAGGGCCGACTAGCAATAGCGTAATCGGACGCATTGTGGCATTCGTTCCTCCGATTACGCTGCCGCTTTTATGCCCTAGGGTAAATTGAAGCTTAAACACAAAACCAAAACATTACGGGGAATAAACCATGATCAAAACCAAACACATCAGCAGCGGCGACTGGCGCACGCTGGAATCGTTCTGGAACGCCAAAGGCATTGCCTTTTTCAAGTCTCCGCCCGGCGCGCAAATCAAGGTGCGCTACGGTTACGGTTGGCTCGGTTTCGATCGGCAGAAGCAAACCCTGGACGGTTTCGACTACAAAAAACTCGACGTCGGCCTCGGCTCGCTCGGCTACGCGCGGATGCAAATCAAGGTCGCGCAAACCACTGATGTCACTTACGACGTCTATGGCGACGGCGTGGCCAGATTGTCGCCGGAGATAAAGTTTTAGAGTCAAAACGATGTCGGACCGACTGTTCCGATGGACGGTAAAGCCGTCGGTAAAAGCAGGAAATCACTTGATCGCAATTGGAAAGGTTGGCTGAAAAGGGCCGGGTTTAACAATAAACCAACACATTGCCGTCCCAGCGCAATTCGCACCAACAAAGATTTAAACCCGCCGTTCTGGGCTATTTTTGCCCGCGAGCGACCGTAAATTCGATAGCACAACGGAGTCACTTATGGCTGTTCCAACCATCAGGTACTACCTGGTTCCCTCGGTTCAGATCACTGCGCCAGCAGCGAACGCGGTCCTGAACGGGAGTTTTAGTTTAACCGGCACTGCATCCTGCGTATTGTTAAAAGACATACCCGGAGAAACGGGCCTGTTTGTAAGGGATGCAACCTACAACATTACCAATGTCAGCGTGCGGCTTGGTAATGCCGCGCCGGTTGCGGCTACCCCGACTGGGCCGGCGGAAACGCCTTGGTCCAATTGGTCGTTGATGGTGAATGGCGCTATCGATGGGCTGCTGACCATCACCGCCACGGTATCCGCCGCCGATTCGCCCAATGAGGCTGGGCAAGCTCAAGACTCGCAAACCGTAACCATCGATACCAGGCCGCCGACCCTACTCATCAATCGGCCAGCCGACGTCGTAAGACCAGCACCACCCTATATCGCCACCATTACCGGCACCGCCAGCGATAATGCTGCCGGCGTGGCGGCCGTGGAGTGGCGCGTTGGCGATGGCGTGTTCAGCCCTGCCAGCGGCACCACTAATTGGTCGGCCTCGGTCCCCTTGCTGGGTTTGGGCGTACACAATGTGGAGTTACGCGGGCGCGACAACGTGGGTAATATCGGTCCGATCCAAAACGTTGCTGTGCGCGTGGGCGACATGACCGCGCCAACCCTCAATATAGACAGCCCGTATGAAGGCGAAACCTTCGTACTGGCAAACGGCTCGGTCAGCATCGCTTTGCGTGGCAGCGCAGCGGATACCCAGACCGGCGTCGCGCGGGTGGAATGGTCGCTCGACGGCCAATCCGCCTATACCGCCGCCACGCCCAGGGCTGACGGCGATTGGTCAACCTGGAGCGCGCAAGTTCCGGTCACCACTGCCGGCAATCGCACCATCACCGTGCGCGCGATGGACAAGGCTACTGCGGTCGGCAATGTCGTCACTTTGCAACTTGGCGTCGTGGTCGCCGAACCGTTCCAACCCAAAGATCCCGAGGCGGTGTTCAGTCAGGCCGCCTATCTGGACGATCTTTTGGAATTCGCCACCCATCGCATCAAACGTGGAGACGATGCGCCGTTCATCGACCGGCAACTATTGGCGGATACCTATCATCAGCGGTTTACGGAATTGGTCACCCGCGACAACCGCGTGGTTGCCAATCGAGTCACCAGCCAAGTCCGCTTGAGCATTGAAGTGTTGCGCCGCTATTTATCGCTAAACGGTCGGGAAATTCCTGCGCCAGCCGAGGCAGTGTATCGTCAGGCAGCTTATTTCGCCGCGTTGCGTCACTTGGGCGTTTCCTTCGACGACATCCGCCTGGCACGGGTCGCCGATGAGCCGGCGCGCCGGGCATTGGCCAACCGGCTCGGGATCGAACTGGCCGGCTTCCGCCCGGACCGGCTGGATCAACTGTTGCTTCAACCCACCGACATCAGCGAGGATAAACTCAAAACCCTATTCGGTCTGGAAGAAAGCACCGTCAAACCGCTGGCTGACAGCCTGCTGCCGGAACCGCAATTACTGGTTTGGCAAAAAGAGCAATTACGCAACGGCTGGCAACAACAGGACGATGCCGCGCAATCGGCTTTTGGTACGCCTTTACCGATCATCGACCCCGATCTTCTGGGCATAGTCGATTTTCGCACCCCAAGCGCCGGTCAACCAGCCTACGACCTTTGGCTGGCGCGCGCAAACGATCTGACGGCGCATGTGGCGGCACTGGATACAGCGCGTAAAGCGCAAGCCAGCCAACTGGCCGCATTCGACCATATCGTTGCCGAAGTGCTGGGCCCAATCGAAGCATTATTGTTGCTGGCCGAACAACGCCAGCTTGGCAATGCGATCGATTTGGCGCTGCGCGAGAAATTGCTGACCATCCTGTCATTCCTGCATTTGCTCCGAATTCGCCAGCTGGCCGCTGCCGAAAGTGTGCTGGACGCCGAATGGCAGGATGTCTACGCCATTCTGTGTCAGGTTCGCAAGCTCGGCTTGAGCGCGACCTGGCGGGCCGAAGAGCGGCAAAAGGGTCTGATCCTGGGGCCGGACCATTTCGAACTAGCCGCTCCAGCGCGTTCGGCTCAGGTAGTGTTGCCGAAATGGCGGGCAAGCTTGCAAGCCCGTCAAGCTTGGCGTCGCACCCTGGATGCGCGGCAGCAACAAGAACAAACCTTGCGCGAAGCGATGCAAGCCGTAGTGGAGGCTACGGAAGCGGAGGCATTGCCATTATTGAGACAAGCCTGTATCGCTGCCATTGCTCGTGATCGCGATAGCCAGAGTATCGCCGAACTGCTGACGCGGGAGCTGGGTATCGACTGCAAAAGCAGCGGCCAGCAGCGTACCACTCGCGCGCAACAGGCGCTGGAAACCTTGCAGGAAACCATGCTGGCCCTGCGCACCGGTCGCGTCAAGGATCAGGCACCCGTGTTGGGCGCAACCAATCCCGCTGCTGGCTGGGTTTTGGCTATCGATCCGGCCAAGCCTTATCACGAGGCCGATTTCGACGAAGAATGGCGCTGGATGGGGGGGTACGCCACCTGGAACGCGGCGATTCGCGTGTTTGCTTATCCGGAAAGTTTTCTGTTGCCGGAACTGCGCCCGGCCGCCGCGCAAAGCGAGGCTTACCGAAAGTTGATCGCAGATCTGCGCAACTTTCCCCGGCTGACGCCAACCCAGGCTCGAAAACAGGCCGACCTCTATCACCAGGCGCTGACTGCAGAATTACTGGCCGATTTGCCGCCGCCGTTACGCAAAGGCACATTGGTGATCACCGAACAGTTGACCGACAGCGAATTGGCCAGTCGCCGCGACACGCTAATCCGCGATCTGTTCGGCAGTATCAGCGATCCAGCCTTGGTTCCCAATTATCTGCGGGAGATTTTTTACTTCGTACCGATGGCATTGGCCTTGCAATTGCAGAAAGCCGGTCACTTTCTGACGGCGCTGGATTGGATCGAGACCTTCTACACCGATCATCTGGCGCTCGGCCAACGCAAGATTTATCGCGGCTTGCTGCTGGAGGAAACCATACCGACCCAGTATCAACGCAATCCCGACAACTGGCTGCGAGTGGGACTTAATCCGCACGAAATCGCCGCATTTCGCGCCAGTGCGCATACGCGCTTTACCCTGATGACGTTGGTTCGCTGTTATCTGGATTTTGCCGATGCCGAATTCACCCGCGACGAAGGGGAGTCTTTGGCTCGGGCGCGCACATTATATGCAACCGCTCTGGAATTGCTGGCCTTGCCGGAAATGCAGTCGCCAACCCCGGCCAACGCCACGTCTCATCCGTTTCCGCCCAACCCGGTACCGCAGGCGTTGAAAATGCGGGCAGAGCTCAACCTGCTGAAACTGCGTAGCGGTCGCAACATCGCCGGCATAGAACGCCCGACGGCGCCGCCGGTTCAACCATCATTGTCGCTGGATCGCCTGCCAACCACTGGCGAACAGCGCCTGTTCCGGCCTACGCCCTACCGCTATGGCGTATTGATCGAGCGGGCCAAAAATCTGGTGAGTATCGCTCAACAAGTTGAACAAGCTTTCCTGGCGGCTATGGAAAAACGCGATGCCGAATCCTACAGCCGGCGCAAGGCCGACCAGGATTTGAAGTTGGCCGATGCCGGCAAGGAGCTTCATGGCTTGCGAATCAAGGAAGCCGACCAAGGCATTGGTCTGGCCGAACGCCAGCGGGAGCGCTCCGCCATCCAGCGTGATACCTATCAGGATTGGCTGGACGAAGGTTTGAATGGCTGGGAACAAACCATGATAGGCAGTTATGTGGCAGCAGGGGGGTTTGGCCTTGCCTCGGCGATGATGGATGCCAAGCTGACGATTGCCCAAACCGCGGTAAGCGCCGCAGCAGGAGGGGTGACTGGCGGAGGGGCGGCAACCGCGGCGGCTGCGGCGGTGATTATGGCTACGCAGGAAAAGCTGTTTGCCGCATCGGGGCAGATTGCCGCCGAAACGCTGGCGCAAGTCAGTTCAGCGAAAGCCAGTTTCGAACGCCGGCGCCAGGAATGGCAGTTGCAGCGGCAATTGGCCGACAGCGAGATCGCCATTGGTGAGCAACAAGTGCTGCTGGCCGGTACCCAGAAGGACATCGCGCTGAAAGAACAACTGATTGCCGATACCCAATACAAGCAGGCCCAGGCCACGCTCGATTTCCTGGCAACCAAATTCACCAACGAAGAGCTATATAGCTGGATGAGCGGCATACTCGGCGGTGCCTACAGTTATTTTCTGCAGCAGGCAACGGCCATGGCGCAACTGGCGGAGTATCAATTGGCATTCGAGCGCCAGGAAACGCCGCCGGCCTTCATCAAGGGCGACTATTGGGAAGTCGGCGACGATTCAGGCCAAACGACCGGCAATCAAAACAATCAGCCGGATCGGCTGGGTTTGACCGGCTCGGTGCGCTTGTTGCAGGACATCACCCGCCTCGACGAATTTGCCTTTGAAAGCAATCGCCGCAAGCTGCAACTGGCGGAAACCTTTTCGCTGGCCCGCTTGTTTCCAGCAGAATTCCAGCGCTTTCGCGACAGCGGCCGCCTGCCTTTTGCCACGCCAATGACACTGTTCGATCAAAGCTTTCCGGGACATTATCTGCGCCTGATCAAACGCATTCGAATTTCCATCGTCGCGCTGGTACCGCCGGTGCAAGGGGTTCGCGCCACCTTGATCGCCTCCGGCATTTCCCGGATCGTCACAGGCGGAGACATGTTTCAATCGATCCTGGTGCGCCGCGACCCGGAACTGATTGCCTTTACCTCGCCCAGCAATGCCACCGGCCTGCTGGATCTCGAGCCGGAAGCCGGCATGCTGTTGCCTTTCGAAAGCATGGGCGTCGATACCCACTGGGAATTGCAACTGCCCAGGGCGGCCAATCCCTTCGATTTTCGCAGCATTGCCGATGTCCAGTTTACGGTGGAATATACCGCGCTGCAAAACTTCACCTATCGCAAACAGGTGATCCAGCAGCTGGACGACAGCATCAGTGCTGAACGGATGTTCAGCCTGCGCGACCAATTCGTCGATGCCTGGTACGACCTACACAATCCGGAACAAACAGCCACGCCGATGGCGATAGTTTTCAGCCTCCGGACGGATGATTTTCCGCCGAATCTGCAAGATGTACGAATCAGACAAGTGCTGCTTGCCTTCGTCAGAAAAAACGGCCAGGGCGACGAGATCGGCAATATCCAGCTTCTACTGACACCCGACGGCGAAACGCTGGCCATCGGCGGCAGCGTGGACGCTACGGTCGACGGCACGGCCAGCACCCGTCGCGGTAATGCCAGCGCCTGGATACCGTTGATCGGCAAATCGCCGGCAGGTCAATGGCAATTGAAGCTGCCCGACACCCCCGAGATGAGGACTCGCTTCAAGAACGAAGAGTTCGACGATCTGTTGTTAATCCTGACCTATGAAGGCAGTACACCACTCTGGCCGCAGTAACCCTTCGATCAATTCTGTCCGCCGGTTTTTCGACTCCCCGCTTCCCCGTTTCGATAAACCGGCGTTCAAATAGTTTGAACAAGGTAAGAGCCTTTTTGTTTTCATAGTTCAGACTATCGAAAAAACCTAATTTTAAAACGCTGGAAAATCCGGAAGTTTTAGTGCGAATAATCACACGGTGAAGTACCAGGCCCAGCGCAATTTACCCTACCTGAGGGGGGTAGCAGGGAATAGGGTTTGACGCTATTGTAATGCCGCCGAGAAAAACCGTTAGAAAAGACGGTTTTAGCTCGGTAAAGCACGGTCTGCCGTAAAGGCGTCCGATTTTTTCAGATTTACATTTTGGAGCAGGTTATGAAACAGAAATACACATTAATGATTATCGCCTCTTTGTTCTGGGTAAGTTTGGCCAACGCCGCTGAAGCGGAGCAACAGCCCAACTTCTACGAGTGTACTGGCAGAGGCGCGAGCCTGACTTTAAGCATCGGCAGCAAGGCGGAAGTGGGCATTATGCCGGCCGCTACGGTCCTGAATCTGGAGTTGGGCAAGCAAAGCTATTCCTTCAAAGAGCAGGACATCACCGTGGAATTGACTCTGATCGGTGAATTGTGGGAAGCAGTGCTGCAGCACGTCCCGGATTCGCACATCAACCACGCCTCGGTCGTGATTCCGCAAATCAATCTAGGCGGGGAAGCGAAACGCTTTGCCAGCCAGCTGATATTGACCAAAATTTCGACGCCGTTTACCGGCCAACCGTTTAACGGCGTGGTGAATGCATCGAAATATATTGATTTAAGTTGTACGGCTTCTCTGGTCTATTACTAGACGCTGCAGACGCCATCCAATTAGGTTGTTGCTTATGACTGTTCTCTCTCTCGTCATCGCCGGCATGGCTTATTTTGCATTGGGTGGTATCTGGTTTTCTCCACTTTTCGGCAAGCAATGGGATAAAGCCGTCGGCTTTGCCCGCCCCGAAAAGTGGCGTCCGGCCGCCGTCTATTATCTTGGCCCCCTGACGGGCTGCGTAAAAACCAGTTTTGCCACCGCATTTCTGTTCGATTTAATCCAGCCGGCATCGCTAATTCAAGCATTAAAGCTCGGTTTTCTGGTCGGGGCCGGATACGGCGCCAGCATCACCGGTATCAATGCCATCTCGCCTAATATGCCGAAACCCGCCCTGTATGCCGCCGTGGTCGGCGGTTATCATCTGACGGGCTTGCTATTGAGCGCCGCAATTTTGTATGGCTTGCCATAATTAGTTTACCGCTTGGTTGCTGCGCAAAAATCCATGCCGAAGACCACCCGCCGCTATTGGAATCCACTTTGGCCAGCCAACCGGGATGCTTGGCAAGCCGTCCCGGGTCTGGAAGGCATAGCGGAACAACTGACTCTGAGTATCGACGCAAAAACCGGCGAGTACACGCGTCTGACCCGGTTTGTGCCTGGGGCCGACACTACGCCTTTTGGCGGCAAACGCCACGTTTACCTCGAAGAGGTATTTGTTGTCAGTGGCCGACTTTACGACGCCGCTTGCGATTTGTGGCTGGAAGCCGGCCACTACGCCAGCCGTCCGCCAGGCGAATTACATGGCCCCTTCAAAACGGATACCGGCTGCGTCGTTCTTGAGATTTCGTTTCCCAACAGGTGCGGATGAATAATAAGCTTGCAAACTTGATATTCCATAGCCCAAAACAATGTGTGAACCGAGTAATAGTATGAGTGGCGATATAATTATTGAAAGAGCCAATATCGGCGATTCTTTTGAAGTTGCTGTCATGGTTGGTGAGTTGCTGACAGAAATTTCGGACGCTATTGGCGTCAAGGCGTTTAATTTTGAATTGGATAACACGGCAGTCCGCCTCCGGGATTTCCTAAAACGTGACAAATATTTCGTATTTGTCGCACGGCAAGGTAGCATCAAACCCATTGGTTTTATAACCCTCTATGAAAGCTACGCGCTTTACGCTGAAGGTATCTTTGGCACACTACCCGAGCTTTATGTTCGTCCGGCGTACCGGTCGAAAAACGTAGGCAAGCAGCTGATTTCTCGGGCAAAGACTTTCGGGGAATCAGGCGGATGGAAACGTTTGGAGGTGACAACCCCGTCGCTTCCGCAATTTTCCAGGACCTTAATTTTTTATGAGCGCGAAGGCTTTGCCGTTACCGGTGGCCGTAAGTTAAAGCTTGTATTGTGAGTTACAGACCCACACAGCGCTCAACGACAACCTTCCCGTTACATAAAATTGCAGATACTTTTCGCCATCTTTAGCTATTTTCATGCTAAATGGCCTATTCCTAGCGTATATCACGTTCGAAAAACAAATATAGACTCTATGTATTCACCGAATACCCTCCTCGAGGAGGGCGATTTAACCCCCTAAGATTGCTACCTTACAACCTAACGAGCCAACTCGGCTATTTAGGTTTTCATAGTTCTATAAGGAGTAATCATCATGTCCTCAAATTTCTTCCAATTTCGTAATTCATCAGTTCTATTCGGATGGCTGGGTATTGTCGTTTTTAGCGCGATCATCGCTACGGCTAAGGCCGGTCTCCAGGCAGATCCCGGACAGAACGAATCGGCCAGTCAGATACTAACAGCCCCGCCACTGGCTTGGGGTAACGACGACGATCCCGACGAAGGGGGGCAATGGGCTTAATTGAAACCAAGTTAACGCGACTATTTGCTGCACCGTAAACCGGTATCCGCTTGATAAACATATCGCAATAAAAAAGCATCAGGAGAACGCTATGCGCATATTAGTTTTCGCTGCCTTTTCTGGTCTGACCCAACACTTTTACAGCGAATTAAGCGATACCGGCTATGAAGTGTCGGTGGAATTGCATCTGCGAGACGAATCGCGTCTGCAGCCCCGGTGTATTCGATCAAGTCTGCGGTCGGCCATTTTATTTGTTCAACGCCCATGCCGACGGCAAGAACATCAAATTACTACTTATCCTGAAGTCGGTCGGCACGCCGCCAAGGCCTGATTCTCAACCCTAGCGGCCTCGCCATAACGCCCGGCCGCACCTTATTCGAGGACTTTTATGAACGTCATATCTTCACCCCTATTTCAATGCCGCCGGGTATCGCTCGCATTGCTCGGCGCCGGGTTAATCCTGGCAGCGCCGGCCAGAACCGCGCCGCGTTACGCTTTTACCGGCCTCGGCTTGCACGGCGATCAAACCAGTGTGGCGCGCGATATCAACGATCAAGGCCAAATTCTGCTGGTGAACAATTTACCCGGCAAGGATCGCGAGGAAAGCACGGCACGTTCCTACATTTACCGCAACGGCAGCATCCGGGAAATAACCGTGGATGGCAAATCCGCCCAGGGCTATGCGATCAACAACCGTGGCGAAGTCCTCGCCTCGGCCAATTTCGACGCCAACGATCCTTACAGCGGCAAGGTGTTTATCTATCGTTCTGACGACATTGAGATGACTGGCTTGTTTACCGATACCCGCAACGTTGCCGGCTGGGTAATCAATGACCAAGGCAGCGTGGCCGGTACCGATCATGCTATCGGAGAGGAGCCTGGGGCTGTGATATATAGTAATGGCGCTATCAGCCAAGTCGGCCGGCATGCGATTAGCGACCGGGCCAGCGTTGCCAACGCCATCAATAGCCGCGGCGATATTGCGGGTTATCTCATAGATGCGAACAACATTTATGGGACCGCATACATCTACAGCCACGGCCGTTTGGAGTTGCTAGGCGCCTTGCAAGGCGGTTTATTCAGCGAAGTCAATGCGCTCAACACCAATGGCGAGGCGGTGGGCTACAGTGAGGTCGCCATCGATCCGACTTACAACGCCCGGCACGCCTTCCATTACGCCAACGGCCGCATGCAAGATCTGGGCAGTCTGGGCGGCGACAGTAGAGCCTGGGACATCAACGACACCAGCCAGATTGTCGGTTATTCGCGCACCGCCGATAACAGCCTGCACGCCACGTTGTGGAACGATGGCCGGATTTACGATTTGAACCGGCTGGCTGGCGACGGTTGGATCTTGCATAACGCGCTGGGCATCAATCGTTTTGGTCAGGTAGTTGGCGTCGGCTCGCACGACGGCGCGGAGGCCGAAGGCTTTTTGTTGACCTTGCACCCGGAATGGCAGGGCAACGGCAATGGAGTCTGGGACGATGCGGCACGCTGGAATTACGGCGGTTTCGGCAGCTTCGGCTTCGCACCCGGGCAACCGCACGACGTCGTCATCAACCCGGGCGGCAACGCCACGATTCTGGGCGGCGCCAACGCCAATGTGCGCAGTCTTGCCGTTAGCGGCGGCGCCGGACGGACGGTGGCATTCAATCTGAACGACGGTTTCACCGCAGCCGAGGACGGTACGAACTTGAGAAACGCCACATTGATAGGCAGCGGCACGCTGGACGGTGGTCTGCAAATCGACGCAGCCAGCAGGGTTGAGGTCGGCGGCGGCCAGCAAATGCGGCTGGTAGGCGGTGCGACCAATAACGACGGAACCATCAAACTGATCGGCGCTGGCGGCAGTCTGGCGAGTTTGCAGACCGACCATTTATTGCTCAATCAAGGACAACTGCAACTGCAAAACGCCGACGCCGATTTTGCCGGCGGATTGGAGAACCATGGCCAAATCCAAATCGGCTTCGGCTCCAATAGCGTATCCGGCAGCGTTATCAATGCCAAAGACGGCCAAATCGTATTCTCCGGAAATGGCGAGACCGCCTTCTGGGACGCCGTAACCTTGCAATCCGGCAGCGAAATGCGTGTCGCCCGTGATGCTGCCGCGGTGTTCTTTAACCAAGTGGTGGTACGCGGCGGTGCGTTGCTGAGCGGCGCCGGCAATCGCTATTACGAAGGCGGGCTGTCGTTGGGCGATTCGCCGGCAATGGTTAGCCAACAAGGCAACGCCAGCTTCGGCAGCGAGAACATGTATCTGGCCGAAATCGGCGGACTAAGCGCCGGCAATCAGTTCGACCAACTGCTGGTAGCCGGCAATTTGAATTTCGGTGGCGTGCTGCAACTGATGTGGTGGGACGACTTCAACGCCAAGGTCGGCGACGTGTTCGATTTGTTCGATTGGGGCAGCAGCTCCGGCAAGTTTGCGCGGATCGATACTCAATTCGCCACCTTGGCCGATGGTTTGCGCTGGGATTTTTCCAGGCTTTATACCACCGGCGAAATCGGCGTCGCAGCAGTGCCGCTACCCGGTTCTTTCTGGCTGTTCGGCTCGGCTTTAATCGCGATGATCGGCCGCCGCACGTTTTAACGTCATTCTGTGAGGAGAAAATTATGCAACACCTTGATTTACGCAAAATAACCGTTCGCCGCTTGGCCGGCATCACCTTGTTAAGCCTCTTGGTTTGCGTCGCTGCCGAGGCCCGCATGCCGGGCCGCGGATATGGTGGCAAGCCTCCCACTAAGCCTACCCCGGCCCCCACTCAGCAACACCAAGCGCAAAGCAGTTGTTCGCCCGCCGGAGGCGTGGGAGTTTTTCAGGAGCTTTAGATGCGCCGGCAAACCCTGATGGCATTCTAGCCCGGCGCCGGCTCCTCTAAGCCGGCGCTGCTTTTTTTACCGATGATTCGGATGAAGATTACTATGAACACCCTATTTTTCCGCCGTCTGTTAGCCGTATTGGCATTGCTGGCGCTTGGTGCCAACACAGCGTCGGCCGAACTGATCAGCCGGCGAGGCGGGACAATGATCTACGACAGCGATACCAACTTGACTTGGTTGGCCGACGCCAATTTGCTTCGCAAGCAACTCGCACAAGACCCCGACTTGGTGGGTAAGATTATTCAGTCTGTCGGCACCGTGTACACCAATTGGGGCGATATCGAGGTGAAGTACGATGACTTCATCGATCAAGATTATCCCTATTTGCGCGACGGCAAAGTGACCTTGATCGGCGCGCGGGCATGGGCGAGCTATCTCGATTACGGCGGCTTCGACGACTGGCGGTTGCCGGAGGACGGTAGCGGTTGCACCGGCTATTATTGTTACTTTTACTCGGAAATGGGCAGTTTGCTGTATGAAGGCCTATTAGGCAGGCCCGGGGTTCCGATCGACAAAGCACACGGCCCGAACTACGGGCTATTCGAAAATATACAAATCGGCACCTATTGGCTGGGTAATGACGATCGCACTTCCGCTCGCATATCCAGTTATTCAATGTACACTTATTCGAATTTCCAAAGCACAACGTTATACCGCGATGGCTTTAATAACGGATCCTGGTATATCTATGGTCACGCTTGGGCCGTTAGACAAGGTGATGTCGGCGAATTGCCTGCAGTCCCGTTGCCGGGCTCGGCGTGGCTATTTCTGACCGGCTTGCTGCCTGCTTTACAACGATGCCGGCGTTTAGACGCTTCAAGGAGATAGTGTCCTCAGTGCGAATGAATTCGCACCTACGGAATTCTTAACTTAATCGCATTGCTCTACCCTCACCGGGTAGAGCGAAACAAAACCACGAAATCGGTAATTTTGCCGAACCAAAATCGTTGTCTAGGCAGGTGGCGGCAGTTTCTTGAAGGTGACTTAGTAAAATTTGAATGGATGCCAAAGTTGTGAATAATCGACAATACATTACTCGCTTTTCGCTGTTATCAACCAACTCTGCATGATCAAGCCGAGGTAATGCTTATGATCCCCATGGAAACGAAATATCATAACGAGATCGAAGTGGAACGTTTGTGGGTGACGACAGCCCTAGGCAAGTCGGTATTGTTGCTAATGCCTTTTTCCTTGTTAATTGTGTTCGGTTTGTGGAATACCAAACCGCATGCGCAATTGCTGGCCTGGTTTGCGTTTTCTTCGTTCACGCATTTGTTTCGCTGGTCGATTCTGCATTACTACCGTTCCCGTAAACATCGATTAGCCGCAAACGTCAATCGATACAAAACGCTAGTGCTGTTGGCGGGACTGGTCACTAGCGCCAGTTGGGTGTTGAGTGTAGTGCTATTCCTGGATGTCAACGATCCGGCCAATGTGCTATTTATTTGTCTGCCGCCCATCATCCAGGCTGTTGGCGCAATGATGACCTGGTTTGCATATTTTCCGGCGGTATTGATGCTGTCGATACCGAATGGACTGATCGTGACGTTTTTACTGCTACACGACGGCGGCGTGCGTTTTTTGGCGGCGGCAATCACCATCCTGATCTTACCCATGCTGAGTTACTACTACACACAAAAATTCTCCAACATGCTCAATCATGTACTGGAACTAAGTTTCGAGAACGCCACACTACGACAAGAGTCAGAAGAAAAGTCAGACCAGCTGGAAACCGCGCTGGAAAACATGGGGCAAGGAATTGCGATGTCCGACAAGCATGATGGACTGAGGATGTGGAATAAACATTTCAGTCAATTGCTGGCTAACGCCGACAGCCGGGTACACGCCAATGCCCAGTTGACGCAGCTTTTGAACTCAGCAACGCCGCCGGTGCAGATCAGCGCAGAGGGCACCACCCAATATCGCCTGGCGGACGGCCGAGTGTATGAAATTCGGCAAGTGCCGCTGACGCACGGCGGCAGGGTGATTACTTTCACCGACATCACTAGTTTGATCAAACGCGAAACGGCCCTGGAAAACGCCCGTAAGGAAGCGGTACGGGCCAATGCGGCAAAAACCCGCTTTTTGGCTTCGGCCAGCCATGATTTGCGCCAACCGATCCATGCCTTGGGCTTGTTTTTCGGGGAGTTGTCGGAGCGGGTGCGCGATAGGGATACCGCGCAATTGATAGCCCAGGTCGACGATTCGATAGCCGCCATCAATTCGATGTTGAATGCGCTGCTGGACGTATCGAAGCTGGATGCCGGCGTGGTCAAGCCGGAGTTTCAACCCTGTTTGCTGGCCGACATTTTCGCCCGGCTTAAGACCGAGTTCCAACCGCTGGCTCAAGAGAACCTCAATGCCGTCCGTTTTAGACCTTGCCGCTATTGGGTTGAAACCGATCCGGCCATGCTCGAGCGTATGTTGCGCAATCTGATCGGCAATGCCTTGCGATACACCGAAAACGGCCGGGTGTTGGTTGGTGCGCGTTTGCGCGGAACTCAAGTGGAAATTCAGGTAATCGACACCGGACACGGCATACCACCCGATCAACTCAAAGAAGTCTTCGTGGAGTTTCATCAGTTACACAACCCGGGCAGGAACCGCCAGCGAGGCCTGGGGCTTGGGCTGGCCATCGTCAAGAGACTGGGAAGTCTGTTGCATCACCGGGTTGCAGTACAGTCCAGCCTGGGCAGGGGATCCTGTTTCTCGATTAACATACCGCTGGCGGTCAAACACAGCCCTGTAGATATGGCGCACGAAACCCGGCCGGCACCGCCAACTGCAGCCTTGCAGGACAAGCGAATTCTGCTGCTGGATGACGACGACAGCGTACTGGCAAGCATGAGCGGCTTGCTGGCCCGCTGGGGCTGTAAAGTCCAGTCCGCCCGATCGCACGAGGAAGCCATGCGGCAACTGGCGGACTGCAGGGAAGGTTTTGATTTGTTGGTTAGCGATTATCGGCTGGCTGACGACGTTACCGGCGTCGATGTGGCGCGAGACATGCTTCATCGGTTCGGATACCGGTTTGCGGTGCTGGTGATTACCGGAGACACCGACCCCGAACGTCTGCGTGAAGCGGAGGCCAGCGGTTTTCCGTTATTACACAAACCCGTTCATCCCGCCAAATTGCGCGCCACGTTGCAACATCTGCTGGGCAATGCGGCGCCCATCGCTATACATCCATGATGGTATATTGAATCTACCAACCGAGACTTAGTAATGTACAAAAAAATATTTCGCAGCAATTTGACTACTTGTTTGCTAGCCAGCGCCACACTTCTGTCGAACACTGCGCAAGCGGCCTTGCTGAATTTCGACGACGGCGTCGCCAATGAGTTGATAGGCGATTTCTATACGGCCCAAGGCGTTAGCTTCGGCAACGCCCAACGTGTCACCAATTTTGGATTAGCCGGTTCGTCGGGTCCTTACGGCATTCGCGCAAGTAATGCCGACGCTTACCAGTGGTTTGCCGATAATCCGGTGCAGGCCTATTTTTCCGGTACTGTCAATTCCGTTAGCCTGATTGGGGTGGACGTTGGCGAGAATGGATTACGGCTGGAAGCTTACGACGCTGACGTCGGCGGCACTCTACTGGATTTTGCCGAGGCGTTTGGCACCGGCTTGGGCAACAATCAGTTTTTTACGCTGGCGGTGAACGGCGCAGCCATCAAGCGCGTGGCCTTCTATCAAATTCGAAACGTGTCGATAGACGGCATTGTGGTGGAGGATTTGCAGTTTTCCAACCGTGTGTCAGTTCCCGTGCCTGCATCAGCGGTGCTGATGGGTATGGGCTTAGCCGGGCTAAGGCTTTTGACGCCAAAAAACAAACGAACTTAATGGTGGTCGGCCAGCAACTTTGGCAATAATTCATCACGCTGGCGAATCTCCAATTTGTCATAAATTTTGCCGACGTGGTCCTTGACAGTAGTGTATTTGATGCTCAACCGCTTGCCAATCTGCTCGAACGAGACGCCTTGGGCCAAGAGTGCACCGACTTCTTTTTGCATTGGAGTCAGCGGAATATCGCGCATGGCTTGCAATATCTTTAGCAGCAATGGTTGCCGATGCTCCACGGTCATGCCGATCAAGTTTTGAGGTCCGCTTTCACCGCCATTCAACCAATATGCTCGAAACATAAACTGTCCGTTTGGGCCGTTATGGATATGGGAGGGTGGCGGGGCGTCGTGGCCACGGAAAATCCGCTGTAAATTGCCGCATAATTCGGCCAGTTTGGCCAACAGCCGGTCCTGTTGTCGCATATCGATCTGAATTCTGGGGAAACGTGCCTGTTCCAGCAATAATCGAGCTTCAGGGCTTTGGTATTGAATAGTTCCGTTGACATTAAAAATCAACATGCCGGACGAGCTATTCGGAGCAACATCGCACGGCGTGTCGTTAGCCCTATAAGCATGAGCCAAATACCGCAATAGCGACATTATTTGCATTTGATCTTTGTTATCGAATGGTTTTTGCCCAGGCGTTCGATACATCCCCAACACACCGGCACTGACGCCATCCAATGGAACCGGCACCCAAAGCAAATGATGCATATCGTATCGCCGGTAGATCAGGTTATATAAATCCGTCATGTAAAACGACTTCTCCATGATTCTGGGATCGTGGATAGTGGGATGGCTGGCAAACCACGCTGTAGCGCGTTGCTGCCGCTCCGAGGTGTGGTAGTCGGCGATAATCCTGGGCGCTATGCGAACCATGTCGGATATGTCAAATCCCGATAAGTGGTAGTTTGGAACCAAGCCTATGTCGCCGATGGAAAAAGTATTGCTATTAGAAGGAATAAACATCGGCAATGATTTCAGAAACTCTGTAATCGCGACTTCTTTGCTCAAACCTGAGCAGCATAGCTGGCGCAAATAGGTCAGGGCGTGGTTTGCTTTCATTCAGATACTCCGTCCTAACGTGTTATAGATAAAGTCTTGTGGCACGAAACCGACGCATAAACCTACAAAGTCATTGAATTCAAATTTCTGTTTTTGAGGCTGATTATGCCTGGCAGAGTATTTAAATCGTTACCCAGCCCTCTGCAAGTAGGTTGACTCCCGTTAGCTAACTGATAATTTAATGCGCTTACCAATCTTGGCGCAACCAGTTCTCCCGATTGGCAACCGACTGCGTTACGGCCGAACACCATTGTTGCGGGATGATGATTTTTTTCCGTCGCGGACACTAACTGGCCATCGCCAATAATTTCGGTAGTAATTCTTCTCTTTGGCATATATCCAGTTTCGTATATATCTTGCCGACGTGATCCTTAACAGTTGTTGGCTTAATATGCAGCCGACGACCAATAGTTTCGAAAGGCATGCCTTGAGCAATGCACTGAGCCACTTCTTGTTGCATCGGTGAAAGAGCCAATGCCTGCATGGCGCGCAATACCATTAACGCAACCGGTACTTTATGCTCTATGGTCAGTCCGATCAGGTTTTGCTGGTAGTCGCTGTGTTCTTGCAATCTGTAAGCCCGGAACAGAAACCGGCCATAGGCATTGTTATGGCAGTGGCTGGGTGGCGAGGCCTCTTCTCCACGGTAAACTGCTGCTAATTGACTGCACAGTTGCGCCAACTTGGCCAGCAAACGGTCTTCGCTACGGGTTTCGATCACGAGTCTCGGATAACGCGCCATGCTCATAAGGCGCTCGGCTTCCAGGCTTTGACTGATAATTTGCCCTCTCGCATTCAGGATCATCATGCCTGTGCGACCGCTGTCGCCACAAGCATTGTCTTCGGCGGCTTTTGCATTCAGGGCATGCGCGACATATTGCACCAATCGGCCTAATTGCTCCTGTTCCCGACTTAAAAACGGTTTCTGCGTTTTCGGGCGATACAAACCCAGTACACCAAGGGGTTTGCCGCTTTGAGCAACCGGCATCCACAATACATGGTGCATATCAAAGGTTTTATAGACCAGGTTGTACAAATCGCTTTGATAAAACGTTGGCTCCAACACTCTAGCGTCGGTCATGGCCATATGGTTCTTGAACCAATCGATTGCACGACGCTGCCGGGCTGACGTGTGAAATGAGGCAGCAATATTGGGGATGATTTCCCGCATATCGCCAATGTCGAAACTGGCGATATGGTATTTGGGATAGAGTCTATCATCGGTGCCTGTGAAAGTGTTATTGTTGGAAGCTATCAGCGTTGGCACTGCTCTGAGAAATTCTTCGATGACGATTTCCGTACTTAGTCCGGAACAACATAAACGGCGTAAATGCGCAATGGCGTTGCTATGTTTCATTGAGGTAACTCATTATTTTTAGTATGGTAAGTTCAGCGTAGGTTGAGTTCACACAGCCTTGTGCTCAGTTATGGATTTATCGATCATTGTTAATCCCCGGTTCGAATGACACGTCTCGACAGCCATTTATGCAGGCTTCGATTAACCCGGCACGAAATACTTAAGCCTAGGAATTTAAACCGTTGACAACGATTCGGAGCCGCAATCGCCAGAATCAAGCACCCGGATTCAAGACCGATTTTTTATCCTTGGGTAAAAGTATATGTATTTACTGCAAGTTTTAAAATATGGATTACTGTCTATATCTTTCGATATATCGGATGAATTATTGACATGAGTTATCGAATGCCTAGCATCCGGATAAGCCTATGGATATAACAAGTCATTATGTGTCTACCGCTGCAAACAACTTGTTATTTTTGATAAAGCATTGAAGTTGCAAGCCACTTTGGGGTCATAGCTTTGTTCGTTTGGCAAGGCGTTAAATGAATTTAATTGATTTTGCTACGTTTACGCTATCCAAAAGCAATAGGCCATATTATCAATTCTCGCGTAGCGGCATTATTATTATAATAATTACCGCCTGATCTTAAAATACGATACTTTTCAGTTTAATAAGATTTGCCGCACTCCATTGATTCAGGATGGCAGCCATGAAAACACCAGAACAACAACTCAGCGATGAAATAGAAGTCGAACGCCTGTGGGTAACAACCGAGCAAGGCGAATATGTGGTTTTTACCATGCTGCCTATCTCCATAATATTAATGTTTGGGTTGTGGGGTACGGTGTCAAATGCGCTGCTTGTTCTGTGGTTTTTTTTACTGACGATCTGCAATTTATTTAGATGGAAGGTATTACGCTATTACAACACGCACAAGGCGTCTCTGGTTGCGGGGACAACTAAATTTAAACGCCTTATGCTGCTCGGTTCAGCGCTAACGGGTGGATGTTGGGTATTAGGGATAACTTGGTTCCTGGTGCCTTCCGAAGCAACGAATATACTGGTCATCAGCATTACCTTGGTTATTCAAATAGAGGGCGCCATTGCCACTTGGTATAGTTATTTGCCCGCAGTGATTGCAATAACTTTTCCACCGTTAATATTACTGATAGCCTTGCTATTTCTGCAGCATAACAATATATACATAGCTGCAGGGCTTATATTTTCATTGATGGCGGTTTTGATTATTATTACCAGCATTAAGCTCGCAAAAATGCTCAATTATGCTTTACGACTGAATTATGAAAATCAAACGCTTCGCAAGGAATCGGAGGAAAAATCCATACTACTCGAAACGGCTCTGGAAAACATGAGCCAAGGTATCAGCATGTCGGACAAGAATGACCGTCTACATATGTGGAATCGGCAGTTTGTCAAAATGCTCGGGGATGCGGGCGCGTTGGTCTCGAGCAATGCCGATCTGGCAGAGATTCTCACCGCCGCAGATTCTACCGACCCCACCCGCTTAAAAATTGCCGACCGGGTGTTCGCCAACCAGTTTGAACCGGACTCTTCCCAACGCTCCCTTTGTGCAAAAACCTGGAAAAACTACCATTTGAAGACGGATCAGATTTATGAAATTCGCCAATCGGAACTGAGCCAGGGTGGCCGCGTATTAACGTATACGGATATTACCGAACAGGTTAAACGTGAGCAGGCACTGGAAAAAGCCCGCAAGGAAGCCGAACAGGCCAATGCCGCCAAGACGCGCTTTCTGGCGGCGGCCAGCCATGATTTGCGCCAACCCATCCACGCCCTGGGGCTGTTTTTCGCTGAATTGTCCGATCAGGTGCTGAGCCCGCAAACCGCAACTTTAATTGGGCAGATTGAGGATTCCATTGCCGCTATTAACTCCATGCTCAACGCTTTGCTGGATATTTCCAAATTGGATGCCGGCGTGATCAAACCGACCATAGAACCATTGGTTTTGGAGGAGCTGTTTGAACGGTTGCAGACGGAATTTCAGCCGATTGCACTGGAAAGCCATAACAAGTTACGTTTTCGTCCGACTGACGCAGTGGTCAACACCGATCCCGCCATGCTGGAACGGATGTTGCGTAACCTAATCGGAAACGCCTTGCGCTACACCGATAACGGACGCGTTTTGGTGGCGGCCAGGCCGCGCGGAGCAAGCCTTGTTTGCCAGGTGTGGGACAATGGCTCGGGCATTCCGAAAGATCAGCTTAATGATGTTTTTATCGAATTCCATCAATTGCAAAACCCGGCCCGAGACCGTCGGCGTGGACTGGGTTTGGGTTTGGCCATCGTTAAGCGCTTGGCCAAGTTGTTACAGCACGAGATCAAGGTGACTTCGCAATTTGGCCGGGGTTCTTGTTTCTCGATTACGTTGCCTATGACCGCCAGAAGCGCAGCGCGGCAATTGCCGCAACCGTTCGACAGCGTAGCATCAACGAATTACGCATTAAGCGGCCGGCACATCTTGATACTGGACGACGACATTTCTGTATTGGAAGGTATGCAAGGTTTATTGCAGCATTGGGGCTGTCTGGTGACCACGGCCAATTCGCCGGCCGAAGCGGTCGACAAACTGGCATCCGGCGCGTTGCGCCCGGAATTGTTGATTATCGATTACCGCTTGACCGACAATGTCTCCGGCATTGATGTCGCCAGAAGTTTGCAAAAGCGCCTAGGTTACCCAATCGGCGTACTGATTATTACCGGCGACACGGGGCCGGAACGTTTGCAAGAGGCCGAAGCCAGTGACTTCCCGTTGTTACACAAACCGGTACATCCGGCCAAGCTGCGCAGCACGTTGCAATATTTAATGAGCAATCAGGCTTCGCCGTTACTGTTGGACAATGAAATGGGTACGCAATGATTCCACTATTTGTTCACTACCACTGCGAGAAAGCAACTCAAAGGTTTTGACCATTCACCGGTGGCAGCAATACCCCCCGCCTGACGGCTTCGGTAACCGCCTGCGTCCGATTTCCCACGGCCAAAGCGCGCAGAATGGCGGCTACGTGTAGTTTCACCGTTCCTTCCGCCAGATTCAGGTTTCTAGCGATGGTCTTGTTGGGCAGGCCTTTGCCCATTAGTTCCAGTACTTCTATCTGCCGCGCCGTCAGCAGAGTTTGCGTGGCGAGGATTTCGCCATCAAGCGTATCGATTGGTGACTGCCCCCCCAGTTTACCCAATAATCTGGGGGGGATGTAAATGTCGCCTTGCAATACGATTCGCAATGCGGTCAACATTTCATGGCCACTGCAGGACTTAGGAATATAGCCGACCGCCCCCTTATCTAATGCCGTTTTTACGTGTTGCGACATTTCCGATCCCGACAACACCACAACTGGTATCGTTGGCGCCAACGCCCGCAGTTCGGGCAACGCGGTTAACCCATCCATATCGGGTAGATCGATATCTAGCAGCACCATATCCAAATTGCGGGTATGAGTAATTAACTGCACGGCCTCTGTGGCGTTAGCCGCCTCATACACCAACACATTGTCAGCCAATTGCTTGAGCACATGCAGCAAAGCTTCTCTAAACAGGGTGTGGTCGTCAACCAACAGGATATGCATAACAGTCGAACTCCGGATCGATTAACGCCAGTTGCTCATCGATAACCTATACAAAATGTTTAAGCCAGTCGGTCAGGCTGTACGAATGAAAACATGGTGGTGTGCAATCCGGACAACACCCTGGACGGGGCGGAGCAACGGGGCAGTTTTGCCGGTCAATTAACCTTCCTTGCAGAGAGCGAAAAGCCCTCTCAATTGCAGTAATTTTAACACGCTGCCGAATATAACTGCGAGCGGATTATCTGGTGTACGAGATCAGTATAACCCCGCCACTTTGCGCCGAACAATAACTGCTGTACTCGCAACTATAACAATTGAGCGCATATCATGAAAAACATTTTTAAAAAAATGGCTTCCTATCCAATACTAATGGCTGCGACTGATTTGTTAGCGTTCTGGAGGACTTGACCGACAGTAATGTCGACATTTTAGCCTCGGATGCTTTTTCTGCGTCAGCAGGGGATCAGCGATAATAAAGGCAGCACCGAAATATTGAACAGCTTATTAAAAGAAAATCCTTCTACTTTTGAAAGTTCGAACGGACGTAGAGATAGTGCAGAAGATTCAAAAAAACTAAAACATCCCTCCGAATGACGGAAACAGGACCAAAACCGGCCCGACAAACCTTATCAATATCTATGGCCGGTTTGGGTCGAAATGCCACATTCGCAATCTCCCCGTAAGATATTTCTAACCAATCCACCCTATTAAAGTAGTGCAGTCGTCTTCTGATATTCGTGCAGTCGTCTTCTGACATTGACAACCGGTTTCGGACAGGCTTTAAAAGGCATGTACTAAAGTAGGCCAATTGGATTACGGACATGTGTTATAATTCGTACATCCCTTTCGGACGGAATTAGCGCATGTCACGCGTCTTTGCTTACTGTCGAGTATCGACCACAGACCAAACCACCCAAAATCAAAGCCGGGAAATTCAATCTGCCGGTTTTGCCATTCAGCCGCATCGTTTGATTGAAGAAAGCATCAGCGGTTCAGTCGCGGCTAAAGAACGACCTGGCTTTAATAAATTGATCGACCGGATGGAATCGGGCGATGTATTGGTGGTGACCAAACTGGATCGGCTCGGTCGTAACGCCATGGATGTTAGAGCCACGGTCGAACACCTTTCTGAGTCCGGGGTGCGGGTCCATTGCCTGGCGTTAGGCGGGGTTGATCTAACCAGTTCTGCCGGCAAGATGACTATGCAGGTCATTGCAGCTGTCGCCGAGTTTGAGCGTGACTTGCTGATTGAGCGAACCCAAGCGGGCATTAGTCGCGCGAAGGCCGCGGGTAAACAGTTTGGTCGTCCGCCGGCACTCAATGCGGAAGATCGTGCTGAAGTTGTCAAACGATTGGCCGCTGGCAGCACCGTTTCGGAGTTAGCTCGGGATTTTAAAACTACCCGGCAAACCATTATGCGAATTCGGGAAGCGGCGTTGAAATCACCGCAAACTGACAATACGGTCCACTCTTCTGGGGAGTAACTGATGAATCATCTATATCTTGAAAGACATGATACCGAAAACAACATGCATCGTTTTTACCAGATGTTTGTGACACCCGGTCTATTTGATGATTGGTCGCTGATCAAGGAGTGGGGCAGGGTGGGTTCTCCGGGTACGGTGAGGAAGGAATGGTTCGACACCCAAGAAGAAGCCATAGTCGCCAGGAATAAATTGTGTACTGCCAAATGTAAAAAGGGCTATCACGCTATTCGCATATAAAGATGACACTGGATATTACATCTGGCTATGTAATCGGCTTAAATCGGTAAAAATCGGTTAAAATCCTGTAGAAATATTAGATATTGGCATGAGTATCTGCTTAGTCCCCCTAATCGTCCTCGTGGAGCTTCGTGTATGAATGATATGGAAGATCGCTGGTTATCTATGAGTGACATCAGCAATTATCTTGGCGTAAGCAATGACACTATTTACAAATGGATCGATAAGCAGGATATGCCTGCTCATCGCATGGGCCGCCTTTGGAAATTTAAGAAGAACGAGGTTGATAATTGGGTAAAGACTGGTGGTGCTGCGGCTGAACCATCTGCTCGGAATCTGGAGTCGGAATGAGCGAAGCTAGATACAGCATGTCATTTACCACGGGTGGTCTCTTCCGTAATGAATCCTTGAAATTGATCGCTCTGTATCTTGAACTCGGCGACTGGGATGCCGTTCGTGACAATGTCTCCACTAACAATATTTTACAAGCTCGTACCATCAACTCTTTAAGGCGTGTTAGTCGTGAAATCATCTCGCGGCTCAAAACCCTCAGTCCCGATGAAATCAAGTTGTTTACTGGCATATCGCCTCAAGAGCAGAGCTATTTGTTGTGGCTAGCGGTATGTCGTCGCTATCGATTTATCGCCGACTTTGCTGTTGAAGTATTACGCGAGCGATACATCAGCTTAAAAAATGATTTGAGCTACGAAGATTTTGACTCGTTTTTCAATAGAAAATCGGAGTGGCATGCCGAACTTGACGGAATTCGACCGGCTACCCGGCATAAACTGCGTCAGGTACTTTTTAAAATGCTTCGGGAAGCCGACCTTTTGACATCCAAAAACATCATTATTGCAGCTGTGCTCAGCCCAGACATTATCCGAGCCATACCAGCCGAAAATCGACAGGATATTTCGTGTTTTCCCGTTTTTGAATCTGACTTGAAGGACATCTAAAGGTGAATGCCGACACAAGGAAAATGTCCATTCAGGAGACATTTCAACACCTATTTAATGTGATCTCGGGAACTCGTTTTTTAAACAAACAAGGCCTGGGTAACGAAGTTCCGTTTTTTATCTGTCCTTACGAGCCGGAAAAAGCTGTTGAAATGGAGCGGTTGCAACGTCAATTGGTTAACCGCCTAGAGCAATCAGGCGTCAGAGTACTAGAAATCAACCTCTATGACCTATCGATTGAAATTCTGAAAGGCCGTGAGATTTGGGAGCAAATACTAGAGTTAGAAGGCTCAGTCACCAAAGATGAGCTCAAAGAATTATTACAGGGTGTGCTTGATCCAGAAGCTCATCTTGCGCCCGCCATCGCAAACAAGCTGGCAACCCACGAATTCGATGTTCTTTTCCTTTGCGGTGTAGGCGAGGTGTTTCCTTATATTCGCTCACATAATGTCTTGAATAACTTACAGAGCACCGCAAAAGAAAAGCCCACTGTCATGTTTTTTCCTGGTGCCTACACCCACTCGCTTGAGTCGGGAGCCTCGCTCGACCTATTTGGCAAACTCCATGACGACAAGTATTACCGTGCATTTAACATATTTCATTGTGAAGCATAAACGAAGGAAGCGTAATGACTCTTAAGACCATTTTCCATAAGCCGGTCGACCGTCCAATAGAAGGCGTTATCAAAGCCGATGATGAAGCAAGCCTGCGTCTTGAAATCGAAGAGTACGTCCTCACCAACGAGGTTGAAAAACGCCTAGAGTCTTTTCTTGATGCCTATAACAATTACGAAGGCGCCAATGGAGTCTGGGTATCAGGCTTTTTTGGATCGGGTAAATCGCATTTACTGAAAATGCTGGCCTTGCTGCTAGAGAATCGCCAAATAGATGGTGTTACCGCCCTTGAATTGTTTTTACCTAAGTGTGGGGAAAATGAAATTCTTCGCGGCGACCTCAACCGAGCCGTAAAGATTCCTTCCAAAAGTATTCTGTTCAATATTGACCAGAAAGCGGATGTCATCAGTAAAACCCAAATTGATGCACTCCTAGCTGTTTTCGTTAAAGTCTTTGATGAAACCTGCGGCTACTACGGTAAACAAGGGCATATCGCACAATTCGAACGCGACCTCGATAGCCGTGATCTGTATGAGCCATTTAAAACGGCTTACCAAACACTCGCCGGTAAAAGCTGGCACAAAGGTCGCGAGCAAGCATTGTTGGAGGCGAAAAACATTGCCAAAGCTTATGCAGAAGTTACGTCTGGCGATGAAACTGCCGCACTCGGCATTCTCGATAAATACCGAAGTCAATATCGTGTATCCATCGAGGACTTTGCTGAGCAAGTCAGTGCCTACATCGAAAGGCAACCCGCCGAATTCAGGCTGAACTTTTTCGTCGATGAAGTTGGGCAATATGTCGCCGACAATGTGAAGCTCATGACAAACCTGCAAACCATCGCAGAAAGTTTAGCTACTAAATGTCGTGGGCGAGCTTGGGTCATCGTCACAGCCCAAGAGGACATGGCCACTGTTGTCGGTGAGATGGGTAAGCAGCAAAGTAACGACTTTTCCAAGATTCAGGCTCGGTTTGCCAATCGCATGAAACTAACCAGCGCTGACGTGGCTGAAGTTATCCAAAAGCGCCTACTCATGAAGAATGAGGAAGGTGTTCAATTGCTAGGCGACATCTACCACGCGCAAGCGAACAATTTCAAAACCCTGTTCGATTTTGCAGATGGCTCTCAGACTTACCGCAACTTCCAAGATCGGGATCACTTTATTCACGGCTACCCGTTCATCCCTTACCAGTTCGCTTTATTTCAATCAGCCATTCAGAACCTGTCGCAGCACAATGCCTTTGAAGGTAAACACAGCTCGGTTGGTGAAAGGTCGATGCTGGGGGTGTTTCAGCAAGTAGCGATTCAGATTGGTAACCACCAGATCGGCCAGCTCGCCACATTTGACTTGATGTTCGAGGGTATCAGAACAGCCCTTAAAGCCAATACTCAGCGGGCGATTCTTTTAGCGGAAAAACAGCTGGATAATACATTAGCCATACGCCTACTAAAAGCCCTCTTTCTGGTTAAGTATGTCAAAGCATTTAAACCCAGCTTACGCAACCTTTGCGTTTTGATGTTGGAGGCTTTCAACCAAGATCTACCCGGACTACGCAAAAAAGTTGAAGAGGCTCTAAACCTGCTGGAGCAACAGACTTATATTCAGCGTAATGGCGAGCTTTATGAATACCTCACGGACGAAGAGAAAGACGTTGAGGAAGAAATTAAAAATACCGAGGTCGAGTCCAATGATGTTGCTGCCGAACTCGAAAAACTGGTATTCGACCATGTCATAAAAAATAAAAAAATCCGTTACGACGATAATGGCCAGGATTACCCCTTTACTCGAAAATTAGATGAGCGCTTATTCGGTCGTGAATCCGAACTGTGTATTCATATCATCAGCCCTTTTCATGAGTTTGCCGATAACCAAGCCTCGTTGGTCATGCATTCTTTTGGCAGGGATGAGTTATTGGTCGTTATGCCGCCTGATGATCGCTTGGTTCGTGACATTCTCATGTACAAGCGTACTGAGAAATACATCCGTCAAAATATCTCCATCACGCAGCAGGAAGCGATCAAACGAATTCTGACCGATAAAGGGTTTCAAAACAGGGAACGATATGACGACTTACTAAAGCGCGTGCAAACACTCTTAGGTAAATCCAAACTCTATGTCGCGGGAAACGAAATAGAAATAGGCGTCGAAGATGCCCAGTCTCGACTCATTAAAGGTTTCCATGAACTGATAACACGCACATATTCGAATCTGCGGATGCTGCGTGGTATTACCTATACCGAAAATGACATCGCCCAATGCCTTAAAGCCTCTCAAGATGGGATTTTCGGTAATGATGTCGCCGCCTTAGCAGAGTCAGAGCAAGAATTATTGGCGTTCATCCAAAGCAATAATCGGGGCGGTGTGCGTACTACCGTAAAATCCCTATTGGAAAAATTCGAACGCAAGCCCTACGGCTGGTATTTTGCAGCCGTACTTTGTACCTTGGCTAGCCTTTGCGCGCGTGGAAAGGTTGAAATGCGCGTTGATGGCAATCTTCTCGAAGAAAATGAATTGGAACGGGCGCTTCGCAATACCCATGGGCACGGCAATCTGGTGTTGGAGCCTCAGGTTGAATTCACCGCTTCACAGATACGTGCGCTCAAAGAATTTTATGAAGATTTCTTCGATACCCCACCTCGTGCGAGCGAAGCCAAAGCCCTTGGCAGTGAAACCGCTGAGGCATTCCAACAGCTAACCCAGCAGCTCTCCAGCCTAAAGGCTTTGGTCTCTCAATATCCGTTCTTGAGCGCACTGAACCCAGTGTTAGATAAGCTAAAAGAGCTGAATGGTAAACCCTACATCTGGTATCTAACTGAGCTTGCCCGGCAAGAAGACAGTCTGCTTGCCATGAAGGAAAGCGTGATCGATCCTATCCGCAAGTTTATGAGCGGCCCGCAAAAAGGCATCTTTGATGACGCGCACAAATTTGTGCAAACGCAAGAGCCTAATTTCGCCTATGTCGAAAGCGATGAAGCCTCGCAGATTTTTGCGTGCCTGACCGATCCGGAGTGTTTTAAAGGCAATCGGATGCAACAGATCAAGGCCCAGGTAGAAACGCTGCAAGAAAAAGTTAATACTCAGATCACAGTAGAAATAGCCCAAGCCAAAGAAGCCGTTGCTGCGCTTAAAGACCGCATGTGTGGTATGAGCGAATTCGGCCGGCTGAACGCAGAACAGCAGGAACACCTCGCCAAACCATTCAACGAGTTTTCTAATGCGATTGAACGGCAACCTTTGATTGCCGTCATTCGTGACACGCTGCGTAGGTTTGAGGAAAGCGACTACCAGCGTCAACTCTCGCAAATGACAACCTGGGCGCAACCGGCACCAATCCCAAAGCCAGCGTCAGGACCGGACGGAACATCCTCATCGGAAACCGGTATGGACACTAAATCGCCAGCTAAAACGGAGCCGCGCATCGAATATGTTGTTAGCCGCGCCGTGAAGGTTTCGTTCGATAAAGCCTGGCTGGCTGATGAAGCTGACGTCGAACGCTACCTGGAATCCATGCGCGAAGCACTTCTGGAAGAAATTCGAAAAGGAAAAAGGATACAGATATGATTGAATCGCTCAAGCTAAAAAACTTTTCCAAATTCTTGGATTTACCCATTCAATTTTCGCCAAAGATCAATATTATCATCGGTGAAAATGGCACAGGTAAGACCCAGCTCTTGAAGGCTGCTTATGTTGCCAATTCCATGTTGAGCGATGAGCTTCAGGGTGCAGATTTAGCCAAACGGCTTTGCAGAATTTATCGCCCCGCTGGCGATAGCTTAGGCAAGCTGGTCCGACATGGGACTCAAGCGGGAGTTCATGCCGAAATTGACGCCAATTTCGCTGGTGGTCAACGTTTACAAGCTAAATTTACCTCAGCTTCGAAAACGGTTGCCCTTCCAATCAGCATCGCTCAACCTGCGCTAAGTTCACCTCTGTTTTTACCCACCAAGGAGATACTGTCCTTGCTGCGTGGCATCAAAAGCAAAGAAGCCGACGCGAAAACCATTGAATCTATCTTCGATAGCACCTACTTGGATCTATGCGATAAGTTATTAGCCAAAAAGCCAATCAAAGTTGAAGAAGTAATCGAAAGTGATCCAAGGTTTGGTTCAGTATACGAAAAATTAGTTAATACCTTGGAGGGGCGCTTCAGTCTGACTGAGTTTGTCGGAACGGTGACCATGTCCTTTGATCCAGGCCAATATCAGGTTCAGAGAGACAAGGATCAGCACGATTTAAATACCCGCATGCAGGTCAAATTTATTGCCAACAATGGCGAAAGCATTTCTGCAAATATGGCTGCCGAGGGCATCCGCAAACTGGGTATCATTCAATTGCTTATTCAAAATCGACAACTTGACCCTGGGCGAACCGGTACTTTGTTTTGGGACGAGCCTGAAACCAACATGAACCCGAAACTCATGAGAATGTTGGTAGAAATCCTGCTTGAATTATCCCGTAATGGACAGCAGATCATCTTGGCAACCCATGATTATGTATTGCTCAAGTGGTTCGATTTGCTCATGGACACTGACAAGGATGACCATGTGCGATTCCACACTCTTTACCTTGATAAAGACACGTCTGCGATCAAAGTCGCTTCCACCGAGGATTACCTGAAAATCACGCCGAACCCGATTGATGAAGCCTTTGGGTTTCTCATCAACAAGGAGATCGAAAACGACATGGGGAGCCTAGGTAAATGAAGATTGTCGAGGCTGATGGTTTTGAGTTTCGTTTTACTGACGCCCTGGATGCGTTCGTCTTCGACGAGAAAGATAGAACCAAACCAACATTCCACGGTGCGCCCATGAAAGGTGTCGACATCATCGCTGTGTTCGAAGAGGCCTATGTCTACGTGGAATTGAAAGACTATGACGACCCGTCGATTTACGATGTTCTTGGATCGACGAGCGATGACGAGAAAAATTCACGGCAAGACAGCTTTAAGTGGCTGAAGAACTACCTGAAATACAAGTTCAGGGATTCCTACCTCTACCGGCATGCCGAACAAAAGGTGGAAAAGCCTGTTCACTATGTCTGCCTTATTACTTTCGACAACGCGCTGAATACCCGTATGCAGAAAGCACTAAAGCAGGAACTTCCCGTTGGCAAAGCATCACGCCGCTGGGTTCAATCGCTAGCAACAAGTTGCCAAGTAGTCAACTTAGATAAGTGGAATGAAAACTTCCCCAAGTGGCCGGTCACACGCTTAGCTGCTGCAACCGGTGGAGCATAAAAGGATGGAAACTACCAAACTACGCCGCTTTGCCCAATATGCCCGCCGCAGCCTGATCGAGCAGGTATCGGCCAAGCTCAAATTAGTATTGTCTGAAGATAGCGCTGCTCGGCGTGAAAGTGTGGAAGCGGTCAGAAAACTGGAAGATGCGATCCATCTCCTGGGTAAAGACCAGGTCATCGAGCGGGTCGCCTACATTTGGTTCAACCGTTTCTGTGCTCTGCGCTTCATGGACGTGAACCGCTACAATCGCGTCGGCATCGTTTCGCCTGCCGATCCTGGACAATTCCAACCCGAGATTCTGGCCGAAGCCAAGATGGGCCATATCGATGACGAGATGGTGCATGATAAGGTGCGACAGCAAATCTTTGCGTTACTCGATGGCAAAGCGCCCAGCCGTGATCCGCAAGGCGAGGCCTATAGGCTATTGGTAGTCGCCGCTTGTAACTCCTGGAACAAGGCCATGCCGTTCTTATTCCAGCGTATCGAAGACTATACCGAATTGTTGATGCCGGATGATTTACTCTCGGGCAACTCCATCCTTGCCTATACCCGCGAGGCGATGACACCCGATGCCTGCGAGGACGTCGAGGTGATTGGCTGGCTCTACCAGTTCTACATCTCTGAGAAAAAGGACGAGGTATTCGACGGGCTGAAGAAGAACAAGAAGATCACACCGGAAAACATCCCCGCCGCCACCCAGCTGTTTACCCCACACTGGATTGTCCGCTACCTGGTGGAGAACTCGCTCGGTCGTTTGTGGCTGCTCAACCGTCCCGGCTCGAAACTGGCCGAGCAAATGGACTATTACATCAAACCCGAACAGCCCGAGACGGACTTCCTGCGCATCAGCAAACCGGAAGAAATCAAAATCTGCGATCCGGCTTGCGGTTCCGGCCACATGCTCACCTATGCCTTTGACTTGCTTTACGCCATCTACGAAGAGGAAGGTTACGAGCCTGCCGAGATACCGGAGAAGATTCTCACTCACAACCTATACGGTATCGAGATTGATGAACGTGCCGGCGAACTGGCCGCCTTCGCGCTAACCATGAAGTCCCGCGCCAAGCATCGCCGATTTTTCAACAAAGAGGTCAAACCAAATATCTGCGTACTTCAGAACATCGACAGTATTACGCATGAACCAGAGTGGCTCAAAACTTTGGAAGCGATGCAAAACAGTGGTGTTGACAGAAGCAGCTTGATCCAAAATATCACCCTATTTGCTGAAGCAAACAATTTCGGCTCTCTGCTTCGACCAACCCTGACAACCGAGCAGGCTCAAAAAGCAATCGCTGCGCTGACGGCCTACGATGAATCAGTGAAAACCCCAATGATCGGACATCGGGAGCTTATCGATCAATGTAAAACAGCTTTGCTTCAAGCTGATTATCTGAGCCAGAAATACCATATAGTGATTGCCAACCCACCTTACATGGGTGGTAAAGGCATGAATGGACGAATGGCAGCCTGGCTTAAAGATAACTATACGGATGTGAAATCTGATTTATTTTCTGCCTTTATGGTCCGCAACACCGAACTGGCTTTGCCAAAAGGACAGCTCGGATTTATGTCACCATTCGTGTGGATGTTTATTTCGTCCTACGAGAAGCTGCGTACTTTTCTGATTAACCAGAAAACTATCACTTCGCTCGTCCAGTTGGAGTATTCAGGCTTTGATGGGGCAACGGTGCCAATTTGCACCTTCACGGTTGAGAATGCTCAACACCCAGATTTCAAAGGAGGCTATGTACGACTTTCAGATTTTCGAGGTTCGGATAACCAAGGGCCGCGAACGCTTGAAGCTATAAAGAATCACGACTGTGGATGGTTTTATCGTGCCTCTACTGTTGACTTCAAGAAGATACCTGGCTGTCCGATTGCTTATTGGGTGAGTGATAAAGTAAGAGAAATGTTCTCAAGTTCTGAGAAACTTGTTGGTGACGTTGCTAATCCAAATCAAGCCTTAGTAACTGGTAGCACAGATTTATACATAAGGAAATGGCATGAGCTTCCGTTCTTTAATATTGGCTTCGGTTGTAATTCGAGAGATGAATCAAAGACATCAAAAAAACGATGGTTCCCGTATAACAAAGGCGGTGATTTTAGAAATTGGTATGGCAATTTAGATCATGTCGTAGATTGGGAAAATGATGGTTATAAGCTGCAGACTACCTTGCATCCATCGGGGAAACGAATTTGGGCTCACAACTTCGTCCTTGATAGCATTTTTAACGAAGCGCTTGTCTGGAGCAAGATAACATCAGGAAAGCCATGTTTTCGCTATTCACCTGAAGGCTTTTTATATGACGACGCCTCCGGTGTATGCTCTTTCGAAAATGGAAAAAAAGAAGTATTGCTTGGTCTGTTTTGTTCGAAGGTTAACTACTTGATACAAAAGTTAATCAATCCTACGCTTAACATTCAACCTGCAAATCTACGCGCAGTACCATTACCAAAGAAAGAGTTGGTCGGAGTTAAAAATACTGTCAACCTCATTCTGAATATTTCCAAATATGATTGGAATTCCTATGAAACCTCCTGGGATTTTACCAGCCTGCCGCTGCTGAATCCCGACTATCGCCAGCCGACCCTAAAAGTCACCTACCAAAAACTCCGTTCCCACTGGCGGGAGATGACTGTTGAGATGCAGCGTCTAGAGGAAGAGAACAACCGCATCTTCATCGAAGCCTACGGCTTGCAGGATGAGTTGACGTCAGAAGTACCGCTCAACGAAATCACCCTGACCTGCAATCCACATTATCGCTATGGCAAGGACAAGAGCGAGGATGAGCTGGAGGCGCTGCTACTGGCCGACACCATGCGCGAGCTGATCTCCTATGCCGTGGGCTGCATGTTCGGTCGATACGCGCTGGATAAGCCGGGCCTGATTTTGACCAACCAGGGCGAAACCATCATGGATTACCTGAAACAGATTCCAGAGCCGAGCTTCCCGGCCGATGACGACAACGTCATCCCCATGCTCGATGGCGACTGGTTCACCGACGACATCACTGAGCGCTTCCGCCAGTTTTTGCGCGTAGCCTTTGGTGAGGGACACTACGAGGAAAACTTGAAATTCGTCGAGCAAGCGCTCAACGTAAAAGGTAAACGTGAGTACACTATTCGTGACTATTTCCTGGGCGAGTTCTATACCGACCACGTCAAGCGCTACAAGAAACGGCCCATCTATTGGCTGTTTTCCAGTCCTAAAGGCAGCTTCAACGCGTTGATCTATATGCACCGTTACCGCTCGGATACGGTCAGCGTAGTGCTCAATGACTATCTGCGCGAATTCCGCACCAAACTCACTGCCCATAAAAATCATTTGGAAGCGGTCAGCATCAGTGGCAGCGCCGCCCAGGGCGAGAAAACCAAGGCTCTAAAGGAAATCGAGAAGATCAATAAGATGATCGCGGAGCTGGAAGAGTACGAGCGCGAAGTACTCTACCCACTGGCTACCCAACAGATCGATATTGATCTGGATGATGGGGTGAAATTCAACTATGTCCAATTCGGAGCTGCATTGAAAAAGATTGTTGGCTTGGATGCACAGGAGGATTAAGGCATGACTAAGCCTCTTGCCGCAGCTGACTTCGCCACACTGGTAGCCACTATTGCCGAGATTCACCATTCCTTGGCCGAGCAAGCCGCGCGTGCCGTCAATGTAAGCCTGACTTTACGGAATTGGTTGATAGGCGCTTATATCCGTGAATATGAACAAAAAGGTTCTGATCGAGCCCAATATGGCGAAGCCTTGCTTGAACGCCTGAGCCAAACCTTGGCGCAAACCGGGACAGTTCGTTATCACGCGCGAGAACTGCGCCGATGTCGGGCGTTTTATCTGACTTACCCCGAAATTCGGGGGACACTGTCCCCTCAATTCACTGATCTGCCAGAGCTGGTTATTCCTGCGGTACCAGACGGCGTGGACTCTGCTTTTGCGGAAGTTCCAAATCGGGGGACACTGCCCCCCGAATTGGCAATTCCAGCGCAGCGGTTGGTCAAGTCATTATCTTTTAGTCATTTCGGCGAATTGCTTGCCGTCGAGGACCCGCTGAAGCGGCGCTTTTACGAGATTGAATGTCTGCGTGGTAACTGGTCGGTACGCGAATTGAAACGCCAGATTCACAGCCTTTACTACGAACGCAGTGGGCTTTCCACGGACAAAAACAAATTGGCCGACTATGTGCTAACTCAGGCGGAACACGCCCTGCCGGTGTTGAACGTTAGGGATCCATACGTTTTCGAATTCCTTGGTTTGAAATCCAAAGAGGTGATGTACGAGTCTGTACTGGAAGATGCCATTCTCGATAATCTCCAGGAGTTTTTGCTCGAACTGGGACATGGCTTTTGTTTTGAAGCCCGGCAGAAACGCATATTGATCGGCGACGAGCATTACTTTATTGACCTGGTTTTTTATCACCGCATACTGAAATGCCATGTATTGGTCGAGCTAAAGCTGGCGGAATTTAGTCATGAAAATATTGGCCAGCTTAATACCTACGTGAGTTGGTACAAAAAAAATATGACGCGTGATGGTGACAATCCACCGATTGGCATTTTGCTTTGCACCCATAAAAAACATTCGTTGGTCGAGTTTGCCCTGGCCGGGATGGACAATCAGCTCTTTGTCTCCAAATACCAACTAGAGTTGCCTAAGCGGGAGGAAATTGAGCGATTTCTTGCAGAGAAACTTGAGGAAGCGAGGGATATCAATGAGTGAAAACAAAATTGCCCTCGCATTGAATCGGTTGTTTGATAAGCATCGGATTGTGTTTTGGTTCGACGCCAAGCAGGAACTACGCGACGACTTTGAGGCACTTGCATTACCCGACATTGAGAAGCTAGAACTAATCAACAACGAGTACGCCATCAAATACCGGATATTGCGCGAGCAGCCTGAACAAAAATTCCTACTGTATCGGGATGGTCCGCAACCGGTCGACTTAGACAATTGGCTACTGGATGTGCAGTTGGCTCATGGCGAGTTTCGAACCGATCAAGCTGCGCTGTGGCTGTCAGAGCTGGAGCTTGGCTTCCAGTTTGTCGATTTGGTCCAAACGCATGCCGAATTCTTTCAAGCCATTAAGCGTAGAGATGCCCTCAAAAAGTGGCTGAAGCCTGACGACACCAACGGGCTGATTCGGTTGAAAATGCTAGCGGTCTGTGCTGGCAGCGAGGCGCGCATAGACGCCGTCATTGAAAATTTATTTCAGGAATTGGCGGATGGCCGCAACGATAAAAGCAAACTAATCGAACGCTGTGGATTGGATGTGTTTTTATGGGAACAGTTGTTACGAATCTACGATTACCATTCTCCAGAGAAAAGTCTTAAAGATTTTCTGATTCGGCTGTTTCATGACTGCTATGAAATGGAACTTGAACCCGGAAAATACGCCGACCTGAGAAAACGAGTCCACGGGGGGGAGAAATTACCTTCCCGGATGTCTCAAGACATCCAGGTTTTTATCAAACGCTGGAAAGATAGTCGACAATTTGAAACGGGTTTTGAAACGCTTTCTGCTGAAGTGGCTGAATTGCTGGGGATTGAGCAGGATCTTGCGAAGCGGGATTTTCGGCAATTGATCGAGCTGGATTACTTTCGTCTCATCGACCAAAAAATTATCAGCGATCTAGTCAAGGTAGTGGTTGAACGGACCGTTTCCGGCGGAGATGTAGCGTTATGGGTGCGCCGGCGTCGGCAGGGACACTGGTACAGAGAGTTTCGGCATTTATACGAGGCAATCGATTACGCCGCGCAGTTTATCAATACACTCGGTGAAGCCAATCTTACGATGGATGGTCTGGTGGACGGTGTGCAACGTTACAGCCGCTATTGGTATCAACTAGACCAGCTTTACCGTAAGTTCACATTTCATGTGCGAATGTCAGGTCAGGCGTCGCTGATGAGCATCCTGACCGAACAAATCGAAAATCTTTACACCAATAATTTTTTGCTGAAGATCAACGATTGCTTTCAGGCTTTTGTCGATGACGTCCAGGTTTGGAACGCCTCCCCGGTTACTTTGCAACGAAATTTCTTCGAACACTGGGTGCGACCGTTTTTGCGGAAAGATAACAAGGTTTGCGTGATCATTTCCGATGCTATGCGATATGAGATTGGGGATGAACTGCTCAGTCTTATCCGTCAGGAAGATCGCTATAGCGCAGAGCTTGAGGCCGCATTATCGATGCTGCCGAGTTATACCCAATTGGGTATGGCGGCGCTTTTACCAAACGAGACGCTTGCGATTACCGACAATGATACCGGCACGGTGCTGGTCGATGGGCAAAGTTCCCAAGGGACGGCCAGCCGTAGCAAGATTTTGCAGGCCTCACTCAATGGTCGAGGACAGGCTGTAACCGCTGAAGACTTTATGTCCATGAACCGTGATGACGCACGCGAGCTGCTCAAGGCTAACGATGTGGTTTACATCTACCACAATCGCATTGATCACACCGGCGATAAGATGCATTCCGAAGGGCAGGCATTTGAAGCCGCAGAGCAAACGCTTGATGATCTGGTTCGTTTGGTGAAAAAACTCGCAGCCGCCAACGCCAATAATTTACTGATCACTGCCGACCATGGATTCATTTATCAGCACCGTGTACTGGATGAAAGTGACTTTTCCAGCGTAGAGGCCGAGGGAGCCAATATTCTTTACCGTGATCGTCGCTTTGTATTGGGCAAGGGGCTCAAGTTATCACCGGCACTACACACCTTCTCACCCGCACAATTAGGCTTGGAAGGTAATGTTGAGGTTCAGATACCCAAGTCGATCAACCGCTTACGCCTTAAAGGTTCTGGGAGCCGCTTTGTGCACGGCGGAGCATCTTTGCAAGAAGTTGTTATTCCGGTGCTGAAGATCAATAAGAAGCGCCAGAGCGATGTCACTAGCGTTGAGGTTGAAATCTTGCGAGGAGCCAGTTCGGTTATTACCTCTGGCCAATTGGCGGTAACCCTCTATCAGTCTGGCCCTGTTACCGACAAAATCCAGCCCAGAGTGCTACGTGCAGGCATTTACACTGAGGCAGGAGATTTAATATCCGATAGCCATGAACTGACCTTCGATCTTAGCTCGGAGAACTCACGAGAAAGAGAACTGCAAATACGGTTTGTACTCACGCGTAAAGCCGATGATGCCAATGGCCAGGAAGTTATTCTTAAGCTGGAAGAAAAGCATGCCGGTACTTCACATTATAAAGAATATAAATCGCTTCGCTATGTGATGAGACGTTCGTTTACCAGCGATTTTGACTTTTAGGACAGGTGATAAATGAACCAGCTTGACGAGAAAATCAATACCCATTTCCCAGGGCTTGTCGTTCGAAAAGATCTCGTCAAGACCGTTAAGGGGAATGCGATCGTTCCCTCTTACGTGTTGGAATATTTGCTCGGCCAGTATTGCGCGACCAGTGACGAGGCAACGATTCAGACGGGTATTGAGACGGTCAAGGAGATCCTTCGCAAGCATTATGTCCATCGCAACGAAGCCGGCCTGGTGCGATCGACCATTAAGGAGAAAGGTCGCTACAAAGTGATCGATAAAGTCAGTGTCGATTTAAACGACAAGGCAAACGTTTACGAGGCAATCTTTGAAAACTTGGGCTTAAAAAAGGTCTTGATCGATTCAGGAACCATAAAGAAGCATCCTAAATTGTTAGTCGGTGGTGTTTGGTGCATTTGCGACCTTGAATATGATTTTACGGAAGATCAAAACGCATCGCCGTGGATATTGTCATCGTTAAAGCCCATTCAGCTTTCCCATTTCGACTATGACAGCTATATAGAAGCGAGAAAACAATTTACGACAGAGGAATGGATTGATGTTCTGCTCCAAAGCATTGGTTTAAATCCAGAAGTCTTTGGTCGCAGAAGTAAGTTAATCCAGCTTGTCCGCTTAATCCCATTTTGCGAACGCAATTACAACCTATTGGAACTAGGGCCCAAAGGGACGGGCAAGTCTCATATTTACTCCGAGTTTTCGCCCCATGCCACTTTGGTATCAGGTGGCGAAGCGACCCTGGCGAAGTTATTTATCAATAATACGACCGGCAAAATCGGCTTGGTCGGATATTGGGATGTTGTCGCCATGGATGAGTTTGCCGGAAGCAACAAAAAGCCTGACATTAAGCTGATCGATACGTTGAAAAACTATATGGCTAACAAGTCATTTAATCGGGGTACGGGGCCGCAAGGTGCCGAAGCATCCATGGTCTATATCGGCAACACTTCGCATAACGTTGCCTTCATGCTGAAGCACGAAAACCTTTTCATGGATTTGCCGGAGACTTACCGAAATTCTGATGGTCAGGCCATTTTGGACCGGATGCACTGGTTTCTTCCCGGCTGGGAAATGGAAAATTTGCGTAGCGAGATGTTTTCGGATGGTTATGGTTTCGTCGTGGATTATCTTGCCGAAGTCTTACGATCTCTACGTAATCATGATTATGCAGATCGCTACGCAGAGCATTTCTCACTTTCGTCTGATATTTCGACGCGTGACCGGGACGGCATCAATAAAACATTTTCCGGCTTGATGAAAATCTTGTTTCCACATGGAGGAGCTTCCAAAGACGAAATTGAAGAACTGCTGAAATTTGCAATTGAAGGTCGAAAACGCGTCAAGGACCAATTGATGCGGATCGATCAGACCTATGCCAAGGTCAATTTTGCCTATCTGGATTCCTCGCAGCATTTGTATCAAGTCACGACGCTGGAAGAACAAGAGTACCCGCATTATTATCATCGTTCGGTTGGCGACGGTAGTGACGAGGAGGAATTGATTCAATCAGAAATTCCCACTTCATCGGTTGAAAGCCCTTCGATATCGCCTCGGAATATTGCCGAGCCAGTCTTGAAAGAAAAACACCTAACATTTCAGGAAAACCAGAAAGGAATCTCATTCGATTCTTTATTTGGTCCCTATCTGGCGGGCGCTAACAAGATCACTATCACTGATCCTTATATACGGTTGTTTTATCAGCTTCGTAATTTTATGGAGTTTCTTGAAACCATCGTCAGGCATAAATCCGACGATGCTGAAGTTGAAGTTCATTTGATTACGACTGAGGACGATTTTAAGGGCGAGCAGCAGCGGGAAAGTCTGGATAAAATCGCCGAATCTTGTAGCGCGGTCGGCATCCATTTCACATGGGCATTTGACGAAACTGGGACGATTCATGCCCGGCACATCTTGACCGATCACGGATGGAAAATTTCATTAGACCGTGGTTTGGATATTTTTCAGAACTACGAAATGAAGGAAGCTTTTACCTTTACCAATCGCCTACAGCAGTATCGGGCTTGTAAGGCGTTTGAAGTGACGTTTATTAGTTGCGCGGAAACAAGACCAGTGGGAGAGTCACATGAGTGAGGTTTCGGCATCGATTACAAAGTGGTTTTCTGAACGGCCCAAATGGCTTCAAATTGCTGCCACTCGGCTTTTAGAGCAGACCGAAATTTCAGACATGGATGTTGCAGACCTTGCATCGCTTTGCCATCAAGAAGCAGAAGGAAAGCTTACCCAGGCAAACAGCTCTTTTCCGGCATCCGCATTTTCCCAAAGTACGGCTGGTAGCCTTCGCTTATGTTCTATTAGTGACATAGAGGGAGTAAATGCCCTTGCCCCCAAGAAGCCCCTCGAATTTGGCAAGGGCAACATAACCGTAGTTTATGGGCACAATGGATCGGGGAAATCAGGCTATGTCAGGCTGCTCAAACATGTTTGTGGTGCCCGTAACCTCGGAACTCTTCACCGCAATGTTTACAAGCCCCCTTCAGTCACACAAAAAGCCAGTATTGCATTTGAAAAGGACGGCGCAGCTCAGAGCCACACTTGGTTGGGGCAAGGCATTTGCGATGACCTCAGTAGCGTCGATATTTTTGACACTTCGTTCGGCCGGGTCTTTGTAAGCAGTGAAGATGAGGTAAGCTACGAGCCACCCGTATTGTTGTTTTTCAGTTCGCTCATAGAAGTGTGCGAAAAGGTTGCGCGTGCATTGGATACAGAGAGCAATCGGCACCAGTCCAAGAAACCGAATATGCCTTCTGATAAAAAAACAACAGTTGAAGGCATTTGGTACGACAGCATAAGTTTCAAGACAACACAACGAGATATCGACAAACATTGCTCTTTTGAAAGCAAGGACGAAACAGAGATCCAGAACCTTCAACAACGGCTCGCTGAACAATCGCCAGCTGAGAAGGCCAAACAACTTAAAAAGCAGAATCTGCACATCGATACGCTCGTTCAGGATGCCCAAAAATATCTGAGGCAACTGTCTGATCAAAATTGCCGACGAATAATTGCGGCCAAACAGAAATCGATTCTTAAGAAACTCGCAGCAGACACTGCTGCAGATAAGGTCTTTAGCAGTAGCCACCTGGACGGTATTGGTTCTGATGTTTGGAAAGAACTTTGGGAAGCTGCCCGGAGTTACTCAATTGCCGCGGCCTATAAGGAGCTCGATTATCCCAATGTATCTGATGACTCCCGCTGTGTCCTTTGCAATCAAACTCTAAGTCAGGACGCCAAGGATCGGCTCGTCTCTTTTGAAAGTTTTGTAAAAGGTGAACTGCAGCTAGCTTTCAAAATAGCGGATAAGAGATATAAACGCATATGTAAACTACTAAATGGACTAAACATCCCGATTGACCAGTTTTTGAAAACCAGAATTGATGCCACAGGTATCCAGCAAGAAGAATTTAAGACCCGGGTGACGGAATATTTCACGCAGTTGAAGGCCCGTAAAGATCAATTGGCCGGATTTGATTCCAACGAGGCGATTCCAGCCTCACCAGAGCCATCAAAGTGGGTTGAAGAGGCACGTTCCCAATCGAAGAACTTGGGCGAACTTGCAGCGCAATACGAAGAAGACGCGAAAAGTGACAACCGCGATGAGCTCAACAAAACGCTGAACAGCTTATTAACCAAAAAGTGGCTGTCTGAGCATCGTGAAGCCATTGAGGCGGAAATTAACCGTCTGAAGTTACTAAACCAGATCGAAAAAGCCAAGAAGTCGACCAATACCCTAGCGTTGTCAAAAAAGAAAGGTGAGTTGGCCGAAGCATTGATCACCGATGCCTTCTTACAGCGGTTCAACGCAGAACTGAAGGGGCTCAGCGCTTCGCATGTCAAGGTCGAGCTTTTGAAGTCAAAGGTCTCCAAAGGTCGGGTTCTTCATAAACTCCAGCTTCGCGGCGCTGCTCGGAATGCCTTGGCCGATGTGCTCAGCGAGGGTGAAAACCGAATCGTCTCTATTGCGGCATTCTTGGCTGATGTTACAGGTAAGAGCAGTCAGGCTCCGTTTATCTTCGACGACCCGATATCCTCGCTTGACCAAACCTATGAAGAAGCCGTGGTTAAACGGTTGATTGAGCTATCTCACGACAAGCAGGTTATCGTCTTTACTCACAGGCTTTCTCTATTGGGAACGGTCAAGCATTTCGCAGAAAAAAAATCCATAAAGCCAGATGTCGTTAGCATACGTTCTACTGACTGGGGGACCGGGGAGCCTGCTCCAATTCCTTTATCACAAGGTGAGATTAAATCTGCGTTGAACATACTTATGAACCAGCGCTACCAGGATATAAAGAACGCAAATGACAATGGCGAGTTCGAGTACGCCGAAATCCTCCTGAAATCCATTTGTAGCGATTTTAGAATACTTGTGGAGCGCTCTATTGAAAATGACCTGCTCTGCGGTGTTGTGCAACGTTTTCAGCGCCCAGTTATGACCCTTAAGCTGAAGGAGTTGGCGAAGCTCAAGGATTCAGATTGCAATCTCCTAGATTCGCTTATGACAAAATATTCCGGGTTTGAGCATTCTCAACCGACGGAATCACCGATTGAGCTTCCTAAACCAGATGAGCTTCTTGCTGACATGGTTGCACTGAAAGAATGGCGGGAGGAATACTTGAAGCGCCCCGCCTCAGTTGCATAACATCATGAAAAACTTCATACCTCTGACTGACATAGGAAGAACTCTTTACGGCAGAAAACGTTAGGAGGAATTCGAAGCGTTTTTCAAATGTTGGAGTGAGTAATATTGCCTTTTCTGATGTTATTGATCGTTGGCGAAAGTAGTGTGGAAAATACACATCATTTAGTTTAGATACACAAAACAAAAGGGGAAAGGTCAGTGAAATTCATTCATGCCGCAGACATCCACTTGGATAGTCCATTAACTGGATTATCCGCATACGCCGATGCTCCGGTGGAAATGCTGCGCACGGCGACTCGCGATGCTTTTTCCAACCTGGTGACCGAAGCGATTGAGCAAGCGGTTGACTTCATGGTGATTGCCGGCGACCTGTATGATGGTACTTGGAAGGATCACAACACCGGCATTTATTTTTGCAAAGAAATGGGGCGCCTGAAGAAAGCGGGCATTCCGGTTTACCTGCTGTACGGAAACCACGATGCCGAAAGTGAAATGACCAAAAAACTGCAACTGCCTGACAACGTCTTTGCCTTCGATAGCCGCAAACCCAGCACGTTTCGTCTGGATAACCTCAAGGTTGCTCTACATGGCCGCAGTTTTAAGGAAAAAGAGACTTTAGAAAACCTCGTTACAGGGTATCCGGCACCGGTACCAGGCATGTTCAATATTGGTGTTCTACACACTGCGCTTGAGGGCAATGCGGCGCATGCCAGCTATGCCCCGTGTAGTTTGGATGAACTGCATGCCAAAGGCTATCACTACTGGGCACTGGGCCATGTGCATGAACATCAAATATGGGAAGGTGCTTCGACAGTGGTTTTCCCTGGCAATCTTCAAGGTCGTCATATCCGGGAGACCGGACCACGTGGCGCCGTGAAGGTGACGGCAGACGGGCAGGGCATTCAGGACATTCAGCGCCTGTTCGTCGATGTTCTGCGCTGGGCCTGTCTTGACGTCGATGTCACCGAGTGCAAAATGCTATCGGAAGTAGTGTCAATGATAGGCAAAGCCCTCGACGAACTGGTAGAAAGCAGCCCGTCGACCATTCCTATAGCTGTTAGAGTCACCGTCACCGGCAAAACAGCCGCTCACGGTGATCTTTTCGGGCTGGAGTCGCAACTGCGCGCCGAAGTCTTAGCCTTGGCCGTCGCCATGGGGGCGGAGCGACTTTGGATTGAAAAGGTGAGGGTGGCCACTTCGGCGGCAGATGAGGGCAAGGCGCTACGAGCACGTGCCGATGCGCTATCCGATTTACAGGACCTGCTGCAGGCCGCTGAATCAGATGCCGACTTTCTTAAAAGCCTGCAAGACGAGCTGCTGGGCTTGGTCAACAAAGCGCCCCTGGAATTACAAACGAGCGTCCCTTACTTTAAAGCCATCCGTGCAGGGGAGTTAGTGGACTTGGTTCGCGAAGTCCGTCCGGGGCTGCTATCTCATTTAGCCAAGGTGGAGTGAACTGACGATGCGATTCCACCGCTTAGACCTGATCAAATATGGCAAATTCTCTGACCGCTCGGTTGAGTTTCCCGTGGCCAAACAGGACTTTCATCTGATTGTCGGACCCAACGAGGCCGGCAAGTCCACTTTGCGGTCCGCCATTGTTGATTTGTTGTTTGGTATTCCTTCGCGTTCCGTTCATAGTTTTCTGCACCCGCTTAACGAATTGCGCTTAGGGGCCTACATTAGCAATGCCGCAGGTACGCTTGAATTTCAGCGCGCTAAAGCGCAAAAACAAACCCTGCGCTCGCCAGTGGATGCTATCTTGTCGGATTCCGCGCTGACACCGTTCCTTGGGACTTCGGATAGAAGTTTCTTTGACCAAATGTTCGGTCTTGACCATACCCGCTTGGTGTCCGGCGGCAATAGCATCCTCAATGCCGAGAACGACGTGGGTCAGATACTGTTTCAATCGGCCGCCGGCGTTGCCAGCCTGGGCAAAATTCGCGATGCGCTGGTCGCCGAGGCGGATAAGCTGTGGGCCCCCCGAAAATCCAATGAGCGGGCCTATTACATCGCTTCAGATCAGCTCGATAAGGCAACCACCGCGTTAAAGGAAGCTACTGTTCGCACTAAAGTCTGGGTAGACGCCAATAGTAAAGTCGAATCTCTGCAAGCAGCACTCAGTCATCAGCGCGAACGCCATCAGCAACGCCAAAGCCAACGTAATAGCCTGGAACGCATCCGTAGGCTAGCCCCGTTTCTGATAACGCTTAGGGAAAACGAACAGAAACTGGCTGAACTCGGCGAGGTGATAGAGCTACCGGCAGACGCCGCGGCCACTCTCGCAAGCGCAGAACGCGAGCTGGCTATCGCCCTTGAGCGTCTGGCACTGCGCAATGGCGAGGTTGAAAACCTCACGGAAGCGTTATCACACATCGAAGTAGACGAAGCCGTACTTGAACGGGCTGCCGACATAACCAAACTGGATAACCTCCGCCTGCAATACAGTGCCTATGAAGGCGATATCGGCCATCGAAAAAAGGAAATAGCCGTGCTTTGGCAGGCGGTTGGTCAGGCCTGCGCCCAGCTGGGTTGGGCCCAAGACACTGAAAGCGCCATTGCCCAGCGCCTACCCACACTGCTGGTACGCCGGGAACTCAGGCAACTGGTCCGCGACCGTGGCGGAATTATTCAGACTCTACGGGCAGCAGAACAGGCTGAAAAGACCAAGGATTCTGAAATCAAAACCCTATCAGCTCAACTGGCTGACTTGCAAATGGGCGAGATCAAGCCCGCGCTACGTGCGGCGTTAGCAAACGCCAAATCATTGGGTGACACCGAACTAGCCCTCCAAAAGCGAGAAGCCACGCTGACCAAGGCGAAATCAGCGTTGGACGGTTTATTGTTTGATTTGGGGCAATGGCGCAAGCCCTTACCTGAGTTAATGGCACTACAGCCGCCTAGCCAAGAAAAACTAACCCGTTTGATGCAAGAGCGGCAGGCCCTTATTGCAGATCGAAAAGCAGACTTACTGCGACTAAAAAATCAAACCGCCGAGGTTGCCCGGATTGAATTGCAAATGGCCCAGTTTAAAGCACTGCATCATCCCACGACACTGGAGGCGGTGATTGCAGCACGGACTGAACGCGATACAGCGTGGGAGGCGATTAAAACGGGTGAGATTGATCTGAAACGTGAGGGGCACACATTTGAGGAGAAGATGACCCATGCCGACCAAGTAGCCGATAGGCGGCTCGACGATGTCGAAGAAGCAACCGAACTGCAAAGCTTGAATCAACTGCTGGAACGCGAGCAGCAGAGCCTAACGCTGATCGAAAGTCAATGTTCACAATGGGCAGACGATCTTCAGCGGTTTGATGACCGATGGGCACAAGCGGCAATCGGCATGGATTTGGCCGGCATGCACTTAGAGGACATGGGTGCCTGGCTGCTTAGGCGGGAGAGGGCGCTGTCTGCTGGTATTGCCTATCAAGAGGCACAGAGTGACGTGGAGTCATTGTGTCAATCAATTGCCGCATCCAGATTATCCCTCGCCAAGGCCTTACAAGAAGCCGGGCTGCCTGTGGTCGAGACCGATAGTTTGTCTGTCCTGTGCGTTCAGGCAGAACAGCATATCCAAGCCATCGACAGTGCTAAAATTCGGCACGAAACCTTATCGGCTCAATTACTTGCCGCGCAGTCACTGGCCACAACGTTAAAGCAAACTACTGAGGAAGCGAAAGTGGAGGTAAGCCGCTGGTCTGAGACCTGGTCTACGACGCTCACCAAGACGGGGTTATCCCCTGACAGCGATACTGGCACGGCGGAAGGCGCTCTTGAGCTCATTGAGCAAATCGCTGAAAAGTTAGACAAGATGCGACAGATTCAAGTCGAGCGTATCGACACCATGAATGCCGACCTGAAGGGGTTTTCTGTTGAAGCCAATCGTCTCGCGCAAATCATTGCCGCTGAGCTCAAAGATCAGCCGGCCGAGCAAATTGCTCTCACATTAGCCCATCGTTTAGATCGCGCCCGCGAGTCTTTTGCGGAACACAGTCGGCTTAAAGAAGCCCTGCGTATTGCAAACAGCCAGGTATTGGAAGCCAAGGAATCCAGTCAAACCGCCATGGCGAGTTTGAAACCGTTAATGGAAAAAGCAGGCGTCGACACCACGGCTTTGCTAAATGAAGCAATAGGTCGATCTGACGAGCAGCGCCGCCTAAATGCTGAGTTGGCAGAGGCTAAGGCTACTCTTCTCAATGGGGGCGATGGCCTAACGCGGAGGCAAATCGAAACGGAGATTGATGCGGCTAACCTAGTCCAGCTGGCCGCTGAACTCGCACATATCAACGATGAAATTGCTGATGCAGTGCAGCAGCAAACGACGCTTTCGGCTGACCATGCAAATGCCTTGCGGGCTTTGTCCGAAATCGGTGGATCAGACACGGCCACACAGGCGGAGGCCCAACGCCAAGAGGCGCTTGCGCAAATGTCGGATGCCGCCGAACGCTATGTCAAAGTTTTTACCGCCGGGCGCTTGCTCCGTTGGTCTATAGACCGCTATCGAGAAGAGAAGCAGGGGCCACTGTTACAACGAGCAGGTACGATCTTTTCGACCTTAACGTCTGGATCGTTTTGTAAGCTGATTGTGGATTTTGAACGAGAGCCGATGGTATTGGAAGGGCTGCGCTCCGATGGCAAGCTAGTCGGTATATCTGGTATGAGTGATGGGACACGAGACCAGCTTTATTTGGCACTTCGACTGGCGGCCCTAGAAATGCACCTGGAACAGGCCATGCCGTTGCCATTCGTCGCCGACGATCTATTTATCAACTACGATGATGTCCGATCAAAAGCGGGGTTTGAAGCACTTAAGGCATTGTCAGAACAAACCCAAGTTATCTTCCTGAGCCACCATGACCATTTGATTCCGACGGTGCAAGAGGTGTTTGGTAAGCAAGTGAATGTGGTGTGTTTGTGAGAATGGCCGCTTCATTAACAATCTCACTTGGACGAATCGTCGTAATCGACCCATTACTGACAACGGAACCTCCAAATCAGACGCCGAAAAGCGGCCGGTCAACGTTCGAGGTTAGACGCAAAGTGCAGCATGCTGCACTTTGTCGGCTAGACAGGGTGTAGGTGAAAGGGCATAATTCACGAGGCCTGCTACCCTGGGCCCTGCGTCGGCTGCGGCTTGACTTTGACCGGCCGCTAGGTCGCACCAGTTTCTGCAAACTGCTCTTCTGCTTGCGGTACTCCTCCATGAGCCCGTCGAACAAACGTCCTAGTGCTCCGATCAGCTCAGCGTTGATGGGCTTGAACTCCGTCTTCCGGCGCGCGGTGTACTTTTTGATCAACTGGCTGCGGACATACACCAAGTTTCGATACGGAATCTTACGGTCGGTGCCCCAGATATCCGCTCGGAGAGAAGTGAATACGGGGGAAGGATTTTTCCATGCCGTTGGATCCAAACGGTTTTGCCTTATTACCCGGTGACAGGGTGCTACACTGCCCGCAACCGAATATAAGCTTGAGTCGCTACAGATAAAAGGGAGGTTGATTGAGATGTGGTCAGACAATGAAACGACCGTCGACTATTTAAATTTTGGCGTTGTAGCGGACGCATGCGCAAAGCTTTTGCAGCAGGCGAACGGAACGCCGATTTCGGTAGGTGTCTCTGGCGGCTGGGGTGTCGGCAAGACCTCGTTGGTAAGGATGATTGAATACCGTCTGAAACAGGCCGACACCCCGGGGACGAACTCCTACATCGTCGTCACCTTCAACCCGTGGCTTTATCAGGACTTCGAGGGCGCACGGGGCGCCCTGCTGCAATTGGTTGGCGACGAAGTTCTACGTCTAGCGGCTAAGAACGAGCCGCTGTTGAAGAAGGCAAAGCGCCTCCTCAAGCGCATCAACTTCCTTCGCCTCGCCCAGTTGGGCGGTGAAGCGGCCGTAACGCTTTACACGGGTGTGCCCGTCGGCAGCATCGGCTCAGCTGTCATGAAAGCTGCAGGGCTCTTCGGAGTTGGCGAGGACGACGATACCAAGGAGTCGGACGACGGAGAGGGCAAGAAGAAGGAAAAGGCCACCGACAAGGGAATGCCCAACGACCTGCTCAAGACGGCAGAGCCGGTCTCGTTGCCCAATGAAATTCAGGCGTTCCGCAATGCCCTCGAAGAACTGCTCGAAGAGTTGAAGGTTACGCTGGTCGTCTTCGTGGATGACCTGGACCGCTGCCTGCCCAAGACCGCCATCTCCACGCTGGAGTCGATTCGCCTTCTTCTCTTCCTCAAGCGCAGCGCCTTCGTGGTGGCGGCCGATAACGAGTTCATTCGCGGAGCGGTACGGGTGCACTTCGAGGGCACTGGTATATCCGGCGAAGTCGCAACAAATTACTTCGACAAGCTAATCCAGGTCCCGCTGCACGTTCCGCGACTCGGCATCAATGAAGCAAAGGCATACCTAGCACTACTGCTGATGGAGCGTGCCCATGCCGACGACATCTTCAACAAGAGCGGATTTGATGCTGCGAAGGAGTCTATCCCGAAGCGCCTGCAGACCAGTTGGAAGGGCGACGCCGTCACGTCCGAGTTCTTGCAAAGCCTTGTTGGCTCAAGTAACGCGCCCATGCTCGCATTGATGCAACTCGCTGAAGGTCTGGCGCCGTTGCTTACCCAGTCGAGCGCCGTGAACGCGAACCCGCGGTTAATGAAGCGGTTCTTGAACACGGTCTACCTGCGGTCGGCCTTGGCTGCACCTCAGGGCATCGACCTCGACATCCCGTCTCTTGCGAAATGGCACCTTGTCGAGCGGTGCGACGAGACGCTAGCCAACGCATTGGCCGCAAGGGTTTCGTCGGATGCCGACGGGCGAGTGCCAATCTTGCGTGAAGCGGAGGCCGCGGCTGCTGCGGGCCCCGGTACGCCCCTCCCAGAGCCATTCAAGGATGACCCTTTTTCGCGCGAGTGGTTGCAGCTCAAGCCATCGCTGGGCGAGGTAGACCTCCGGCCCTTGCTGCACTTGAGCAGGGACACTGCAACTCGGGACTTCGGCGCAGACAACATGACCGACGAAGGACGAGCGTTGCGCGACGCACTGGCCGCTGCGACGAATTCGAACGCGCCGCTAACCGAAGCAATACGCACTGCTGGCGCCATCCAGGCAGGTTTGGCCATGGGTAAAGCTTGGCAGTTGAAAGCCGCTAAACGGACTTGGCGCTCGGGCGAAGACGTCGTCCCACTCATCGAGCCCTGCAAAGTCTTTCCAGAACTTGCTGCGCAAGCCTCGGCGCTGTTGGCGGAAGCGCCGGTGGGGAAGGTCGGCCCTGGCGTCATTCCCCTTCTGTACGCGCAGACGTGGGCGCGTCCCACCCTCGACAAGTGGGAGTTGGACGCCTCAGTGGATAAGCCCACTAAGGCGGCCATCCAGCAATCGAAGAAGGGAGTCAGGTAGTGGGAACCTCAACGTCAAGCTCCGGTGGCAAAGCCGGCTCGCCGTTTGACCCGGAATGGCTGACGCCAGAGGCAGCGCCTGCCGGTAATGCCGGTGGCGGGGATGATGGTTCTGGAGAGGGGGGTGACCACAAGCCCGCTGACACGGGCACGGAAGCTGGAGCAGACGGACCGGCGGGTGCCGGCGAGCCAGCAACAGCTGATGAGGCTTTTGCCCCCAGTCGAAGGTTCGCCGAGGCGCGCTCCAAGATGTCCGCCGCCCTTGGCGGTGGCGGACGCGAGTCATTGCGCGCTGCGGCCAAGAGCATGGTTACCAATGGCATGGGCGGTGCGCGACGCGCGGCCTCCACAATGCGAAGCACAGCCCAGGGCGCAGGTGCCCTCGGGCAGTTCTTGGCCTCCGCCCGCGATGGGTCCGACCCGCAGGTTGTTGACTGGGTAAATCGTACGCGGACCGCGAATCTCGCTGCTGACGACCTCATCTTGGAATTGGTAAAGGAGGTCATGCCAGATACGGGCAGTGTGGATGACGAATCGCTGCGTAATGCCGCAGCCGAGGCGCTCGGACTGCTTTACGAGCTAAATCCTGGCATCGACGTATTCAATCTCACGGACGCGCAGATTCACGACGTTATGGCCATCACCATCGCCAACGATGTCTGCAATCGCATGGACCTGCAACTCGGGCAGACCTACGAGCGGCTGAGGCACGACCCGCAACAAGTCCAGCTGTTTCGGAAGGACATGCGGGAGTACGTTCAGTCGGAAGTTCGCGTCGTCATGGAACAACTCGGTGGAACAGGGCTCGACCCCAAACGGCTCTCCCGTGAAGTACTGCAGTCGGCAATGGAGGTATTTGCATCATGATTAAGGTGCTGTGCACGTCCGTCGATCACCTGCCAGCAACGCTCGAAGATGGCGAGCACACGTTCACACTGTTCAAGAGCGCAAAACGTTCTGGTGTTGGAACCATCGCACAGGGCTGGCGTGGTTCCTTGAAGCGAAAGGGTTTCACGCCGAGCGCCCAGGCGTGGGATTTCATACAGTTTTGTCTGTCCGTTTGCGCAGCAGACCTCTGTTGCCTTCGGAGTACCAGCTCTGATGGCTGGACGCGAACCATCGAGCTCACCGTCGCATTGCACGAGCCACTTTGGTGGGCGCCGTGGAAGGCTCATGCCGAGAAAATGTTGAAGGTACTAACCGGAGACTACTGGACACTCCACTTTGTGGAGGGCGGGGTTGCTCCTCCGAACGGAAGACCTCAGCCGCTGGCTCACGATTGTATCTCGTTGCTGTCAGGAGGCCTTGACAGCCTTATTGGGGGCATCGACCTGGTGGCCGCAGGGCGTCTGCCGGCTTTTGTCTCACAGCTGGCTCACGAGGATTCCGAGCGGCAACGCAGGTACGCTACGTTGCTTGGCGGCGGCGCCACCCACATGCAGTGGAGTCATGGCATCAGCTTTACCGGCCGCCGTGAGCCCTCGACCCGTGGAAGGTCGCTGGCATTCTATGGGTTCGCCGTAATGGCGGCGTCCAAGATTGTCGGTCGGCCTGTGCAGGTCTTCGTCCCCGAGAACGGCTTCATTTGCGTCAATCCGCCCCTCGTACCTGGGCGTGTTGCCAGTCTCAGCACCCGCACGACGCACCCGCTGTTCATCGCGAAGCTGCAGGAGTTGGTCGATGGTCTGGGCATCGGTGTGCGGTTCGAGTTACCGTATCGGTTCAAAACTAAGGGCGAAATGCTTCGCGAATGCGCGGACCAAGTCTTGCTGGACACCATCGCTTCAGATTCCACGAGCTGTGGCCGCTTCCGAACCTACAACCGCACGCACTGCGGGCGCTGTGTTCCCTGCATGATTCGACGGGGAGCGTTCCTCGCATGGGGCTCTGGCCGCGACAGGACTACATATGCCTTTCCGTCGCTGGCCGGTTCCGACAAGTCTAGCGGACCGGACGACCCGATGGCGGCAACCCTGGCAGTACTATCGGTGCGTGAACAAGGATTGGACCGCTTCCTTGGCGCCACGCTGGCATTTGCAACGCCTAGCGAGCGAGGTTCCTATCGGAGTGTGCTCCAAGCTGGTCTCGGTGAACTGGAGGCGTTGCTCCAAGCTGACGGACTGCTATGATGGATTTTCACTGCCACCTGGATCTCTACCCTGGAGCAAGGGAGGTTTATCGCGAAGCCGCTCGGCGCAATGAGTTCACCTGGTTGGTGACCACGAGTCCAAAGGCGTTTGCGGCTACGTCGAGTGCGCTCGAGCCCTTGCCCTCAGTACTCATCACACCTGGACTCCATCCCGAGATTGCCCAAGAGCGCGCCGCAGAACTGGACCTACTGCTGGAGCAGATTGCTAGGGTCAAGGCGGTGGGTGAGGTGGGCCTTGATGGATCGCCTCGCTTCAAAGTTCACTACGAAGTCCAGCGCAGGATTTTCGGCGCCGTCATAGCACGTTCCGCGGAGCTAGGTGGAAGAACTCTTAGCGTCCATTCCCGCTGCGCCGTCAGAGATGTTTTGGCCGAGCTTAAGCGACACCCGAATTTCGGAACTGTGGTCATGCACTGGTTCTCTGGGAGCTTGGCCGAACTGAAGGCCGCCGCAGCGCACGGGTGTTGGTTCAGTATCGGTCCGGCGATGTTTGAGTCTGCAAATGGTCGAGCTTTGGCAGCGGCGATGCCGCGCGACCGCGTTGTGCCTGAAAGCGATGGGCCTTTTGCGAAGGTCGCTGGCAAACCAATCATGCCTTGGAACGCCATCCGAACCGCCGAAGGCCTAGGCCCGCTGTGGGGCCTTTCAAATGACGAGGCTGCTGAAACTCTTGCCCGAAACGGATGCACACTCCTGCGCACAATGGACCGGGGCTAAGCACCCCTCTGCAGACCACCTCTCGCACCTAGCTTCTATTCGATTCCTCCTAGACGAAGCCCCGACCTTCACGTCTGAGACGTCCAAAGTGCACCGAGCCGACTGGAACGGCCACACAACCTGCAAGCGGACAGTCATGATCGTCTGCTCCTGGCCGGTCGGCACCACTGGCGGATTTCGATTGGAATGCCTGGTGGTTTTGACATTGGAATCGGTGGTGGATTTAATTGGAATACGCAATGACCAAGAATAAGGTATTTGATACTGATGTCAGCGGTCGCTGTATTTCGTGGTGCATACTTTGTTGGCATCACAACTTACAGTTCTTTTTATGGTTGTTGGTCGCTTAATTTCTGGTTTTGCAATGGGTTGTTCTACAGCCAAAATATTTGGTCGAACAGGGGATGGCGGCATGATTGAAGCTGAAGCCCTAGTAATCTGTTCGGGCGAAGAACCATTGGCCACCAGTGTCATGGTGTTGCCGCTTTGGGTGATATTGAAATACTTCAAGGTATTCATGCCGATCAGCACTTCTTCCAGATGCTCGTTGATGGCCGCATCAAGATTTTGGATTTCCGCATTGCCGATTTTCAGGTGGCTTACTTTAGTAAGCCGGTCTACAACTTGGCCTCCGGCTGTATGTGCGTTTATTTGGGCACCAACGGGCAGGCGAGCAGCATAGGCTAAGCTGGCAGGAATTGAGGTTATGGTTGCGCCGGTATCAATCAAGAAAGGCATTGGAACGTCATTGATATATGTCGTCCCTCGGAAATGTCCTTGCCGGTCGGCCGTTATTTCAAGACCGCCTGAAATGGGAATAGCAACAGGATCAGAACCACCAGGAATGGAAATGGTTGGCGATGTTGGGTGATGAGCCGCTCTTTGTTTCAGCAATCTATCTGCACCTTGCCAAAGCCCGAACAGCATCAGTGCCGGCATCAAAAGATATTTAAAACCGCCAGCGTTCTGTTTGGCGGATTTCTTGGTGTATTTATTGCGCTTGAGCAATTGGTCAAAGTCACTGACATTCGATTTTGACGCTGATTTATGTTTTTCCCAGTAGTAATCTCTATCCTGAATGCCCATGCTTCGCTCTCACGGTGGTAACGTTCGTCATAATTCGCTGATTATCACATGAGAGGCATCGTCAGGATGATAACTACCGCACGCTGCACGTAAATAGTTATCTGATAATTTTTGAATAACTTCGACGCGATGTCATTCTGGCGGGTTCATGGTCATAAATGCCTTCATAGCTTCCGACTCCCGGGTAAATTAACGCGTGGTTAAGTGACTCCAGATAGGACATTTCAACTTTGCTAAAACAGGACATTACTATATTGCATTAACAAATGTGACTTCGCATAAGATGGATTATGTTAAATTAATGCAATTTCAAGGCATTTCCTATAATAAAAACGATAGCTTAGTTAGGATTTGGTTTCACGTCTTGCCGAGCCATTGCTTCGACAACTATAAAGGGGTCACGTTTTCGGCTTGCGGACCTTTGGGCCTCGAAGTCACTTCCATGGCCGCGCGCTGGCCTTCCTTCAGACTTTTCCGACCGCTGCCGTGAATCACACCAAAGAGTGCAAAGTGATCTCTACCGCGATTTGTTCAATGAAACCAAAGCCTTTGTCATCCTAGAAAGAGTTGGACGCTCGTTTTGATCAAAAATTGGAATAATTTACACGCCGGTTAACACCGGTGGCGGTTTTAATCGGAATGGGTGGCTGGTTTGCGCCAGAACGGCGGGGTTTCCGCAGACTTCGATCATCGGCTTAGGGTTGACCATGAGAGGCAATGGCATTCATTGCCTCATGGATATACAATGTGCTATGTATATCTTTTAATGAGTCGAGAGAGGCACATGCAAGTCGCAAAATGGGGTAATAGTTTAGCTATTCGTTTGCCCGCCACGGTGGTAGAAGCGTTAGAGTTAAAGGAAGGCGATGACATTGAAGTACATATCGTCGGCGAACGGGTATTTGAACTAGATAAAAAACCTTCGGCACAGACGTTGTTAGCCAAATTGCATCAATTTCGTGGGCGCCTACCCGCTGATTTTAAGTTTGACCGCCTGGAAGCGAATGAAAACCGCTAAGCCGTTTCTCGATACCAACGTCTTGCTGTATTTACTGTCTGAGGACAATCAAAAAGCAGACCGCGCCGAAGAGATTATCGCCTTCGGCGGAGTAATCAATGTGCAGGTGTTGAATGAATTTGCGTCGGTAGCGTCGCGCAAGCTGAAGATGACGTATGTCGAAATCCGCGAAACCTTGTCGGTTATCCGAAGTATCTGTGAAACTCAAGCTTTGAGCGTCAGCATCCACGAACAAGGTTTGGCGATTGCCGAACAATTTGGTTTTTCGTTGTATGACAGCATGATTGTCAGCGCGGCGCTGGACGCCGGGTGCTCAATATTGTATTCGGAAGACATGCAACATGGTCAAGCTATTGGCTCGTTAGTCATTAACAATCCATTTTTACCTTCACTTCCTAACTAAAGAGCTTTCGCAGCCTCCCCCAAAGGAAGATGATTCGGTGGGTTCCTAGGCTTCAACCGCAAGCGAGGTTTCTGTAAAAGCAGCCGCACGTCCCCAGCCCCAAATGACGCGTTTTTCGCTCCGTTGGTCTGTCGTGTTCCACTCGATATCCTGTATCATTTCAAGTGTGCAAATACGTCTGTCGATCACCTGCCACTCTGCTGTCGACTTTGACTTGAGCCATTTCCTAACGCACAGTCCAACACCGTTGTCGATTCCGTCGTCCGAAAATGCTTGTAATCGTAAAATCGGATATTCGCGTTTTCACTCAGCAAGAGTGAGCAGTCGGGAATAGTCCGGCCACCTGTTCTACTCGAAATCCGGGTTTTGAACTCCTCCAATCCCGATGTCCCGTAGACTTTCGCAATACTCGGATGTAGCGGGTTCAAATAATAATAAGCTTCGATCTGTTGGCTATTTAAAAACTCCACCAGCGATTTAAACTCGTCGAATCGCCTCATTATCCAAGGCGAAACAGACTTGGGTCCCCTACCCTGCTCGAATTGTCTGTTGACGAATTCAGTTTCGTTTCTCTGTATTTCCGTCTCGTACCGGACCAACTGATACCGGCCGGTATGGTCTATATCGTATCTAACGGAAATGGTGTGGTTTAAGGCGTCGAACAGGTAGCCTATCCCATCGCCAAGGCTGGGTTCGAACAGGTAATTCAAATAGAATTTCCAGCGCGATTCGCCGGTCACGATCGGATGCAATCGATTGGCTGGGCCTTCGTTTACCGGGTCGGAAAAGGCGAACGGCTCCAATCCGTAGACGATCCGCTTAAGTGGCAGTCCTTGCGCGATCAACGCGTTTAACGTGGCCAGGATCTCACCCGGCCGACCCGCCAAGAATGCCAGGTTGTAACACCGGCTTTCAGGGAAATACTGCGCCAAGAGCCGTGGGTCGAGCAAGCCCATCACCGATGACCCGACCATAAGGCAATCAATCGGCTGCTCCGGGTCCGGCGCCGATATCTGATTCAACAGATGGCTCACCTTGCCGTAACGCTCGTTGGTCGCCGGGGATGTGTAAGGTTCGCCGATGCCTTGGTCGACATCGAACACTTGGTAGGGATTCACCAGCCAGTTCCACACCGGCATCGCCCCGCCAATCAACACGCTCACGGCCAAAGCGGCACGCCAGAAATGGCCGAAATTAGAACGACCAGTAGATGAAGCTTTCATGGGCTGCCGATAGCCAGGTGCCGGCGAAGAATAAACCGGCAAACGTCGCGAGTGCCTTCAGATCCGGGGTGAAAGTGTCGAGTTGCGCTTGTGCATTGCGGTAGCGTAGACAAATCGCCAGTAGGAAGCCGATGGCGAGCATGTCCAGGCCGTTGACCAGCCCCGATATCGGAACCGTCTCGGACCTGAACCAGCCGGCGAGCATGACCGGCACCGATATCCCGTTGAGTCCCAACATCGCCCGCCAGATGTCTAGTGCCTGGTCAATACTCGCCGCCCGGAATAGCACCCAGGCGAAAAACACTCCAAGCAAGGTCAAGGTTCTGGCCAGATAACCCGGCATCGTATAACCGGTCTTGGTCCATAGCCGATAAAGCGCGATCATGGCGCCGTGCATCGCTCCCCAGGCGCCGAAGGTCCAGGCGGCACCATGCCATAAGCCGCCTAGTAGCATCGTGATGGCCGCGGCCCACAATCCACGATAAAAGCCTTGCCGGTTACCGCCCAAGGGGATGTACAGATAGTCGCGCAGAAACCGCGAGAGCGTGATATGCCAGCGCTTCCAGAAGTCGGCGATCGTACCGGCTTGATACGGCGAAGCGAAGTTTTGCGGGAGCACGAGTCCGAACATCAATCCGACGCCGATGGCCATGTCGCAGTAGCCCGAGAAGTCGAAGTAGATTTGCAAGCCATACCCCACGGCCGCTACCCAGGCCTCGCACACGGTGAGCTGATCGCTGAGTCCAAACAAGGGATCCACCACGGCCGCCAGGCGATCGGCGATCACGGTCTTTTTGGACAGTCCGGCCGCAAACAGGAACAAGCCTTTGGTCATGCGTTCCGGATCGAAGCGGATGCCTTGCCGGAGCTGCGGCATGATGTCGGAATAATGCAGGATCGGGCCGGCAATCAGATGCGGAAAAAACGAAATGGAAAACGCAAAACGGCCAAGATCGAAATCGTCGACCCGGCCTTTGGCACAAGCGACTAAATAGGCAATCGCCTGAAAGGTGAAAAACGAGATTCCGAGCGGCAGGATCACCTGCAGCAATGGCCATTGGCTACCGGTCAGCGCGTTGCTGGTCTCGATCAGAAAATCGGCGTATTTGAAGTAGGCCAGAAGCCCCAGGTTGTACACAACGCCCAAGACTAACCTGATTTTGGAGTGAGTGACGGCAATCCGTTTGCCCCAATAGAAATTCAGTAAGGCGTTGACGACCAAGAGCAAGGCGTACTCGGCGCTCCATGCTGCATAGAACAGCACCGAGCAGCCGACGATGAACCATTGTGCGATCTCTCCGTAGTGTCGCGACATGAGCCACCACCACAACAGCACGGTCGCCGGCAGAAACAGGTACATGAATTCAGGGGCAGTAAACAGCATGCCGACGTCTCCTCTGTTATTCCGTGCCGTCCGACGCAGACTTGGCCATTGCCGCCAGTGCGGCTAGCGTGTCGGGGTGATGCTCCAATGTGCTGGCGGTGGGGTCCACGACCTTGTTTGTCGGATCCAGCAACACGGTCATTCCCATGACGACGCGGAACAAGGACGCGCTGCGTGCCAAGCGAATCAGGTATTCGCACACACGCCGGCAATTCTCACTGTCATCAACAGAAAAGGGTTCGGTGTCGTCTTCATCGTCTTGCGGCTTGGCGATTTTCTCGGGCATGGTAGCGCCGTATCGGCTGCTGATGGCTTCCAGCGCGTACGCCAGTTCAAGGGCCATATCGAGGTCTGCCGGATTCGCTTTCGCCATCGCCATCTTCATCTTGCATCCTCGGTACGTCTAAATTCCCAAGACGCAATAGGACTTGGATCTTGCCATAACCCGAGGTGACTAGCTTGAGCGGTGCGCTCGGCTTGAAGAAATACCGGATCATTGCTGTATTGCCGATACACCCAGGCCAAGCCCTTGGCTACTTGTGCCAAGTTAACGTCCTGACCGCCCACGTCGACGTGGCCAATAAGGCGGCCGTAGCGGTCTTGCTGGGTATATTCGACCGTAACTCGGCGGCGGTAGGTGGTGTCGGATAGTCCGTGTTTGGCGGCCTGACCATAGGCTTGACTGAGTTCAGGCGCATCGATCTTGGCCAAGCGCACTTTTAAGGTCTGCCGGTCGTCGGTGAGTAAGGTCAGCGTGTCGCCGTCGTGCACGCCTATTACGACACCAACCAGTCTCTGTGCCTGAGCGGTACCTGCTAGAAGAAGCAGACTTAACAGGACTACTAAGCGGCCGGTCTGTCCGGATGGATTCATACAGGTTCTCCTGGCTATACTCGTTTCTGGGTGTGAGCAAAATAGACGTTCATCGCAAAGGCGATACCGACACAGGCCATCGGCATCGCCTGCGGCGGGATCGGAAATGGGAAGGTCAAGCCGAGCAGCAGCAAGTAGATAATGCCGATGACGGTGTAGAAGCTATACCGGTGCGCCAACGGGCTGGAATAATCGAAGTTGGATTGCTTGATTTTGCGTTGCACCAAGCCGTCCACCGCACTGGGTATGGCTGCGGCGATTAAAAACGGCCACCAGGACAACAGTAAGAAAAAACGCCGCAGCGATTGGTAAAACGTCCCGAATAGCACGTCCAATTTGCTTTGGACGAGGGGGAAATAATCGGTCTGCCCGAAATGTTCAAACCCAACCGATTTCTCGCGCTCGGCAACGGTGGGGATGAAAAAATGGTACACGTTACGTTGAATCCCGGTTTCCACCAGCATGGCGTTGAATACCGCATTGGCTTCATCCCGAATCCGCCGATCGTTGTCAGCGCCCAGATATTCGATGATCATCCGGTCTTCGGCATCTTGCATATTGGTTAACCATTGGTCAGACACCAATACCGCAATCAAAAATACTTCGGCCGCCCACAAGATCAAGGTGACAATGAGGCTCTTGGTCATAATTACGCCGCTGCTCGCTGGATCAAGGCGACAACTCTGGGGTTGGTCACCAAGGCCTCAATCGATACGTCCATTACATACCTGTGGAGCAAAAAGCGCTGAATCGATTCGACCGTCCGGAGCAGACGATATGCATCGTCCGTATGATGCTGCCTGGATGCCTGCGCGTAAGCGATCAGTACCTGAGACATCAGTTGCGTGATCACGTCCTCCAACTGATCTGCCTTATGGTGATGATCGGTCATGATCTTGATCGCCGCTTGGAGAATGTCGATCGCAACCGGCCAATCCAATTCCAGTATTTGCAAATCTCGATTCTCGGTGGGGTTTAATTTGCGCCATCGATTCAGCATGATTTCTTCCGCGGTTTGTTTTGGTTTACGCATTTTTTTGCGAGGCATGGGTTTTTTCCTTGTCCAGGTCAGAGATCAGTATTGGCAGACGGCCCTTGACGATGCGGCCGCCAGACAATTTGGCGATGTAATGTAGATCAGGCAATTGGCCTAATAACTGCGGGGCGAATAAGTCGCCCTCTTCCTCCATTAATCGCTCGCCGATATTTCCGGAAAATACCGCTGGATTCGCTGAATGGGTAGAAACTCCCTGAGTTCTCATGATGTACTTCAATCGGGTTTTGGGCAGATTGTCGGTGATATAGGTCTGGGTCTCGGCGTCCATCACCCGGAGCGCGATCAAGTTGTTGAGGTTGGCCAGTATTTGTCTGGCCTTGGCTTCGGAACCCAGTCGGGCCGAAAAGTCCGCAAAGGTTTGGGTGGCAATAAACAACCGGAATTGTGCGCCGCGGCCTTTATTCAAGAGCTGGATGCAAGGGTCGTTAATCACTTCGGCCGCTTCATCGACAAAAATATTGACCGGCCGGTTATCGACGCCGTGGTTGTACCGGTCGCCGGCGACAGCCGCCAGATCGGCCAACAGAATGGAGCCTATAGCACTGCCGACCATGCTGTCCGATAAGGAATCCAGACCGATGTATGCGACTTTAGCGCCTTTAATGATTTCGGCCGCGTCGGTAATTGCCCGTGTATCGTTCGAGTCGCTTTGGTCCGGCGACAACAATGCGCCTAAGCTGCCGGAGGTCAGCATATTCATCAGCGGCAATAAGGAGGCGATCATTTTGCTGAAATGCGTGCGGTCGTGTTCGAACATGGAAATCAGCCCCTCCAGGTCGGTGTTCTGCCGTTCCCGCTGGACTCGCTCCCGGTAAAATTTGACCAGCAACTGCGCAGTTTTGTCGTTCAGATCCATTCTTTTCATTCCGATACTACTGCGCCAATCGAATTGGAGCACCTTGTCGAAATATCGCACCAAGGCCTTAATCACCAACGGCACCGGACCGCCTTCCAGGTAAGTCCGTAACTTCACCAGGGACGGTTGTTCTTCGGCCGCAAACAGGCCTTGGACGATGTTATCCAAGGCTTTTTGCCCAAAGGCCTTGAACGGATCCGAACCGGATTCACCAGGACTGACCGCGGCAATTCGGCTGGCCAACTCGGACGAGCGGTTGAAATTCTTTAACGGATCGATACGGACGCTTTCGTCCGGAAAAGCCGGATGGAAGTAGACAAACCGGTCCGGGTTCCGCGAAAGTCGGCACGCGCGTTCGGCGCACCATTTCAGATCTTTGTCGCCTTTGGGATCGATAATAATCACGGCTTCGTTACGCAACACCGCCTGTGTCACCAAGATGTCGAACAAGCGGGTCTTTCCGGCACCAGTGGTGCCAACGATCAAGGTGTGGCCGGCGCTGTGCGAGATCGCTTGCCGAATGTAATCCTCGGTTAAGCCTAACCCATGGATCCATGTCGCCCCCATCCGATCATGATTGACCGGGATTAATCCGGTTAAATCGCGCTTCTGGATGTCGTAAGCCAATTGGGCGTGCTTTTGGTTCCACTCGAATCCCCAGCCCAACCACCATTGATCCGGGTGGCGCCGAACAATACCGGCCAGACTGGCGACATTGAACCGCTGAAATTTGAAGTAATTGAGCCGGTGCTTTCGATACCACACCCCGGCCGAGGCCGGCACGCGCTTGACCGCCATAAAGACGCACGCCACCATGAGTCCGTTAAAAGGTTCGCTCGGTAATTCCGAAAACCGATACATCAAATACGACACAAGACCAAAGGCGATCCAGACCACAATGGCCGTAATCTCGTAATTGGGCCGCCAGGGTAATTGATAGTCGTATTCGTCTTTCATTACTTTTTAACGATGAATTTTTTATTGGTGTTATCGATCGAAATATCCGGTCGTTCGAAGGCATATCGCAATAACTGTTTCATTTCGAATAACTGCCGTTCCTCGATATAACCTCTCAGTAACACCATATCCACGATCAAGCTATCATCCGTTTGATCGACTGCAAGCGGCAGTTCGAAGGCTTTAATCGCTTGTATGAGTTGATCAATCTCATGGGTCGCATTGCGTTGCGCTGTATGCGCTCTCTGGGGTTGTCCGCGACTTGGTGTTGGGCGGTTGGTACCCGGAGGGGTGGCGGCGATTTGAGGCGGTGTTGGGGGAACCGGCGGCGTTTCCGCGTTTTGGATCAGTACCGTTAGGTATCGGCTGGTTTCTTTGTTCAGCAGTACGCCCTTGACGCCGCCCAGTTCGGTAACCTTGACCATGGGTTTGCGCGGATCGACTTCGATCATGCCGGCGGCGTCTATTGTCGTGATGATATGGATGGGCTTTTGGTCCAATGCCGCTGCGATATTCAGATGCAACATCAAGACGCGGCCATTCGGTTGTATTTGAAAATATTCCGCGGATATCGCGTCAAGACTTTGCATCAACAAGGCGCCGGCCGCGTGCTTTGAGGCCAACCACTGTCTGGCGGCTTTGGCCTCCGCGGTATTGACCTTGCTATTGTCATCTGCGTTCAGCGCAGGACTGGCCGGACTCGGTTGGGAATGATTTGTTGGCGCCGGGGGCGGCGTTGCTGGTTGAGCCTTTATCGAGGTCTCTATTTCCACGACGCCTCCGGACGGTATTTCCGGTTCAGATTCCGGGTTCGCCTGCTCCGCGTCGATTGAATTCTCGCTGTCGTGATTTGTTGGGGTTACGGCCGCTTCACCATCCTGTGCTACCGCATCGGATTGACCGTCGGTCTCGGTCTCGATGTGAATCACATGTCCGTCGACGATCAAAGGCAGTGCGTCGGTATACACGTTCATCGGATCCACCAACTTGAGCACCCTAAGCGGCAGGTCCATGCTGCCAGGCTTAATGGTCCAGTAGCGCCTGACGGTTTGCGGATTCAAGCGATATGGGACGGCAAGCTGGCGATCGATCAGAATATCGGCTAGCGTATCCGGGTGTTTTGGTATTCCAGGAATATTGCTTTTCGTGATCAAACGGCTAATATCTTCGGCCGCTTCATTCCACAGGATAAAGGTGCCTTCTTTTAGACGCCAAACCACCGCCCCTTTGGCATTATCGGTCCACGTTCCCTTTTTAATCTGTTGCCGCATGGCGTCTAATATGAACCATTCGATCGGTGCGCCTATCGACGGGTCAATGGGTATGCAGTTATTTTTAAGGTCTTTCTCTACGCTGAGGTAGTCGGCATCCATTACCAGTGAGTACATCTTTGAGTTGTGTGAGGTGCCGGCAATTGTGAGCAGCATTTCTTTGTAGATTGTCGGCCCGTATTCATTTAAATACTCCTGAACTTCGGGTGTGATGACCTTATTGATTAAAGTCGGTGAAACAATTTCATGGTCACCATTCCGATTGACTCGCCAGCTCAGATAATACCGTTGGATTTTGCGCTTCCTCGCCCAGGCTTCAATATCGTCCCCCACTATATTGCAGTTATAAGCGCCATCCTCGGATTTAATTTCAACGTCGGTGACCGGCTTGCCTAAATCATGCAACATACCGGCAATGAATATCGCCAATCGCCAGCGTGGCGTCAGTTGTTTTCGTCTACCTGGGTTTTCATCCATGCCGTACAGCACGCCATGGGATTTATAAACAGCTTCAAAACCGACCTCTAGTCCATGACGGAATAACCCGCCGGCGCCGCGGTGGTGATGCTTTTCCGACGCAGGTAACAAATGCACAAATCGCGCGTAATTGAATATTAAGGGGTATACCCGCCCTTGATATTCCTGGTCGGTGACACCTAAATAGTGTTTGATTTTTTTAATTAATTCGTCTTGAGACTCTAGGATTTTAATTGCGGGGATCACCGGCAGCCCTTTGGCGAATGGTGGATATCGAGGCACCTCTTCATCCGGCTCGGCAATCCGCAATATCGTATTGAGCAATTTCGCTAACATCGCCGATAAACCCGTTTATTTCTTCAAGCTTTTTGGATTGCATGACGCTTTCAGTCTGGCCGGCATGGTGGTGGTGCGAATAATCTCCTGATCGCGATCGGTCATGTCCAGCTTATGCCGGCAGTATTTCCGCCAGGCTCTTTCGATTTCGTCGCCACTCGGCTGAAAACCAGGTTGCGCTAAGGCTGCGTCCGCTTCGGCCAATGGCAGAGTTACGAATCCACTCGCATCTGCCAAGGTACCGGCTGCGGCATGCGGTTTACGGGTGACCACATGCTCCACGGACGATTGCCGTACCGCCGCCCCGCCAGTTTCGGAGGCAAAGGCATCCATTCCAAGCTGCCAGTCGCGGTGAGGCTCGACGTCGGTTATCGATGTGATGACTTGCTGGGAAGTGGCCGGATCGATCGGCGCCTGGGCGCAACCAGCCATAAAAGGTAGAAGTAAGAATATGGATGTCCTCATTGGCCTGTCCTCTGGTTAGGGTCAGGTCAGCATATCGCATTCCGAATTTTGAACCCGCTGGCTAGATGCATCTGTAATGCACTTTGCCAGCGGGTCTTCCCGTCACTTGTTGGATCGCGCGCGCAATTACTGTTGCGGTCTACCCCGCCACCATAAGTCAACGGGCTATTCACATTTTCAATTGACCCACGCCTCTGCCACATTATATTTTTCCACCTGCTTGCCCCATTTTATAAATATGGGTCTTCATGGTGGAAAACTATAATGGTGTAACTCGATATTTATGATAGATTTTGCGATGGTTCTGCCTTGAAAACACCAGAGATTATTGGAGCGAAAACAATATCATTTCTTGCTTAGTGATTGATATATCGATGGATTTATTAATGGTGCACGCTTGTGAACCAATTAATGTGGCAGCGCAGTTGATTAATTATTGCTTTTCGCGCGTCGAATTTTTACGTCGTTCCTTTCTTTCCGCTTTCAATTCAATAGGTTCGCGGCGATGCCACATTGTATTTTTCCCACTACGCAATGACGTTAAACAGAGCCGTCTAACAAGCTCTATCTGAGCAATGGGTACTACGTCATCCTGAAATCGGCAGTCGTTTGCACGAATATCTCGTTTCATGTGATGTGCTTTGCTAATGCCTAGCGTAAACCGGCCGACGGACTCAAGGTAACCGTAATGCCCTTTCTTCCTATCGAAAGATGAAAAAACCTTTGAATCAACAGAATACAGCCCTTACAACGACTCATTTCGCCTGTATGTCGACAAATGATCGACTGAGTTCGCCATTTTCATAATTCACATGCTGTCGAGGCAACTTGTCGATCATTCGTTGCTCACCAGTCTACTCGCTGAACCAGGAAGATTTTACAATCTAGGCATTCTGGCGAAACCATCAATTGCGGACATTCACAAATCCAATGCAAGGGTTTTAAAACTCATTCACTGATTTGCACTCAGTCGGTCTCGGGTTCGATTCCCTTCAACAGCTCCATTTATTTAAGGCCTGTATAGTATTTCCTTAACATCTTTGTTATCTCCATACTCTTCTGCAACAGTTTTAATCAAACTATCGATAGTTATATTACCCCCTCCACCTAAATTCAAAGTTCTAATAGCTTCGACCCATTGACCTTTACCTGTTTGGCCTAGGTTTATTAAAGACAAATCCCCACCAGCAGCTATCCATATTTGATTATCTCGCAATCCTCCTGGATAAAGCTTACACATAATTTCAACTACTTTTTGCTCTCGGGTGCATTCGGTTGTGGCATCTGAAAAATTCAGTTGTTCCAGTAGACCAAACAGGAAGGCAGCTACGTTGGCCGAAGCGTATGGTTGTGAGCCCTTGCCGTCCATTTGCCCTTTATCTTGCACAAGATCGGAAATTCCGCGAAGAAGCAGGGTTTTGACGAGCGGACGCATGCGGCATACTTCGAGAAAACCGAGGCCTTCCATTTCGATGGCGAGGGCATGGCTGGCGTTTTGTTTCAGGAATTGATGAAGCTCTGAATCAATGGAAGAATCTACCTTTTCACCAGAAGCAATGGTGCCGGTGTAAGTACTGATGACGGGGGCAAATTCCGGGTTCAGAAGCTTCTCAGTTGTTTGTTTCCAGGCTTCGCTTTTTGCATACTGACCAGCCAATCGCTCCAGTGCATAAGAAGAAGCACCAAATTGTGGCCGGGGTTTAAAATTGTTTTCTTCGGCCTTTCCGCGCTCGTAACCGTAAACATCCCGACCAATGACAATGTCTCCGACTTTTACGTCTTTCAATCCACCGGCCACACCAACAAAAAAGGTGTATTCGGGACCAAAATGGGCGATAGCGCGTTCAGTCTCTATGGCGGCATTGATGTTGGTTTGATCGGTCCGGGCAACGAACACTTCAAGGGTTTTACCATTGCAGCGGTATGTACCTTTTGTGTAATCGGTGCCAGTTGAAGTGTGTGCTACCGGCTCAATGTTATTTAAATGTTGCTCGATGGCCAGGCGCTCCACTTCCAGAGCGGTGAGGATAAGGATAGGTTTCTTCATAGTAATTGAATAAGCTGTTTTAATTTGAAATCTCCGTGAAATTCTTTCTGCATCTCTTTCAGTAGTTTTTTTACCGGTGGCGAACCACCCTTTCGAATATGATTTATGGCGAACGTCCAGCTTTGCTTTCCTGAGACACCTTGATAGTGGAGTTCTTCTAATTTCCCGCCTGAGTTTGCCCACAATCCATTTTGAGTCGGTCCCAAAGGGTATAGCTCCACCGCTCTGGAAAGAAATGCCTCCCACCACTCATCTTGCGTAATTGCATCAGATTTCAATCCAGTAACCGAAAGACCTAGTCGTTGAAAAAAACCAAGTAAGTCGCTACATTGCAATAAGGCTGGTACCAAGTCCTTTCTATGAGATCCAAGTTTGAACAGATCGTCAGCTACCGTTTCCCATCTGTTTTTGGAAACAAGCCGACCAAATTCTTTCGCTTCTGCGGGTGAAAATTGATTGTCCCGTATCAACTGCTGTGCGTGACATTCTCCCAAACTAGGCAGTACATCGAGCAGCCGCAGTTTCTTGGTAAGCGGAATGGTTTTGCTGCTGATAACAAGCTGTTGCACATTCTGCGATTGCACTCCGTTTTTTAACTCAGCTTCGAGGTCGTTGAAGCTTAATTTGCTGGTGGCAAGGTCATCGAATAGCTCAAGAAGCGTTGCGGTAATGAACCCGGTACGTGCTTTGTCTGGAAGCGCATGCCAGATGGATGCCCGCTGTGGATAGTCTTTCAGGCTGCTATACTTTCCAGTGCTTATTGCATTAAGCAGAGTTGCGCTAAACGCATTTCCAGCCAGCTGGTGATCGAGAACTTCGAACAGGGTGTGCTGTGGGTTAGAAATGCCCGACCACACATCACTGCCTCGCTGAACGGCTAATTCCCAGCACTTCTGCCAACCTTCGCTGGCAATGTCGATGCCTTTCAGTAACTGTTTGTTCTCATAAATAAATTTTCCAGCGATGCGGTGCAAGCGGGCATCGGTATGACTGGCTGCTACAGACACAAAGGAGCTTTTGCTGATGCATTCAGACAAGGCTTCTAGCGCTACGGTATGATCTTCATCAGTGTCGATACGCAACTGGGCTTCAATGGCTTTTTCAGCAGAATAAAGCTGCGCAGCCACTTTCGCGTGTAGCACAAGCCAGCCCTTTTGTTCTGCCATGTGCAGAACCGCTTCGGCAACTGCTGTTTCCAGCTTTGGGATTTTTGGGGTTAGCTCGTTTTCAGCATCATCCGGCAACCAAGAAGTGTGTTGGGTGATCAACGCAGGTTCATTTTTCATCCACTGCCACAAAATGGAGGCATCGCTGGGTTGTCGTCTTTTCAGTCGGTTATTGACATACTCCAAAACCGCATTGACCCACCAGTTTTTCGTTTCAGCTTCCAATGCTTTTACAAGCACAGCCCCGCACTCTTTAACTTGTCTTCCTTGAAGAAGATGGTTGGTGAGCCAGTCAAGTACCGCACCAGAAACGGAAGTTATTGCATTCGGGAATCCTTTCCAGCTTTGGTACGTGAGAGCCATGAACATCTTGACCGGTGCAGTTGGAATGGCTTGAAGAATTGCGGTCATCAGCTTGTTTTTGCCTTTGATGCCAACCCTTTCATTTGGACTAATCTGTGAAACAAAATGGGCCAATACCAACAAGTGGTTAAGCCCAGGGGTCTTGTCGATTTGGTGGTAGGCCTTACCATAATCCTCAAGCCGGTTGAGCGTTTCTATGGAGTCAATTATCGGGGCAAAATCATTGAGCAAGGTTTCAAAGGGGATAGCCTTTTTAACATCTCCTACCAACCAGTTTGCGGCTGAGGATCGCAGGGGCTGTGATTCACCCACACCAAGCACACGAAAGGAATGCCGCTCCCATAGGGTTTTAGCGTCTTCGGGAATATAGAGTAGGCTGAGGCATTGTTTATTAACATAAGATGGACCGAATGCAGCTCCGATTTTTAGCATGTGCTTTACTTTGGCCGGTAGCTTGGGCCAGATTCGGGCTACCCACTCCCAGTAACCTTCCTCCCCCAACCAAACAAATGGCTGTTTTTCCAGCAAGGCATTGGTGGCGGCAGCTTCCCTTCCATTCACTGCCCCCGTTATCGTCATAGCTTCCTGCGAGAGGTATTCCAGTGAGTGCATTTTTGCTTCTTTTTGAATATCGGGCAGGTGATATTGAAACAGGTCGCTGAGCTCGCGAACTCGGTGCAGGTCAGCTTTTGGTATGAATAGGGCGTGCGAAAACACCCTCCCCGAACGAAGCCCAGGACTTTTATCGGGAAATGTTTTAATCAGCAAAAAATGATCTTCGGCAAAGAAACCACGTACCACGGGACTGGACAAAATTCCTCCTACAGGTCGGTCGGCCAAATCGGTGTAGCCGCTTACTCGTCTAAACAGCTCGTTTTTTTCATCGGAAGCAGCTAGCAGATCGTGCCCGGAGGTTTTCCCCTGCAATTCTCCGTATATGGCCTGGTGGATAACTATCATAGGCTCAGGACTTCTTCGATGAGGCGGGTCAGGTCTTTTTCCTTCGGATTGTCGTCCAGCACCAGATAGCCGAAATTTTGAGGCATCTCGTCCAAGTATTTGTCGCGGGCCTCATCAGTTTTTAGCGGGAATTCCTGCGCGGATACTCCAATGATCTTAAAGCCTCCTGCCAACCAGTTGGCGGCAATAAAATGGGCGAATAGTGGCAACTTCTGCCGCAAGATTTCTTCCGGTGTCGAATCGGTGCTCAGCTCGTCCCAGCAGGTTAATGCAATGAGCAATCGGGGAGTATCAATTGGGTTTTTCATGCCTGTGCCGCGCGCGTGCAGCAGCACTTGCACCAGCTCAATGAATTGCGATTGATCGGATGTGCTGGAGATTGTGGCATTCCTTTCTTTCGGATCTTTTGTAGCATGCCCCTTCTTGCTTAAATCGAAGCGGTGTTCAATTTCCGACGGGCGAATGAATAGGATCCATCGGTCGTTCGTTTTCGCCCGAACAATCCACGTCTTGTCGTATTCCATCAGGGCCACGAGGTCGCGTACCTGTTCCCCGCCATAATCTTTGCAATGCAACACAAAATCCTGCCCTCCATAAATGACCGGGATTTTTACCTCCAGGTTATCGGTAGAAGCAGTTGGTTCCGTTTCTTCCCCGACAGCTAATCGATCGTAGGCGTTTTTGATACCATCGATGTTTTCAGGTGCGGAAGCCAGTTGCAGCTTTCCTTTTTTATCCATCAGGCGACCATATAATTGGGCCAGAAAGGTGGTTTTCCCTGAGCTCGGCGGTCCGATGATCAAAATCTCGTTATTTGCTGCCATAGCGGCCTCGGTATAAAAAGAAATAATCATCTGTTTGGATGGCTGTAGGCGTGATTTGCAGCGGCTGAGGGTTGGCTAGATGGTTAAGCACTGTTTTTGCGACGCCTACATTATTTATGTGACAAAACTGGTCGGAATCAGATTTCGAATAATTGCTGATCTCCAGTGATACGGCTCCTGGAAAAGTTTCGGACAGGCTTCGTCTAATAACCTCCACAATATTTCCACGCATCTGCTCGGCTAGGTCGGCCTTAGACCATACAATCACCACCGGTCTGCCCCGCAGGTCTCTTTTAACTTGTTCGGCTAATTGAACGATGTCGCGCTTGGCTCTGCCCCGCTGCTCGATAATTGCCTCGCAATCCACAAACAACAGGAATGCATGGGCGTTGTCATAGATCCAACGGGCATTTTCAGCAGCGGGGTCGTTCACGTTATCCGCCCATTTTGAAAATACTTCGCCAGATGAGTCAGCAAACAAAATATCGTTTAAAAAACCATCGTGGCGCAGCGCTAGGTGGTAGAGGCTGTAAAAATCCTTGTCAGAAGGCGTGGCATCAGGATTTCGAATTGAACCATCTTCTTGAATTTGCAACGTTTTTGCCTGCAACTCCCACCCGTTCAAAGTATAGCTTCCCGCAAACTCCCAGTTTTCGATGCGTTTACCGTTGAACAAGAGCAAGTACAGCATGGCGAGGTAGGTGGTTTTCCCTGCCCCAGACGATCCGACCAAACCGATGATCCTGGGCGTACCTCGGTGCGTCAAAAGGTCGAGCTGATCGGGTCGCAACCATTCTCCCGTCCAAGGAATAGACTTAGCCACAGCCGACCTTTTCACAGCTTTTGCCGGTGCTTCTACTACTCCTACTTTTTCGAAGAACTGACATTGCTCGTGCAGTGGTCCAGCTAGTTCCAGACAAAAATCATCAGGAGCATAGCAGTCATCTTTGTTACATCTTCGCTTTGCCATATCCTGCCTTAGTTATCAATTGCCAGTTTTTGCGCTTGCAACCCGTGAAACAACCACACTGCCAGATCGGATGCAGTCAGTTTGGCTGTTTTGTCGATACCCGTTTCGCTGAAAAAGTCGGTGGGATCACCCGATTGGACGACATTGGCCCATGCGTTAAGAAAGGGCTTACGTTCGTCTCCTCCAGCAGCATGTTCTTTCAACGCTGATTGAATACCACCGTGCAGGCTGCCGCGGTCCATTAACCAGTCGGCGATCAAGCGTTCTTCCTCCGCTTGTTCACCATACACGTCTTTCAGGGTTTCCCGCAGCAGGTAATCTACACTTTCCGGGGAAATAGCACCTACTTCTTCGGCCAGGTCGAGCGCCATGCAAACGGCTGCATTCATTGGGTTTAGGCTGCGGTAGCTGGCGTTCAACAAACGGGAATACATCGATTCCTTCCACCAGAGCAGCTCGCTGCGCTTGTTGTTGGCAGTGATGCTGTTGGCGAAGGAAGTATTCAGGTCTTCAAAAAAAGGTTGAAGCTGGGCAAAGTAAGTGTCCAAGCTATCTTGAATGGAGGTAGAAATAGAGGAAATGGACTTGGCTTGTTGGGATAAGGCGGAGTTCACAACTTTAGTAATTCCCATAGCTGAATGTTCAGCCATAAACTGAGGCCACTGGTGACTCTGGACACCTTGATGTGATGGATTTTTTCCTCCTCCAGCCTGCGAACTCCATCCAGAGTGGACCATCGCATCGAGTAAATGTACCTTTAGAGCTTCTCCATTAATTTGAGCCGCGTTTACTGCAGAAATGGAAATCTCAGCACCTTTAAATTTATTTGCCTGAAATTTGTGGCTGATTCCCCAGGCCGCCCGTCCATTTTCCTCCGTTCGATCGGCCAACTCCTGTAAAAACCCGCTGATCACGTTCTCTTCCGAATCAAGCTGGTAATGCCCGATCACATCGCGGGCTGTCAGCCAGACCAGTGCTGTCGTAGCCGCATCGTCTTTCGATAGTTGGCTCAGCGATTCTAGGATCACTGCCCGTATGTAGGTGGTGGATTTATCCTGGGTGGCAGTCACACTGTTTTTAAAAGTAGGCCACTTTTTGATAATGATCGTTTCAACCTGCTGCACCACCGGGTCGATGTCTTTCACCTTCGGGTCGAGCGCCACTAGGGTATAGGGGATAATGTCGGATTTTATCTTTCTTCTTGTTAGGTATTTTTTAACTTCGTTCACTGCCTTATTCAGGCTATCAATGTCTTCTTGGACATGAGTTTTGATGTGCTGTTCGTTAAGGTAGGATTGAAGTATTGATTCAGTCATTCAAAATTGTTCCTTTTATATTGTCAAATTGGTTGTAAAAAAAGCCATATAACAAGTGTTTATCAAGACCTACATAATCTACGCTCAGAATTGGCCAAAATGCCACTGAAACCACTTTAGGATAATTTGTCAAAACTGGATAACAAGCGAATCGTAAAGATGGCTAGAAACTAGATATCTACCCATCATATTTGCTAAAAAAATTGTATTCGATAATCTCTGTACCATACAGTTATTGATAGGACTCGAACACCAAATGGTCAAATTAAGTATAGGAAACAATATATTTCACCGTCGGCAATGGAGAAAGTTACTTGCTGATATACCAAAAAAGCTGCCTTTCATTAACTGCCGCTTTTGGTCGAGTTGAATAGCCGAAATGGATCGACAGGCGGCCCTCCGCTCTTCACACATCGCCCGATAGCTGTCATAAAATTTCGATTTCTGTTTGCGGGCAGTCGCCACTGTGTCCAACCCACCCTAACTGCCGGTCGCGCTTTTCCAAAGTTGACGGTCAACCAAAATCGGTTTCTACAGGCTAGAAGTCTACAAAGCAGCCTTTGACGACCCAATCCAATCGGCCGAAAGGATTTATTCGCAATTGTCAAATTTACGGTAATCAATCTAGCGGATGAGGTACCAACCGCTAGTCAGGAGAATTTGGTCTTTGCAATGAAAAAAGACGTGTTTGTGAGCGGCGAAATATACCCATCCAACTTCTTTAAGCACACACCAACCGCTCAATCCTTAAACGATCACTCGCAACCCGGCAAAGTGATTAATTCCTGCTTGATTGCATTGACGATCAGACCGTCTGTTACACCAATTGGAAAATCGACACCGATGGGCTGATTCGCCTGGCTATCCCATCCGCAGCTTTCAAAGCGACCATTCGATTTATTAAACGATTGCGTCAAACTGACTTTGGACTTGGTTAAATTAGCCACGTCGTAACAGCTAAAACCTACTGGCGCCAGAGGATGTCCGACGTAATTGGGCCCGGGATTGACAAACCACACCGGACAGATTTTTTCGCCGTCGAACTGCAAGGTTTTCTGTTGCAACATCTGTATCGCCAATGCGTCACCGGCCTTGATGGCAAAGTCGCCAGCACTCGCGTAGCTGCATTGCTCGACCTTCTGGCTGGCTGTATTGAAGCGGCTGATATTTGCCACCACCGTTGCATCGCCCAAACTGTTCAACAACCCGAGACAGGTTTGATGTTGAACGGCCACTTGTACCGGATAAGTAAAAATGTTGAATCCAGCTTCAAAAGACACCTCGTAATTGGCAGTTGCCACCGGCGCGTCGATAACAGTGATTTTGGCCGTACGCTGCGCTTTCAGCGCGCCGTCCGATGCGGTAAAGGTAATGTAATACACACCTGCCTGATCATGGTTTGGCGTCCAACTGAATAAACCGACTCCGTCGCGGCGATCCGCGAACACAGCACCGGCGGGCAATTGCGCCACCGTCAAAACCGGCACCGTACCGTCAGCATCGCTTGCCTCAACGATAAAGCCCACCGATTTGCCTTCGCTGACCGTTTTATCCGCAATAAATTGCAATACCGGCGCATGCGGTACCACCGGGAAATCATCCATCGTCAAACTATAGTGTCCACCACCATTTTGGTCGAACACGTTGATGAAGTAATTCCAGCCGTGGTTAGCTGCGCGGGTTTTGGAGAGCCACACGTTGGCCTTGTTTAAAGCCTTGCCATCCGCCCGCAGTAAACGCGTCACGTCTTTCTTGCCGGCCTGGGGATCCGGAATCCGCGCGTAAAAGAACCCGACCGTTACCGGCAGATTCAACTGGTAACTGGCCGAGCCGCCCTGCTGTCCGCTGACAGCAATACTGGCAAATGCCGATTGATCAGTCACCTGGGTATCGACACCATTCGATTCATAGACTCGCAAAGTGCTACCGTCGCTCGCCAGAAAATCCTTGATTGCATCGCGCCCCGGCAAATCGACAAGCACATCGCGCAGAAGTTGATGGGTATTGACCGCCGTCATCAACGAGGTCAACTCGCCTCCCAATTCGTCGGCATGCGAATAGTCAGCCGTAAATTCGATGAATTTGCCGGACAACGTCGTCTCCATTTGCCAGCGACCCATCTTGGCCGAATTCGCGGCAATGTCGCCGAAATCCAGCAATAAACTGGGCGCAACCGCCGCATCGTTAACAAAGCCGCCATTGATGCGAAAATTTATCAACAAACCTAGCTCGTTCTCGACGATGCGCGGCTGCGCGGAATTGATTTTCAAGGCCGGCGCCATGCTCCGGCCTTTGTTGCTGACACGGACGCCCAAGGTAAACGGCTCCGGCGGTTCGATACTGGGGGTGAAGGCATCGTCCCCAAACACGTCGGAAGGTAAAAAGTAATCTAATGTCAACTGCGGCATCGGCTTGACGTAGATAAAATCAGGCGTAATTTCGGTGGTTTTGGTTTCGCCGTTCAGCGTGTATTGCAAGGTGGCACCGACAAAATACAACTTGCCGCCCGCCAGTTGTCCGGCGGCACCGGAGGCCGGAATGATCAACCAATGGATATCGGCGGACGATGCCGGCGCGACCACGCCGGTCCCGGTCACATTTTCGATACCGCTCAAACTGTCTTGACGGATAAAAAACTTGGCTTGGGTGTTATCCGGGTCAAAACTGCCGATTACCGGATTGCCGTCTTCATCGGCAAATTTCACATCCACCCGCACGTTTTCCACCGGGAAACCTTGGACGCCGTTGTTGATCCGCATATGCGCATCGAAAGCCTGGCGTTCCAGCGTTAATTCCTGTTTGATTTCGATACTTACTTTGGCGCAAAACGTGTCCTCGGCCGCCGCGACGCCTGAAACTGCCAACCAAAACAGCACAAATATCCAGAACACGGCTCGATAGTTCTCAAGGTTAGCGGTGCGACTCATCTCAGGTATTCCTTCTCGGTTCAAAGCAGGCGAACGGGGCAGACAAACATCTATTCCATATCCACTTCCAAACCCTCGCCGTTAAATTGATAACGAGAGAATTTGAAAGTCGCATCCGGTCGGTTATCGACCAACCGCATCGCCACATAACTACTGTAGCGGCCATCGTAATTGCGTTTTTGCGGATCGGCGATTCGCCAAATGCCGCCGTCATCGAATTCGGCCCATTCGTGGTAAGCCGCAGCCTGCAATAAGCCGTTGTCATCCAGCACATAGCCGGCCACCGCACGAGCCGGCACCGAATTGGCTCTTGCCAACGCGGTAAATAAATAGGCGTTCTCGGTGCAGTCGCCCTGGCGTTGCTGCAAAGCATACAGAGCCCCCCGCTCGTCCCGAACGTAACCTATGTCGCGCACGTTATTCACCACCCAGTCATAGATGCCACGCAACGTTTGCGCCGGTTCGCCAGCCAACAGGTTGGCGGCGGCCGCTTGGACGGCCGGGTGATCGCTTTCGATCAACGGCTCAGGTTGCAAATACCGATCCGGTAAAAATCTCCAAAACTTATTCGGCTGGGAATTCATCCGTAATTGCGCGGTAACCCGGATCAATTTCACCCCGTAAGGCGGCATATGATCAAAGCCAAAACGCAACACCTGATTACCCAAATCATCGCTTTCCAATGTGTAAGGCTGCGACACCTCCACCCGTTCGCAGCAGGCTTGTGCCGCGGTCTGCCTGACCGGCAGATACGTGCGAAACTCGGCATGCTCCAAAACCCGATTCGAGGCATTTCGCAACACAAAACTGTAACTGACCGTTTTACTGCTATCGTATTGCGGCGCCGTTACCAACTGCCAGCCATACCAAGCCGCACCCGACAACACCAAAGCGGCAAACGCCGCTAACAAAAGCTTTCTATGATTCATCGCCGCCTTCTACCGCATGTAACAATTTTTCCCTGTTTTTCGGCTGGCCGATTCCACACGGCCAATTGCCGTTGCAAATAGGTCCGATAGCCTTGTTTGCCGCCTTGCAGAAAATACAGCGGGGGTAGCCCTGCTTTATCGGCAATTCGGCGGAACCGATCGTAGTCGAGGCCGGCATCGGTCATCAGTAAAATCCGCGCTGCCGCAACTTGGCGTTCTCCCGGCCCGGCAACGGCTTGCCGCAACAAGCGGCGCAAATCGTCATCGGATTTTTTATCCGGCGCCTGCCGGGAAAAATCCAGGAGTTTGATGTCGCTGAATTCGCGCTCGGCATAGAACTGCGCCGGGCTGACCTGGTCCAGCGTGGCATGGATTAACGAATCGCCGCTCACAACCCCGCCCGCATGGCGCCATGCGTTCAAGCCGCCAGCCAACACCCGGACGTTATTAAAGCCCGCCGCTTGCAATTGCCCGAGCAAATCCAGGTTGCGGGCCGCGGCAAAGCCGTTGTCGAACAGCAGCAGCGCCTTATTCCGCAAAAACACCTTACCCGCTAAATCTCTGGCGGGAATATGGATGCTATTAGGTATCGTCGCACCTGCGTCTGGTTTGTCTTCGCGAATATCCACCCAGAGCAAATCGGCCGATGCCGGCAAACTTTTGACTTGCTCGGCACTAACAAAAGCCGGATTTTCCAGCTTGACGGTTCCCGGCTTAAAACGGCCTTGGTCCAAATCCTCCAAGGCCGGCAATCCGAACTTTTCTAAGCTCTGCGGACGCACTTCAATTTCGGAACAGGATTCGAAATCGCCGTCGGCGGCATTATTCGAACCCGCGGCCGCACAAGCCGGTAGGACCAACAAAGATTTAATTAACCAAAACAGCCGTAACCGTACTTTCACTATTCGCATCGAATATGGCTCGAATCTCTCAATTGCTTAATTACGATTTCAAATTCAACTAACAATTCTTCCGGCATTCGATCAACATGCCAAAAAAAATTTAATTTAGGTTCGGAAATATTAATTTTAATTAAATTGTTCGCAATCATCTATTTCATAATCAATGTCGCCCAGCCAATTTACAGGATAAACACCTTGCTTGACATAACGGTGAAAACTTGAATAAGGCCAATCGATAACCTTTTTAACCCAACCAGGTTTCACCGGATTGAAATGTAAAAAATCCATGTGGTTTTCGTAATCCTGTTCGTCTCGAATAAAATGTTCCCAAAATCATCGTTGCCAGATTCCGCATTCTCCTCGCTTGACTCGCACATTGGAACGTCTTTCCTCCAAGGGGATGCTTTTGGAAAAATGGGTTTCAATCAATTTCCAACGGCTGGAAAAATCATCATCACCTTCCGGCAAGGTCCAGATGGTATGCATATGTTCCGGTAACACCCATCCAGGCATCAATATACCCGCAGGGCACAAGTGAAAAGGCTTTTGTCCTTTACACAATCGAACCGCATCCCTCAGCAAGTCGATACGATCAATCAATAAGGTATTCTTCCTTTCCAGCAAATTCACCGTAAAGAAATAACACCCGGCCGGCACCCGATAACAGAGATAATTCGGCTTCGCTTGTCATCTCCAACGGGCGGAAAAGCGATAGCGCATTTATGCCCAGTGGGTATTCCGCCATATCACCGCCCAAAAACCCAAAAACTCAGCAACCGGAACAGCCACAATCGAAATCAACATCACCGGCTTCGAAATGTCGGATTACCGCTCATCCAACTTACTCCCGTTCGATTATTCCGTCTTACGGGTTACGGACTTGGAGAACCACGTATTACCCAGCAAACACCCCGATTCGGTTCGCAAACTAATGTGTCATAGTTATCAGGTTTTGTTGTTTTCCGAGCGTCGTCCAAAAACTTGTCTAGGTCGTCACCAGGAAACTGAGGATCACCAATAAAATAATCCGGATCCGGCGCGGACGAGTTCTCACATTTCATTTGTTTTTCTAGTGGCTTGTCTAACACCTTATTAGTTGCATCTAATAGATCATTTGCCCGTTCAACTTTCTCTCTACTTTTACCTGTTTTTTCTAAAATCTTTTTCCCAATTCTTTCTAAATGTGGTTTACACTGAGGCATTTTCCAACACTTAATCGCTCCAGCAACACCAATACGGGCCAAACCCATAAATATACCGGCAGCGGACTCACCGCGATAGTCAAACATTCTCAATGGATTGTTTTGTACGTAGTAATAGAAGTTAAATCCACCTTCCAATCCAATCGGATCCTCCTGAACATATCTCCCCACCTTCGGATCATAATCCCTAAAATAGTTATAGTGCAGCCCAGTCTCTTGATCATAATACTGCCCCGGAAACCGTAAATTATTCCCCACCGCAGCCAGCGAGACATGCATATTGCCGAACGCTTCCTGCCGGGCGCTCCATACCAGCAAACCATTACTGTCGACCATTTTCTGCGGCGTCATCAAATGGTCTTGCTGATACCAGTAATATTGACCATTGACCCTCTGAAATAAAGGCCCGGTGGTCCACAATGAGTCCGGCCTATAACCATAGGATTTGATCAACCCGCCCTGTCCATTAAATTCCCCAACCAGACCTTCCTCAGCATACGCGAAATAGGTTCTAACGCCGGCCACGTCTTTCCACAAGCGACGACCGAACGGATCGTAGTAATAGTCGGCTACCGCCGAGCCGTCGGTCCGTTCGACGCGAGTCAGGCGGTTGGCAATATCGTGTCGATAGACGCGCTGGCTACCCAGCGCGGTTTTGATTTGCAGATTGCCGTTGGCATCGTAGGCAAAGTTATTGCCCGGATAAGACAACAAGCGGTTGTTGGCATCGTACTGCCATTCACCGACGGTGTTGGCCGCGGTTTTACGGTTACCCAATGCATCGTAGGTATAGGCTTCGTCGGTCAGGGTCGGGTTGTCCACGCCGGACAAACGATCCAAGACATCGTATTGATAGGCATAGTCGCCGTGCTCGGTCAGTTTGCCGGTAATATTGCCGCCGGCCGAACGCTGGTACCGGTAATTCATTAAGGTATTTTGCAGCGGGTCCTTGCTGTGAATTTGGTTCACCCGCTGCAAGGCGTCGTAGCTGTAATTGGTGGTGACGCCACCCGGCAACGTCATGCGGTTCGGGCTGTTCCAGGTGTAACCGTTGTAAGTCACCCGCTTGCCGTCCGGCAGTTCGACCGCAGTCAGGCGATTGGCATCGTCATACAGATAACGGTAAGTGACGCCGTCCGGGCCGGTGAAACTTTCCTTCTGGCCGTTGGCGTAGTAGCTGTAGGCCGTGGTCAGCGTAAAGCTGCCGTAATCGGTGGCGGTGGCGGTCAAGCGGCCCAAGGCATCGTAGCTGTAGGTGGCCGAGGTGGTGCCGTCGTCGTAACCGGTGAGTCGACCGAGCTTGTCGTAGCTGTAATGGATGGTTTTGACCGGCGTCTGACTCTGGCTGTCGGCAAAGTGCTGCTCGCTCAGCAAGCGGTTGGCGGGACTGTATTGATAACGAATCGCCTGGCCTTTGGCATCCAGCAGCACGATTAGGTTACCGGCTGCATCGTATTGGTAGTGCGTGGTTTCGCCCATCGGCCGGATTTCGGCGGTGACTCTACCGTTACGGTCATACTCGAAGCGGGTCACGCCGCCGTTAGGATCGGTCAACGCCATCAGCTTGCCCAAATCGTTGTAGGCAAACCGGGTTACGCCGCCGGCCGGATCGGTGGTTTGCCGCAAGCGGTTTAACGCATCGTATTCATGGTAGGTGGTGCGGCCTTCTTGATCGGTTTCCGCAGTTACGTTACCGCTGGCGTCGTATTCGCGGCTGACGCTTTGTTGAGTATCGGCATCCAATTGATCGGTGTTACGCACCACGCGTTGCAGACGGTCGTAATACAGGCGGGTGCTGTATGTTGGGTAGTCGATTTGTACCGGTTTGGACGAATCGGCAAACGCTGCAGCGGTTTCATCGTAATGGTAACGAGTGGTGTAGCCGAACGCATCGGTTCCGACTTGGGTCGATGTTAACCTTTCCTCGTTGTCGAATTCGTTTGCCACTCGATTGCCCAACTCGTCGGTCGCCAAAACGGGCAAACCGTCGCTGTTGTAAGCAATCGCCTTGATGTTACCTAACGGGTCGATGGTACGTACAATTTGCTTGCGTTGGTTATAAGCAAACTCACGGCGCTGACCACCAGCATCGATAGTTGCCACCCGATTGCCGACGCCGTCGTATACGAATACGGTTTTGTTGCCCTCCGGATCGGTTTTACTCGTCAAACGGCTGCTGGCGTCGTAGGAAAAAGTCCATTCGTTGCCACGAGCATCTTTGACCTTTAACGGATTTCCCGATAAATCGTAGGCTAGGAATTGAACCTTGTTCCCTTCGGCATCCGTAATGCTGGTTAGGTTGCCGCTAACTCCGTAGCTTAAGCGAGAGGTCGCAGCCGCTGTGTTGTCGTCACCCTGCAATGTTGCTTCTATCAGTTGTTGCTCAGCATCGTAAGCATAGGTTACGGTCTTTTCGGCATCGGTACCTTTGGCTTCGACTCGGCGTGTCAGGTTTCCGTTGCCGTCGTAACTGTACTCCGTCACGTTGCCACGTCGGTCGACTTCACGTTTAATTTGATGGTAAACGTTTTCATACTCAAACCGAACTTCGCTGCCGTCGGCGTAAACGATACGGGTAATTTTGTCCCATTCGTCATGACTGATTCGAGTGACGTTACCTTTTTCGTCGGTGGTAACGTCGGTTCGGCCGTCGGTCTCTTTCGTTTTTATCCGCCGCCCGTTTACTGCCGCGCGAAGCACATCGCCGTCGTCGTTGTACCAGACTTCGGTGATCTTACCGGCTGCGGTTTTGATTTGGGCATACCGTTCCTTCAGGGCTTTGTCGTAGCCAAATTCAAAATAAGTGGCCCGCCCTTCGTCATTGACAACCGACGCCACGTCGCCGCTGCGGTGATAGCCAATGTGTTCGGATCGTCCCAACGCGTCGGTTTTACTAACCAGACGATTTTGTCCATCGTATCCGTAAGAGGATTCCGCTCCGGTTGGGTCGACGACCGTGGTTAATAAGCCACCGGAATAGCGGTATTGGACTTTTCGGCCCGATTTGTCGCTCGCATTCACCAGGCGGCCATCGGCATCGTATTGGAACCACAGCACCGGATCGCCGTTTCGATCGGATAGTTGCGACGGATGTACGGTCTCCGCATCGGCATAGGTCAATTGCCACATCCGCGATGCTTTGCTCCCGTGCGCCAATACCCGACCGTTTCCGTCATATTCCTCCCAGTTGCCGTTTGCGTCTTCCCACGTAAAACCTGTTTGAGTTTTTACGATTCGATATGCCTCATTACGGAAAATCTGTTCCGAACCGAAGGACGCTGGCTTATAAGCGACTCCGCCACGATCAATAGCGATGATCAAACCCGAATACAGGTCACGAGTCAGTTTCAGCCGGGTACGTTCGTGCTCCCAATGCCACGAATCATCGTAATAACGGCGTTTGATTGTTGCATAGCCACCGACTACTTTGACGGTCAAATCAGTCATCTGGTCCTGATATTGACGCATGACGGAATCCACCCAACTACCGGTGCAGTGTTTGACAAGCGGGTCCGGTTTGTCTTCGGGCTCTTTGGGTTCGGCCGCCGGCTTGCATTGATCGTCGTCCAGCGGCTTGGGGGCCGGTTTAGGCAAACTAGGAATACTCGCACCACCCGGCGAAGCGGAGCCAACCGTGCCGCTACCGCCGGCACTGCCGCCAAAACCACCTCCACCACCGTAGCCGCCGCCACCGCCGCCGAATCCTCCACCGCCGCCGCCAACACCGCCGTAAACTGGCGGTGCGCTGCATTGGCCGTAGGGGTAATACGCATAGTTTTGGATTGCATCACGGCGCCAAGTGCCGTTGACGCAGTGATAGGTGTAGGTCACGCCAATCGGCAGAGCCTTCATCTGACATCCGGCGCCGGAGCCGCCGTCCTGACCCTGATCCAGCGTTTTCAGAGCCACGATCCGGTATGGAACCGTTACGGTTTCCTTGGCTTCCAGACTGGTAGGCAACCCGCCCAGCAACTCGATTCTGAAGGCATCGTCCGTCGGCAAATTGAATTGCAAATCTTCGGCACGGATCAGGCCGTGGTTGGTCAAGGTAAATTCGCCGTAATACACCTCGCCGGCTTTCATTTTCGGCAGGTTAATCGCCCCCGGCTCCATCACCACTACCGGCGCCGGCACGTCGGTTTCGTAGGTGGCATTCAGCGTGATCTCGTAGCGGTCCTGCAGCGGCACCTCGGTGACGCTCCATTCCACGCTGACCAAATCGTAATCCAGAAACACTTCCTGAACCTGAGTCAGACCGGGTTTGACGGTCAAACGGCCGATGACTTCCTGGTGGTTGGCGGCCGTGGCTTTAAATTTGTAACGGCCCGCCGGCAAGTCGGTAAACAAGGATTCGCCGGCTTGATCGCTGGTCTGGGTGCGGTCGATCGAGGTAACCGCCTCGTTTTGCAGGCGAATCTGCGCGCCCGCCAGGCCGGGAATCGCAACGCCGTTACGATCCAGCGTTGCGGTATAGATATTCGATAGATGGAATTTGACCTGGCCGATACCGGACTGGGTGACTGCGGCATAGACATTTACATCGACCGGATCGGTATCGGCGCTGGACAAGCGCAGACGGAACTCCTGCAAGCCTTCGGCTACCGCTTGATTGGGCGAGAAGGCCAAGGTAACCGCTGTCGTCTGACCAACGGCCAAAGTATCGATGCGAGCCGGCGACACCAAGGACACCCAGGACGGTGCCGGATTGCCGCTTGGCGTCATTAAATCCAAGCGCAAGTCGTGTAAATCGGCCAGACCTCGATTGTCCAGCGTCAGGGTTTCCGTCGCCGAGGCGCCACGCGCCACGCCGGTTTCCAGATAACCGGGACTAAACGCCAATACCGGCTTGGCTTCGCTGAGCGTGTAATCGACGCGGACCTTGGCCAATGTTTGGCTGCCGGCTTCGTAACTCTTGATCGACAACACCACTACGCCGCTGGCTGGAGCCGTTCCATCCGCGCGGAAATTAACCGTTACCGGTACGGTGTCTCCGGGCGCCAGGTCGACCGCCGGCGGCAGGCTCAATTGAATACCGGTCGGCAGTGCGCCGAGCGGTTGGTCGGCCGCTTGGAACGCCACTCTGACCCCGGTCGCCGCCGCCCCGCTGCCTGCGCTCAGTCGCAACGGGATAGTTTGATCGACATTGCGCGGACTGGTCAGTTTTATTTGCGACAAGTCGGTTAAAACCCGGCCAATGTTGAATTCGCTCTGGAGCGGACGGTCCTGCAAATCCGGATGAATCGCTGCCACTTGGTAGCGGCCGGATTCTCCCGGCAGCGGTTTGAAGCGGTAACTAAACTGACCAAGACGGTCGCTCACCACATCAACCACCCGCTCGAATCCGTTGACGCTGATGACCAACTTCAGCGGCGCCCAAGCCAAAGCCTGGTTGCTGCCATTGTCCATCGCGCGGCCGCTGATCACGACATCTTCATTGCCGAACGAGTGCGCCGGGCTGATCGAACTAATCTCGCCACGGTAGGCAACATCCACCAATTTCAGCGGACGCTGCGTCTTGTTACCCGCGATCGCGGCCTGACCGTTCCGGCCCAGATGGTAGTAAAAGTGGTCTATTTCGCCATAAAGGTAGACGTTGTCCGGCGCCGCCAGCGGAACTGAAATGGTGACGGGTTCGGAAACGAAGGTCTCGCCGGGCGGGATACGGATTACGGTTCTACCATCCGGCAAGGTGACGGCTTTTGCATCCAACGACTGGCGGAATGCGCGAGTGGCCAGGACATTGCCGTCCTGGTCGCGTAACTGGAAGCGAATTTCGTCGGAATCGGCACCGCCGCGGCCCAATGCCGTGACAATTTCGATTTCGGCGGAGCTGCTGTTGAACAAACTGAAGCGAACTTGGCCATTGGCACCACGGACAAAATCCGAACTCAGCAAGTTTGCGACCAGTGCGCCTTCGCCTACCGATATTTTGGAGTTACGGATAATCCGCGAAATTTCCCCGGTTTCGGCAGCCACTTCGACGGTACTGGTCAAATCGGCGGTATCGGCCAGATCGGCATGGCCGGCGAAAATGACCGGAATCACGCGCGACTCGCCGGCCGCCAATGTCAGGCCTTCGGAACTGTAATGGTAAGCGCCGATTTGCGCATTGACGCGCAAAACGGACAACGGCCGGTCACTGCCATTGGTGACGGTGTAATCCAGGCGATTCATCAGTCCTCGCGCCAGACCGCCGGTTGGCGCCGTCACGCTCACTTTAGGCAACAAAACTTCGCGGCGCGGACCTTCCGCGCCATTGGCATCGACTTGGGCTACTGCATAGTGCCGCTGGGTTTCCGCATAACCGGTATCGGTATACGTCGGCGCATTCAACGGATTTTGATTCAACTTCAACCACAATCCGTTGTCGCGCAGGTAAACGTTAAAGCCGTTATCGCCTCCGCTGGTTTGCCAGTTCAATTCAGGCAGGCTTTGATCGGTCTGCGCGACCACTAACTCGCTGACCGGCAACAAGGTGAAGTTCAGATATTGCGAAGCGGCCGGCAACGATTCGTTACCCGCGGCATCGACCGCGGTAACGCTGTAATAGTGGTCTGCGGGCGACGGCGATTGATCCAAAGCAAACAATTTGCTTATATCGCTGTGGATGGCCGTCAAATTCGCCACCGACTGAATCGCAGCGGCGCTGCGGTAATAGCGGTAACTCAAACCCTGTTCGTTCGCGGGCGCCTGCCAATCGGCGCGGATACCCGAGCCGGTCAAGACCAACGCCAGCCCGGTTGGCGGTGTCGGCGGCGTGGCATCCGCGTTGACCTCTACGATCTCGCCGTAACCGCTGACCGCTTCCTGGGCATTGGCGCTGCGCACCGATGCAATTGCGTAACGGTGAGCGCCATCGACACTGGTCTGGTCGGTCCATTCAGTCATCGAACCGGTACGCCGATACGGCGTCAGTTCGTTTTCGCCGGGCGCAGCCCGGAATAGTTGGTAATCGACCGCGCCGTTCACCGGTAGCCACTGCAATTTTACCCGGCCACCCGCCAAACCTTGGCCGGATAATCCGGACGGCGGATCCAAAGGTTGCAATTGACCTTGGTAGACCTGAAAGCGATTGCCGCCGACAATCGGCTGACTGGCGTTGCCGAGATCGTCTTCGGCCTGAAGCGAGAGGGTTAAGGTTTCGATTTCGGCCAAGCCGGCATCGGCGGGCAATGTGAAACTGGCGGTCCAGACCTTGGCCGATTGCCGAGTCAGGGCAGCCTTTTGTTCAGTCCTGGCCGGCCCCGAAAGCTGGTAGGCCAACTCGGGCGTTGCGTTGTGGGCCAATTCGGCATCCAGTTCTAATTCGACTTGCAATGCTGCCGGTTGCGGATCGTTTTTAATCGGATCGCCCGGCAACACATTCAAGCGGACCACTTTGGGACCGTCGGTATCGATCTGGATCGTCGCACCGGCATCGATTTCGGTTCCGCGATTACCGTAACGGTCGCGGGCGGAAAACACGGCATAGGCGGTACCGGTCAAAGTCTCATCGCTGATATCGAAGACGCCGTGGTAACGGGTATCGCTTAATTTGGCCAGTTCCACGGCAATCGGCGTACCACCGTCCGGGGTCAAGGTCAGGAACGGTTTTTCCGACAGTGTCTCGCTGACATCGACATCCACGGCAACCCGACCGAGCCCCATGCGCCCTAAATTGGCATCAAAGGCTCCTGACGGGGTATAGCTGATCGCGGTCGCACGCGGCGGAGTGGCATCGGCTGAAGCATTCGCCTGATTCGATACCGCACTTGTGGTGCCGGCATTGTTCACCACAACCAAACGGTAATAATACTGGCCGTCGATGCCGGGAAAATCGTCGAAGCTGGTCGCCGTCAATAGCTGATTATTGACTCGTGTGGCTTGTGCAATCGATTCGAAGGGGCTTGCGGAACGGTACAAAGCGTACCCAGCCACGCCGTTGGACTGGACTGCGTTCCAGTTCAGCCGGATCACGCCCGATTCGCGACTGACAGCGGTCAGACCGGCCGGTGTGGGCGGTATCGACGCATCCACAGTCACCAACACGGCATTGCTCAAAGCACTCCGGCCGCCTCGGTTTTCAGCGGCCGCCTGCAGCGAATTGCTACCGAGTTGCAACGCTATCGAACCTAGAAAGCGGTTATTGCTATCCAGTGCCAGCGGCCCGGCAAGTTGCACACCATTACCGAACAGCACGATCTGGCTGCCTTTTTCGGCAACGCCGCTAACCGTGGTCTGCAACTGGTTGGTCAACAAACCATTGGTCGGGGCCGCGATTGTGGGTGCGGCAGGCGCACTCAATGCGATAGTGAGATTGACGGTGGTTGTCGCTTTGTTACCCAAGGTATCGTAGGCGTCGATTTGCAAGACATGGGCGCCGTCGCTGAAGCTGGCGATGTCCCAAAACGCCGAGAAACTATTGGAGCCGATGCTGTCCGTCGCAAACAACTGGCCGTCGACGCTGAATTCGACCCGGCCGATCCCGTTGTTGTCGTCGGCGTTGATAGCCAGGGTTCCGGGCTTGCCCAAGGACGCTCGGCTGGTTAACGGTTGATTGTTGAAGCGGATGTTCGAAATCACCGGCGCCGATTGCGGTAAGGCGGCACCATCGATCACTGTAAAAATTGTCGACACTAAGCCGCTATTGCCCAGTCCGTCCTTGACCAAGGTACTGACACTATAGACATCCTTGGCTAAGGGCGAATTGGCGGTAAATAGCAATTCGTTGCCGGAACGGCTCCATTGGCCGGCGATTAAGCCTTGGGTTTGGCCGGCGACTCTGGCAGAGGCCAGAGCTTGAGCGTAATCCACACTACCCTGGCTATCGGACAGGCGAATGCGCACTTCGGACAAAGGCCCGGTCACTCGCGCACCGTTGGCCGGTGTGCTGCCGGAGATGGTCGGCGCCGACGTATCGCGAACAACTCTCAGCATCACGCTATCACTGCGGTGGCCTTGCTCGTCCACCGCATAAAGGGTCAGTAAATTGATGCCAGAAACCAGGGGAACCGTTACTGACCAAGCGGTCTGGGCATCGGGCGCCACCACGACCACACCATTAACAGCGATGCCGGTTGCAGCCGATTTCAGCCCGGATAGGGTAATTTCCGCTTCGGCGGTGGGCGAAGCCACTGGCGTAACTGACGGCATAGGCAACGTGATTGTACCGCCGTAAGCGCCGAGTTCGGACCCGTCGCTGCTGGCGGCTTTAGAGGGTGAATTTGCGGAAAGGTGGCGGTCGTTATCGGAGTATTGCGGGTCTATGGATTGTTCGCTGGCTTTCGGGGTATATATGTAGTTTGAACCAGTAGCTTGCCGGTCTGCACCGTTACCCCAGACGTTGTTGTGACTTCGAGCGAAGTCGTTGCCGTAATAGGCATAAAGCCCGATCCTGTTGCGCGTCACGATGTTGTTTTCGAACACCAGACTCGCTGACGGATAATAAAAATACACCCCGTCGCCGCCGTTCAGATCAATGGTGTTGTAGCGTATCCTCGGTGCCGCAGAACTGTTCGAATAGATGCCGTAACCGCTGTTATCCACAATCAGGTTGTTCTCGATGCGTGGCGAACCGTCGTAAACCATTACACCGTTAGCGCAGCCGCTGATCAGATTGCGGCTGATTTCGTGCACTGGGCCGTACACGGAAATACACGTGCTTGCACCGCTCATTCGCGCGTGTTTGATCGCGCTGCCGGAGGCACTCGCACTTAGGACGATTCCGTTCCACTGGCTACCGGCAAATAATGCTTCGAACACAATCGGCTGCTGCGCGGTACCGACGATGCTGGAGACGCTATCGACGGTCAGGCTGGCGTTGGCCGGCACTTTGATGACCGTGCCGGGCTCGATGTCCAAGCGCCACGGCCGCGCCACGGTAACGCTGCCGGTCAACACCACCTCGCCGCTCCAGCGTTCGTTTTGTGTCAGGCTGCCGCTGGTAGTCGGCGTGGTGCTGTAGACCGGATCAAAGACCGGGGCTTCGCCGCCATTGCCATAGGCGCCAAGCTCGCCACCGGTCGCAGAGGCAGTTTTCGATGGTGAACTCGCCGTCAGGCGGCGGTCGCCTAGGTACGGATCAAGGTATTGCGGGTCGCTGGAAATCTCGCTGGCTTTCGGGGTCGTTATGTAGGCTGCGCCACTAGATTGTCGATCAGTACCGTTGCCCCAGACGTTGTTGTTGCCTCGGCTAAAGTCACTGCCGTAATACGCATAAAGCCCGATCCTGTTGCGGGTGACGATG
>NZ_JAXARY010000049.1:0-6745 GCF_033949435.1 Methylomonas defluvii | reverse complement strand
GGGTGGCACAGTATAAGATTAAACTAGACATTGCATCTGGTATTGATCGGACAACCGCCAATACCAGATTCCTTATTTGCAACTGAAATATATGCCGCTGACCATCGGCGGCAGACGGCCACAAGCGGCCACAGAACAATCATTGAGGAATGACTGCAAACTGGCACATTGCCGCCGACGGTTTAGCTTCAGAAATCCAGCGGGCTTTTCGCTTCCTTGATCGTCCGACTAGGCACGGTATGCGTGTAAATCATGGTCGTTCGCAAATCACTGTGACCTAATAGTTCTTGAATGGTACGAATATCGACATTGGCTTGCAAAAGGTGACTGGCAAAGCTATGGCGAAACGTATGTGCCGACGCACGTTTCGCAATTCGGCTTCTGCGCACCGCCAATTTAATGGCCTGTTGCACATGGGATTCGTGCAAATGCCAACGCCGATATTCTTGACTGGACGGAACCAACGTGAGGGATTTCGCCGGAAACAACCATTGCCAGGCAAATTCTTTAGCGGCGTTCTTATATTTGGCATCCAGCGATTTAGGCAAGAACACACCGCCAGTCTTCGCTGCCACATCTTGTTCATGCAAGGCGGCGACTCGCTCTACTTGAGCAGCCAATTCAGTTGTTAAGACCTCCGGCATTGGTAGCGTTCGATCTTTCTGGCCTTTTCCGTCATGCACTGTCAATACCTGCAGGTCAAAATTTAAATCCTGCACTCGTAGTTTCAGGCACTCGAATAGGCGTAAGCCACAACCGTACAACAACTTGGCGACCAAGTCATAAGGCGGTTCCAATATACCAATAATTCGATCAACTTCCGGGCGCGATAACACCACAGGAATATAAGGACGACGCTTGGCCCGCACCACACCCTCGACTTTTCCGAATTCTTTTAGCAATACATGTTTGAACAAGAACAGTAACGCATTGAAAGCTTGATTCTGACTGGAAGCGGCAACCTGCTTATTCATGGCGAGATGGCTCAAAAAAGCTTTCACATCATCCATGTCCAACAAACGGGCATCTTTGCTTTTCGTGTAGGTTTGAAATTGCTGCAACCAGTAACGGTACGCTTGCCAAGTTTTGTTTGAATAATGACGAACCTTGATAGCGGCTTGCAGTTGTTCGTACACCGTCACCCAAGTGGCACCGGTTAACTTTGGCGACTCGTCGACAGGCGAAGGCTTCGTGGTTTCTGGTACGGGTCGTGTCGTAACGGTCTGGTTGACAGGACTCTGATAGGGTTCAGCTAATCGCTTCGATGTTAATGACTGATCAGGTAATGAATCGCTGGAAGGCGTTGATGTTGATTTAATCGCGCCGATCATGCGGTAATAGATGGCTACGGCTCGGCGAGCTTGTTGTCGTTGTGTTTCAGACTGACCTTTACTTTTCAACTTTTCGTCAAATGGAGCAAAGCTTGCAGTGAGCTTTGGGTTTGCTCCGTACTTGTTACAAAAGTCCAGATAAAACCGAAACCATTTATGAAAATCTCGGCGCTGTTGTTCGGGTACATTGCGCTGATGGAGTTGTGTTTCAAATGCCTGGCTAAGAGATGCGGGAACGGCTAACATGGCAACCTCCAAAGCTGATTTTGATATAGTGTGAATGATATACAGAAAGGAAAAATCCTTGCTAATCACAAATTTATTTGAGCAGCGCAGCTTTTATGGTAGATATACGGAACTATCTAATAACTTGTTAGGACTGCTGCTATGAAATTCAACGCGCTGTTCATTGGCTCACTGGCAGGAACACTCGCTGCCGTTGCTGCCTTCGTGGTTTTTGACTCGTGGGACTCCGGCTTCTTCCTGTCCAAAACCCCCAAGCTGATTGTTTTCCCGCTCATGGTTGCAGCTGCACAAACGCTACTTCTGGCGCTCCCTGTGCTGCTCTTGCTCAATCACTTCAAGCGACTCAATGGGATCACCTGGGTGCTAATCGGCGCACTGTGCGCGGCACTTCCATGGAGCATCTTGCTGTTGGCTACGCCGGAGCTTGTTGCGCCAACTTTCCTTTGGCTTGCGCTGTGCGGCGCTATTGGTGGCATAGTCGGGCACATCACAGCCCGGGCAGTCAGTCCTAACAATTCGTCCAAGCCGACGCCGCTTCGCGGCGCGGCTTAACTCAGGTGTTAGCACCCGCATGAACCATCTTGAGCAACTGACAGCAGAGTGGTACGAGTTTCGGGGCTACTTTGTGCGCCGAAATGTTCAAGTTGGGCGTCGCCTCAAAGGCGGATATGAGTGCGAGTTGGACGTGGTAGCGTACTGTCCAAACCGACAACACCTTGTCCACATCGAGCCCTCAATGGATGCAAATACTTGGGCGGTTCGTGAAGCACGTTACGCTAAGAAATTCGCCGCTGGAAAGAAGTACATCCGAGACGTGTTCAAGGGCATTGATCTCCCTGACCACATTGAGCAAATTGCTTTGCTCGGATTCGCAAGCACTGCCAATGTCAAAACTCTCGCTGGCGGCAAGATCATGACATCAGCCCAGTTTCTCCAAGAGATCACCTCAGAGATTGGCGGGCTCAAGATCGCCAGTGCAGCAGTCCCAGAACAGTACCCGCTGTTACGCACCATCCAATTCGCGTATCAGCATCGCAAAGCCGCGGGCTGGTGCTAACAATTCATTCAAGCCGACGCCGCTTCGCGGCGCGGCTTAATTCAGGTGTTAGGCTGCCAACACATCGAGAGGCCCCATGAAGATTTCTTCCAAGAAGTGCGTATTGTTCTCCAGCATCTTTGCGCTTGCATTGCTCAGCGGTTGTAGCTCCAAGCAAGCTAGCCCATCTGTGGCAATCGCTAATCCTGCTTCCGAATATTGCATGAAAAAAGGCGGCAAACTTGAAATTGTCAAAGAAGCGTCTGGGGAGAAAGGCATGTGCCATCTGCCTGACGGCATGATCGTGGAGGAGTGGGAGTTGCTCCGCCGTGACAACCCGCAGAAGTAACCGGTATCAGCTTAACAGTTCATTCAAGTCTAACCCGCTTCGCGGTACGGCTTAATTTTTTGCTCCTGATATGTTGAAAATTTTACGAGGTTCTCCTAAATGAATAAGCCTGTTTGTGTTGTTATCGGCGTTGGTGAAGGAAACGGAGCAGCCATCGCGCGTAAGTTTTCGGAAACCGGACATAGTGTCGCACTTCTAGCGCGTAACTTAGAGTTCACATCGAAATTGGCTGGCGAGCTGAACGATGCAATTGCTATTGCCTGCGATGTCACCAATGAACAAGACGTGCAAGCAGCGTTCGCTCAGGTACGCAATCAGTTAGGCGGGGTAACCTGCTTAATTTACAATGCGGGTGCGGGTTCGTGGGGTACGATTGAAGAAATTACCGCCGCCTCTTTCGAGGCCAACTGGAAAGTCAATGCGCTTGGCGCTCTGTATGCCGCCCAGCAAGTTATCCCCGCGATGAAAGAAAATGGCTCGGGTAATATTGTTTTTGTGGGCGCAACCGCTTCACGGCGTGGCGGCGCAAGAACCGCCGCTTTTTCACCCGCTAAAGCGGCGCAACGCGCGTTGGCGGAATCCATGGCGCGCCATCTTTGGCCTTTTGGAATCCATGTTTCGCTGCTTATTATCGATGGCGTTGTAAACCTTCCGGCTACGCGGGAAAAAATGCCCGACAAAAACGACGACTTTTTTGTCAATCCCGCCGACATCGCAGCAACGATAGAGCATCTTTGTACCCAACCCCGTTCGGCGTGGTCTTTCGAGGTCGAAGCCAGACCCTTCGGCGAAACGTGGTAGGGTTCTTGCCTATGTTAACGCATTAATTGGTTGATATTTTTATAGTTACCCTTTTTAGGAAAATCGCAAATGACCGGTACATTTTCATCCGCAGACAGTGCTGTGGTACTTATCGACCATCAAGTCGGAACAATGAAGCTGATTAAAAATATCCCGCTTGAAGTGGCCAAGCGGAATACCTTAGCCCTTGCCAAAGCAGCCAAGGCTTTGAATATCCCTGTCGTTCTTACCAGTTCGCAGGAAGAGAACGTCCAGGGGCCTTTGCTCCCGGAGCTCGAACAGATTTGTCCTGAGGCGTTCACGGCCCGAATTCAGCGTACCGGTATTGTTAATGCTTGGGATGACCCGCATTTCAAAAAAGCAGTCGAAGCGACAGGCCGCAGGAACCTCATTATGGCCGGTGTGACCACCGACGTATGCTTGGTTTTTCCATCAATCAGTGCGCGGCGCGAGGGCTACCAAGTGCAAGCAGTCATGGACGCTTCGGGATCGCCTTACGAACTTTCCGAAGAGATGGCTCGGCGGCGCATGGAACGCGAAGGCGTAATTCTCACCGCGACGAACACGCTGCTGGCTGAACTGGCTCAGGACTGGAGCGGTGTCGAAGGTAACCAACTGCTTGGCATATTATTTCAAGATGTGCTTCCACCAATAGCCTAACATTTCGCTCAAACCGACCCGCTTCCGCTACGCTCCAGCGGTCGGCTTAGCTTTGCGTTGAATGGCTGCTATTTGAAGCCCACCCGACATTGAGCGCAATGCTTCAAATGTCAACTTGGGGTCGATTGCGACAATTCGCCACTTCCAAAAGCCGCCATTCACTACTGGCGTAATCGTATCGGAATGCCTTACAGCATCGTCGGTTTTATTTTGCCCGATAACACAGCTATAGCCAGTTCCATTTCATCCATTGCCAGGATTTGATCAATCGTTTCATGTTTGATGCTGTTCGCGATCTGTAGAATTTCTTCGTTGACTTCCTTCAAGGTTGCCGATTGTTTAATCAGCCGATTAACTTCCTGGGTTTGTGCGGCGCTCAGTCGATCCTGCTGCCATCGGGAAAACTGTTCCAGGAAATACCTTTGGTCGTCCAATTGCTTGTCATATAGATCAAAGACCCGATTCAGAGTGGCATCGTCCAATACATAGGGCTTGGCTACCGCCTGACGCAGGTTGTCCAACTGAACCATGGATTCCTCCAGCATGCCGTCCACCATAAAGGTGAAGGTCGGCAACATACTAATAGGGTGCCACTGAATTTGTTGATCTTCTGGCGCCTGGTCCTGTGACGTTTCATCACCCCGTTTACAGTGACGTGCCAATAATTCTTCCAGTTCCTCATTAAATTCATTGGCCGTCTTTAGCTGAATGGGCTCGCGGTTCGGCCATACTTTCAATACTCTGGTTTTGGTATCGAAGCCTGGTGGCCCTAGTGGTTCGCCGATGATCCAAGTCGGCACATTGATTTCACAATATTGCCTGGCCATGTGTTGAGCGCAAACTTCAAGTACGTTTTCATCGGCACTATCGTCGGCAAAGAGCAATTGTGCCGCCCACTCCCCGCAATCTTCGCAGGGAATGAGGCTGCTTTCAAAGAGGTCTTCGGGTGGTGAGTTTTTGGGTGTGTCGGGTTGGGCGACGGGATTCAGTTCTAGCCGATGCTGGGAGAGGTCAAGATAATCGACGTTATCGCGGCAAACCCAGTGGAGCATTTGTCCTGACAGGTTTGGATTTCGCTCGAACAGGGCTACCGTTTTCCGGTATTGGGCGTCGGTGGTCTTGGCGTTTTGAATGAGCGGCAGGTTGTTTTTCAGCTCGATTAAATCATCCTCCCCCAGTTCCGACCGGAAAGCGGTGACGCTCCCTTTGGGATCGACCGCGAAAATAAAGTAATTCCCGGTTTCGAGCATTTTATTTAAGACAGTCCGCACTACCGGGTTGTTTGGGTTTAGCAGTAGATTGAATGTGGCGTAATGGTAGAAGTGGAAGCCAAAGTGAACCACGACGCAGTCGGCATTGCCGTACAACGAATGCCCGAAACTAAAACCGGTGCGGGTGTACTCCTCGGGAATAACTCTTTCGAGCCGAAGAGCCAAAACGCCGAAGGTTTGTTTCCGTTCCTCAACGAGGCCCAACGCACAGCAGGGTGCTTCGGCGGTCAGAAAATCATCGATAAACTGACTGTTGACGATAAGCCGTGGGAGTAGGGGATAGACGTTGCTCATGTGGCACACTTGGTTAGGCGGAGGTGGATTGGGGATGATAAATCATACCCGGATATAGAGTGATCACTAAATCCGTGATGCTTGCTTGAAGGAAAGTGTTGAAACTGCGATCATCAACGCCTAGTTTTTACATCCCACCTTTTGAGGAAACCATGCATAAATCCGAACTCATTGACGCTATTGCCAGCCATGCGAATCTCAGTAAAGCTGATGCCGGGCGGGGCTTGGATGGCATCCTCAGTGCCATTCGAAATACCTTGAAAAACGGCGATTCGGTATCGTTAGTGGGGTTTGGCACTTTCGAAGTCAAGGAACGTGCCGAGCGTCAAGGCCGCAATCCGCAAACCGGCGCTGAACTGACCATTGCTGCGGCAAAACTACCAGGCTTTAAAGCCGGAAAGGCTTTAAAAGACGCCGTTAACGGTTAAATTCTCTTGAGAGATAGAGGGCGTTGAGTGGCTCGAAGTCCTCTTGAAACTGCGCTATGATTCGACGATTAACTCACCGTCGAACCTTCGACATTTCAGATGACAAAATCGGAACTGATGGGGGTGCTGGCCGCCAAGCAAGCGCACCTGCTGCAAAAAGACGTAGAGCTCGCTGTCAACACTATCATTGATGTTTTGACTACCGCTATCGCCACTGGCGAACGAATTGAAATTCGTGGATTTGGTGGTTTTTCAACGATTCCCCGCAAAGCCCGTATGGGTAGGAATCCCAAGACCGGGGAGTCTGTCAGTCTACCGAGTCGGCACAC
>NZ_JAXARY010000048.1:0-7410 GCF_033949435.1 Methylomonas defluvii | reverse complement strand
GGCATATTATATCTAAAATCTCAGGGTTAGCTTTTTATTGGTCCCGGCTTTTAGCGGTCAGTTTTTAATTAGCTAATGCTTATATGTCGTCAAATTGTAGACTCGCTCCCACTGGGCCAAACTGATTCGCTTTGTCGACCATGGCGCTTGGCCCATCGATAACAATCTCTGCGAAAATGCCATTCGCCCCTTCGTGGTGGGCCGCCGCAACTGGTTGTTTTGCGACACAGTGGCCGGCGCCCAGGCCAGCGCTAATCTCTACTCGCTGATCGAAACCTGCAAGGCTAACAGCATCGAACCTTACACCTATCTGGTGGAGTTGTTCCGTCAACTGCCTTTGGCAAAAGCCGTCGAAGACTTCGAAGCTTTGCTTCCCTGGCGTCTCATCAACCCAACAGCCTAACCAAACTCGTACAGCTTTGTAGAAAAATTCAATTGCGTGGTTTAAAGGGCGCTTACGTAGTTTCAACGTCACGCTTCGAGAGAACGGCGTAAATCCTTGATGAGACGGTAAAGGTGCAACGGGTCTGTCGGTGCGGGGACAAAGCCAAACCGCTCGTAGAACTGTTTGGCAGAGGCGTCCTTGGCGTGAACAGCGAAAGCACGAATACCGCCAATGTCGGCAGCCTGCAACGTGCGTAGCATCGCATCTTTTAACAGGCCGGACCCAATCTTGCGGCCTTGCCAGGCGGTGCTCACAGCCAGCCGCGCTAACAACATGACGGGAACAGGGTGACGGGCTAAGCCTTTGGTCAAGCGCTCCGGCGCATCGCCAAAGGCGACTTCGCTCACAACCAGGCTGTAGAAGCCTATAACTTCCTGACCATGCAGGCCTATATAAGTTTGCGAAGCGTTGGCTTGCTGGTTGCCGAGGGCATAGCGAATAAGAAAACGGTCAAGCTCTTCGCGTCCACAGGTAAAGCTATCAAGGGGATGATCGCGCCGTAGCTTCTCAATCCGAAAACCCGTCATTCGGCCATCGGCAGATCAAAAGGGCTCGGCTCACGAAACAAGCGTTGGATCTGGGGTACAATTTGCGGCGGCGCATCGAGCGCGGCCATGAAATGCTCCCATTGCTCGGCATTGAGTTCAAAGCGTTGTCGCTTGGTAAGCGTTTCAGCGGCGCGTGCCAAGGCACTCGCCAATACAAACTGACTGACGGAGCAATGGGCTGCCTGGGCTGCCGCGTTCAAGGTTTGCTTTGCTTCAGGCGATAATCGTAGGTCAAGTTTGGTGGTGCGTGTCGATTGAGTAGCCATAATATCTCCCATAGGCAGAGAAGCGCAGTATAGCCGTCAGACGTTGTCATGACAATAGTTACCAAAGCTAATTCACTAGGCCTGAAAACGCCAGATGCTCCCGGTGACGAGCTGCCCATTATGGCGTCGGTGATAAACCCCGTTATCATTAGAATGGCAAAGTAAGTCCCAATCCACACATTGGCACGTTGGACTGCCCTGCTGATGGCCCATAAGAGATGAAATACTAGCGCTGTGGCGTTAAATCATCTCCATGCGTAGGCGTTTTTTCGATGATTTCAAGCCATTCCTTCCTCATAGTATCCGGAGAGACCACCCTGCCCTACTCCTTGATTAGCGACCAATCATCAAATAAACCGAGAGTCACAAACATTTGATAATAGAGGGCGTGTTAAAATGTGATACAAAACATCGCAGCAATTTGTTTAAATGGGCCCTAACCATTCTGCGATTGCTATGTAGCGTGTTCGCTGCGAACCAAACGATAACGAGATCTACATCCTGGTTTTCCGCCATCAAAAAGATGTCGGCTATTGAGATTCTCACAATTCTGATCGTGGCAATATAATTGATTTCATCACTTCGACCATTTGTACTTGCGTATCTTCAATTCTAGCAAGGGTAGCCCGTATAACATTGTCACCAAACTGCGCAGTTCGCGCGTCATTTGTTAACCATAACTTCAACAATCCTCCTAAACGACCAAGATCGCCATTGATTTGAGCAAGCTTGATGACTTTTTGATTGTCAACGATGCTTTTCGGAGCATAGCCAAGGCCAAGCGATCTCAAATAGGCAGACGTACTATGTTCTGTTTGCCGCGCATTCGCCTCGATTGCCGCTTTCTCGTCTGGAGTAACCCACACATATATCGGGGTACTTCCCTTCCTCGTCGCCTTCTTCTCTGTCATGTTCCCCTCTGATGTTCAACTATCGGCGGTAGCCGATTGACCTCGTAGAGCAGGATTCCCATTGAGTGCATAGCGCGAATAAAGGGAGTGAAGTACATGTGGCGGCCTCGCCGGTACATGTACTTCACATATCCTGCCCCGATGTTTCAGTCACATTGTTATCAACAGTTGTCAATTTTTAGTCACTAACTCATCAAACATAAGTCAACTTTCGATCAATTTTAAATCAACTTTTGTCAAAAATAACCTCACCTACGCCATGTCCGGGAACCGTCATGACCTAATTGTCGACATTGAAACCTCGCAAGCCACCGGTGCCCGAAATTGAACCGCCCCGGAAATCTCGGAGGCCTTAGGTTGTGAGTCATGCTGCCTTAGCAGGCTCAGTTAGTTGCTGATAATACCCAGCCTCGGCTTCGCGATTCTTCCAGGATTGTTTATGAATCCGCTCAGCTTTATACAAACCATTGATGGTTTCGGCCAAGGTATTGTCATAAGAGTCACCCACACTGCCCACTGAAGCTTCACGCTGACCTCGGCTAACTCCTGATTGGCTTGGCGGGCCGCATGCCTGCATGCCGGTAATACGTCGACGGGGCAATCGGCAATACCTTGCAGATCGGCTCGACCCCATAGACGATGCAATGGTCGTCAATGAACGCTTTCATCGTTTGAACGGGCGCTTGTGCCCTGTGGGTAGTCGAGCTCCGCCTGTGCAAAATATGCAAAGGCGTTACGCAGAATATCGTTGGCCTGCCGCAATTCCGGGTTTTCTCGCTCCATCGCCTTGATCCGTTCCGGTTCGCTGCTGGCCGGCGTTTTCAACTTTACGGTGGCTGTTTGCGACAGCCTCAGCCAGTGACGTAACGTCTCAGCCGTACAGCCAAACTTGCCTGAAATCTCTTGAATTGCTGCCCATTCCGACGGGTAATCGCCTTGATGTTCTTGCACCATGCGAACGGCTCGTTCTCGGATTTCTGATGAATAGTGTTTTGTAGTTTTCTCTTTCAGAGCTCCATCATCTCAATTGTTGGCGCCTCCGAGAAATTCTGGCGGTTCAGATTTTGGAAGATGTCGATCAATGCTCAAAATATTGACATTTAAAAAAATGTGTAGCAAGTTGCTACACTTTTTTTTGTAACCATAGCTCGAACTCTTTTTGATCAAATTCTGGTGTGATTTTCTTTTTCAGCCACGGCATAAACGTTAGCTGTGTCACTTTGTCGACGAACTTACCTTTGTCCCTATCGAAGTTTGTTTGCGTAAGCGATACTGCTTCAGCAGACATCAAAAATTGATCTTTTAATTCGATTAAATCATTGAATGAAAGATTCTGTGATGCTTCTTTGAATTTAAGCTTCCGGAATTCTTCTAACTGCTTCTTATTGTCCGACTCAACTTTTCGTCGAACAGACTCTTCCCGTTCTGACTTTTTTTTGTTGGTCTTATAGAGCGGTTCTTCCAGCTCGGCTTTAGATTCGATGAGCCTGCGGATGTAACCTGCGGTATTACCTTTGATATTACCCTTGGCGTCCATCAATTCTGTGTAATCCACCGCCTTTGCTGCCAACTCGGGTTCCTCTATCATCCACGACAAGGCTAATCGTTCGCCGATCCCGTGTTCCCGAAGTCTTTTAAAAAGTTCGTTTCCTTTTAGTTCTTCTATAACATTATCGGTGTTATTGGCCTTAGCATCGCGATCAATAAGAACCTGCTGTGAACTAGCAGTAATCAGAAACCGCAAAGCCACTACCTTACGGCTCTCTTTTTTGTACTCAACCTTCAGTCTAATGTCCGAGACCTGGTTAATCTCATCCATGGCTTTTTTGATCACAAAGCTAGACAAGCGTTTAAACTCATGATATGTCTCTGAGTTCGCCCCCATGACTTTTCGAAAAGTGTCTAAGCTCCACCATCCGGTCGAGCCTACTTTAATGAATCGAACACAATTTTCGTATAGAGTGAGCGCGTAATTACTCTTGAATTGCTTTTGAACGGATAGATTTATAACAGCAAAGATTTCCGGCTTGTAGAATTTGGCGGCTAAGTCTTTTGCATATGAATATCGGCAATATCCATCTGCGATTTTTGCAGAACTCAATAAGGTCATTGCTTCCCATACTTCCCCACCGTCACCCATGAGATTAAATTCAATCACCGTGGACATCAGCCCTTTTAAAGTGGATTTCAACCCTTCGACGTTGTTGCTGTCTTCCCAACCCAACATTGCGAACAGGTGCTTGGTGGGAATGGTATGAACGTCCTTGAACAGCAATTCTTCGTATGAATTGAGCAGTAGGATGTTTGATAGCTTTCTTTCAACCAACGAAAGCTCTCCGCTGCAATGAATCGCGGCAGCATGTTTCTTTAAGTTTGGCGAAGATAGTTCGTTCATAAGGACATAGTATAACGTTTTATATACTATGTCTTTTGTTTTTATGCGCTGTCATGGTGTATCTATTAGCGCTTCCCCAAAACTATGTCCTGTCAAAGCCAAATGACTTTTTGTAATCGAGCATCTAATCCTTCGCGTAAAAAAAATAGCATTATATCAATAGGTTGAGAATGTCTTTTCTACATGCGAATGAAGGCATATAAGCGTTTATGGGCACCCCCAATTTTATGCCCTTTAATCCCCAAAACTATGTCTTTTGACACCTAACTTTATGTCCTCTAGTCCCCAATTCTATGTCCGTATTCCCCAATCTTATGTCCTATTTCAGTTGTAAGCCTTGCCTACCGTGGTTTACAAAAAACTAAACAAATATAAACAAGATAAAACAAGATAAAACAACAACAGGGGAATCCCTCTTTACGTTGTTGTTGTTTTATTTAGTTGATTGATAATATTAATCGACTATACTGGACACATAAATAATTTACATCGAACACAATATGACGGAAAAACCAACATATGTCATCTCTGTTGCCAATCACAAAGGTGGCTGTGGGAAAACAACAACTGTCGTTAATCTATCGGCAGAATTAGCCAAAATGGGATTATCGGTATTGGTGATTGATCTCGATCCTCAAGCCAATGCCAGTTTGCATATTGGTAAAAAGCATCCCAGTGAAGTAACTGTCACCTGTGCTGAACTGTTAGTTTCTGAAGTTGAGAAATTACCACTCGCTATTCATAGCAACACGAACATCGAAGGTGTGTCATTGATTTACGGATCATTAGCGCTAGGTAAGACTGAAGATGAATTGAAAGATCATGCTCCAAGGCCATCAGAAGAATTAAGAGAGAAGATCAAACCTTTAATCGGCATCTATGATGTGATCTTGCTGGATTGCCCGCCTAGTTTGAAGTTGCTGACAAGCAATGCCTTGGCCGCTTCCACTCACTTTATAGTTCCGGTTGAGAGCGGATCGCAGTACGGTATGTATGGTGTGACGGACCTAATGAAGTTAGTTGAGAAAATCCATAGAATCAATCCAGGCCTTGAACTAATAGGTGCATTACTCATTAGACATGATGAACGCCAAACCGTGTGCAAGTTGATCGAAGCTTCAGCAAAAGAACAAATTGGTAAACTTATCGATGTTCGAATTCCCACTAGCACGAAGGTCAATCAATCGGCCATTACACAACAAAGTCTTCATGCTTTGGACAGAACAGCCAAAGTTTCACGCGAGTTCAGGCATTTGGCTGAAACTATAGTTAAACTATTGAAAATAGAGATAGGGAATAATTAAGCGTGGCGAAAAACACAACAAAAATGCTGGAAGAAAGGCTAAAGCAAAATCTGCAAAAGCATGTCGAATCGCACCAAACAGCCGAGTTTTCAGAAGGTCGTGAGTACATCCTTGTTCAGGTACACACTATCGAGCCGAACCCGTATCAGCCGAGAAGAATCTTTCCAGAAGATGAGCTGCAAAAGTTAGCAACATCTATCGCAGAAGTAGGACTTTTGGAGCCAATTCTTCTTCGAAAGGTAGAAGATCGCTACCAAATCGCCGCTGGTGAAAGAAGGTGGAGAGCGCACAAGTTATTGAATAAACCCACTATCGGTGCGATTGTCACATCAATTTCAGACAGCGATATGGCCGTCTTTGCTCTGGCGGAAAATGTTGATAGGGAAGATCTAAGTGACTATGAAATTGGCATAGCCATAAGACAGATAGAAAATTTGTTCCCGACTAAAAAGAAATTAGCAGAGTCGTTGGGCATGAATAGAGAAGATATGTACCGCTACTTTTCGTTTGATGATCTTCCAGAATTTATCAGGAATGATCTGAACAACAACCCGAGATTGTTATCACGATCCGCCGCAAGTGATATACGTAGGATAGGGCAGAACAACGAGACACCACTCTATGACACCCTCTTGGCTGAAGCATGGGGGCTTCTCTTGAACGGTGACTTAGAGCAAACCAAGATAGCAGGGTACATCATCCGCAAGCTCAAAGCGGAAGAAGAGGGTAATAAGGATTGCCATATACAGAGTACTCATAATTTGATCAAGGACGGTAAGAAAGTTGGATATATCTCTTGGGCGGGGAAACACATGACAATCAAGTTGAACACAGCCGCGCTCGATGAGAAGAAAGAGAAGAAACTTCAGGCGTTTTTAGAAAACTTGATGGATGCCGAAGTGTCAGAAGTGTAGCAACTTGCTACACAAAGCTCCAGATATCGAATTTTGTCTGATTAACGTCCAAAATTCTGTCCAACAACAGCTATGATCTTGCCGACGATTCACAGACACCCCGCTAAGAGAGTAATCTCTCAGAACGAGGAGTCCTATGAAAAACCACAATCAATAACCCGCCATCGATCATGCAGGTATGCGAAAAATGATCGATTATCTGGCCAAGCTTAAATCAAGATTGCCATGCTTGGAAATCGAAGCCACTGATGCCGATCAGGATCGTGACGAACACATGGCCAGTCGCTTAGAGAAATTCCAAAGCGATAAGCCGATACTCGTTCTTCTGGGTGGGCTGCACACATTAAAAAAAGTTAAGTGGACTGTCAAAAGCGGAGAACCATTTGTTGCCGAGATTTTGGTCAACCATGGCTTTCGAGTTAGCTCCTACCCGCAACGTTGGCTACCTGAGAGGTGCGAGAACGGACAGGGCAGGTCAAGCCGATACGTTAATGCTGACGATCCGAAAGCCTTAACAATTCTGAATGAATCACTGATGTCGCTGATCAACGCCAAGCGTCATCGATCAACGAAGGATGTCATCGACGGTTTTGTGGTTTGGGAATGTAATAGTTAGTTGTATTGCCC
>NZ_JAXARY010000047.1:0-8149 GCF_033949435.1 Methylomonas defluvii | reverse complement strand
AGTGGGTATCTGTAAGCAGTTGGCGTGGCATTCGCTAGTTATCGTTTGATTGAAAACTCAATCAATATGGCTCGCCAATCGATTTTCAAAGGGATTATGACAAAATGGCAACAGCCCCTAAACTGTGGAACGGCGACTCCCGCGGCCATTGGGAAGGCAACACGCTGGTGGTGGACGTCACCAATCAAAACGGCAAGGCTTTGTTCGGCCGCTCCGGCGAATTTATCAGCGAAAACGGCCATATCCAGGAGCGCTACATATTTAGCAACTACGGCGACCGCTACACCTACGAAGCCGTGCTAACCGATCCGACCGTTTATACCCGTCCCTTTACCGTGACGGTGCCGGCCCGCAAATGGACTGCCAAGGATCAGCCCAACGGTTGGCACTTCGAGGTGGAGCCGGCCAATTACACCGGCAAGGTGGCCCTAAAAGAGCCTATCCTGGATCAATACGAACGCATCTGCGCCGAGAACAATGGCGGATTCGGACTGGTCGCCGCTGATGAACCGAAAAAATAGGCTCATCATGTCATTAGTCGAATTTGCCCAACTGCTTAACGACTCCGAGTTCGGTACCGCGCTGCGCGAGTCGGTGTATATGTTTCCCTTGATCGAAGGCCTGCATTTGATCGGCCTGGCTTTGGCATTGGGATTACTGTTTTTTGTCGACCTGCGCCTGCTCGGGCTGTTTCTGCCGCAACTGCCGGTTGGGCAAGTTTTGCATCCGCTTAGACCGTGGTTGCTGGGCGGATTTTTAATCATCTTCGCGACAGGGATTTTACTGTTCGTGGCGACGGCGGCAAAAATCATCACGCTGCCGGTATTTTTTTACAAACTGGGTTTCATCGCCTTGGCCGGCATCAATGCCTTGTGGTTTGAATTGAAATGGGGCCGCGACGTCGGGGATTGGGGCAACGAGTCCACCTTACCGGTTGCGGTGCGTTTTGCCGGCTTCACGTCGCTTACTTTGTGGAGCCTGGTGGTCATCGCCGGGCGTTTGATCCCTTACTTGAGTTACCAATAACCTTATGTCTGTCCTCGAACTCTTCAAAGCTTTGCAATCCAGCGGGTTTGGCCGCTTCGTCGGCAGCCTGGATCATCTGTTCTGCGCCTTACTGGAACTGGGCCATATCGCCGGCATGATCTTGTTGCTGGCTTCGGTGATTTTAACCAGCCTGAATTTGCTGGGATTGGGCCTGAGCAGCGTACCGTTAGCGCAAATCCAGCGCAGCACCGGCAAATTGTTCTGGTCCGGTTTGACGCTATTGGTGGTATCCGGCTTACTGATATTCATCCCGGCGGCCACCAGCTACTATCCCAACGATTTTTTTTGGGCCAAATTCATCCTGTTGGGCCTTGCCTTGCTGGTGTATTTCACGCTCTATCGGTGGGTTGTCGCCGCTAATTCTCGCCATACATGGCTGGCAAAAGCCACCGGCGGCTTGGCATTGAGTCTGTGGCTGGGTGTGGCGTTCGCTGGGCGTTTTATCGGCTTTTTTGCTTAACGCCAATTCAGCCTTTTCAATATCAAAACGCACCGCCATAAAGCCTGCATCTTCCTTATTCGCAACGGGATTGCCTATGTTCAAACCATCCAATTTACGTTTAAAAGTGCTTGCCTGCAGCGTGGCATCTGCCAGTCTATTGATGGCTTGCGAAACGAGCACCACCGAACAGGCTGCGCCGCCCATTCCCTTCAAACCGGTGGCAACGCTGCAAGAGATCATGACCTCGATTATCGATCCGAACATTGATTTTATCTGGAACTCGGTATCCTCGGTCAGCACGGCCAGCGGCACCGAAGAACGCCAGCCGCAAACCGACGAAGACTGGCAACTGCTACGGCAACATGCCCTGGCCGTCACTGAAGCCGCGAATCTATTGTTGATCGAAGATCGGCCAATTGCGGCCACCAATGCCATCACCTCCAGCGGCGGCGCGGAACTGACGCCCGCTGCGATCAAAACCTTGATCATCGAACATCGCCAAGAATACGTCCAGCGCGTGCAAAACCTGCAAAACGCCGCTCAAAGCTTACTGGTGGCGATAGACGCCAAAAACGTCGAGGAACTGGAAAAAGCCGGCGGCGAAGTCGAACAAGCCTGCGAGCAATGCCACAGTCAGTTTTGGTATCCGGGCGATGCCAGGCCAAAATAGTAGGGGCGTTGGCACATAGCCGGCCTAAGCTGCATACTGTAGGCCTTTTGACCTGGGCTATTGCCGCGCATGACCCACAATTTACCCGATCTAGATACCTACCAAACGCAAGGCTATCTAATCGCCAGACAGTTATTTTGCCCGGAAGCCATGGCGGAATTACAGTCCATAGTCGAACGGATACACCGGCAATGGGCGGCGGAAAATGGAGATTTAATCCGCGCCAATCGTCTGTTGAACATGCACAGCCTGACCGATAGCCGGTATTTCAAGGAACAGGCTGCGGAACGTCAGACTTTGTTTGCCTGGATCACCCAGCCAGCGATTACCGGTTGGCTGACGGGTTTATTCGGCGACGAGCTGTATTTTCATAATAGCCAATTGTTTTTCAATCCGCTGGACCGCGAGCAATTGCCTTATTGGCACCGGGACCTGCAATACAGCACGGTCACAGACGAGGCGCAGCAAAGCGAGCAAGGCCAATTGTTGGCACTGCATCTGCGGGTGCCGCTGTTACCCGAGTGCGGCATGGCCTTAATACCCGGCAGCCATCGCCGCTGGGACAACCATCTGGAACGCGAAGTGCGCTTTGAATTGAATGGCCATCAAAAACACGAATATTTGCCAGGCAGCGTGCTCATCAATTTGCAGCCGGGCGATGCGTTATTGTTCGATGCGCAAATGCTGCATCGCGGCCATTACCAAAGCAATTCGGCGCGACTGGCTTTTGATATTTGTGTCGGCAACTACCACCCGTTTACGGCAGCGTTTCTAAACAAAACCGTATTGCCTGATCAGGCAGAGATGGCGCAATTGGCAAATCACGACTGGTATCGACGGGCTTGGCAAATCGCCGAAAGTCTTGGTTGAAATAGATTTGGAGTCCAATTGGCTTCTTGCTTTCGAGCTCGTGGCGATATGCGTTTGGCAGTGTATATCCTTGACGAGATATTTGCGGCTGACTTCCTTTACGCCAGTTAGTTTCCCGCCAACGCCGCACCATGGCTAACGGCAAGACTCAAAGCCGCTTCGATAAAACACCAGAAAGGCTTTTGCGCCATGAAACCATGATTCGGCAGCACATACTTATCGGTCTGCACCACCCATAACGGATCGGCCATCGGCAATTCTGCCATCGGACGCAGTTGTAAGCCGTCCGCGACTCGCCAAACTCCGGCATCGACAATAATCCCCGTCGGTCTGTCCAGGGTTAAGACAGTGGGCGATGCGTTAATGCCGCTAGCGGCATTGACTGTACAGGCTTGATTTGTCGATGCGGTAGCTGTCGTTTCCAAACGATGGGTAATAAAACCGCGAAAATGCCCAACGGCGGTGGCGGCCAAATCCCATTGCGAAGCGCCCGGTATGTCCACCTGCTCAATCGGGTCCAATACCGACTCGAACCAGGCCGGCACAGCCCTGCTGTAAGTAAACATGTTTTTGGTGATGTTATCGGCTTCCGAACTGGCAACCACGACTAGCGGGTTGGCATGCTCAAGGCCATTCGTTGCCGCAATTCGCCGAACCGCGGCGCGCAGATCGGCAAAACGCCTGGCTTCGATAGCCGGATTAACCAACAACACCAGATCGCCGAAACGGGCTTGGTCGCCGCGTTCCTGTTGAAAACGTTGCAACCAGACCGGTTGCAGCGCATTTAACATCACCGACGCACCCAAACTATGGCCTATGGTCAGCAAGCGGTTATCCGGATTGGCATCGTGTTTGACGATGGCCTCGACATTCAATAAAAAATCCAGAAATTGCTTTTGGCCCAGGCGTTCGCTGACCGACCGCCGACTCCAAAAGGTCAAGGCGCGCAACCAGGGCGTTTCCACGGTTTCGCCGCGCCAGCCCAGGTACACGCCAATCACTCGGTAGTGTGGATTGCGCAGTTTGATGTCGCGCAAACTTTCCTTAAAACGGCGGACGTTGTTATCGCTGTCCTTGGCATTGTGGTGCCAGCCGTGGGTATACAGCACCACATATTGCGGTTGTTGGCTGTCTTGCAACCACGCTAATACGGCATCGGACTGGCGTTGATCGTAGAAACGGCCGTCGTCGTCGAACTCCACGAAACCCAAGGTGTAACCATCTTGCGGGTTGACGACTAAATTCGCGGCGCTGCAATCCGCACCGGCATTGGCTAGACAAGGTTTTACATTGATATTGGTACGGAAATATTCTTGGGGAGCGCAAGCTGATAGCAGTATCAGCATGGCGAACAGCAATCTGCTCATAAGGCGGTGACTAGGACAGAGACACAAGGTTTTGCGTCACTGTCCCACTCATGAAAGGTAATTTCAGCTACTGCAGGCATTAACCGGCATATTTGACGGTGCAGCCGTATGGTTTGGTTACCGCTTTGCTGATGGGTTTACCGGCCGCCAGTTCTTTTAGTGCTGACGAAATATAGTTTTCAGCCGTTGCGATGTCGGCCTGGTCTGCCGAGGCAATGCTGTCTATGCCGCCTTTGTACAGCAGAACGCCTTTAGGATCGATGATGAACAATTGCGGGGTGTTAGTGGCGCCGTACAACTTGCCCACGGCACCATCCGGATCGAACACGGTGTTGGCGGGTGTGGCGTTACGTTCTTGATTGAGTTTTTTTGCGGTTGCCGCGTCGACAAAGCCCTGTTTGCCGGGCGCGGAAGAAATGACTTGCAACCAGACGATGTTTTGGCTCTGGGCCTGTTTTTGTAAATTGGGAATATTGCCGGATTGGTAATGTTTTTGCACAAACGGACAGTCGGCATTGGTCCATTCCAGAATCACGGTTTTGCCGCGCAGCGCCGCCAAATTCAAGGTACCGCCTTCGGCTGCCGCCGCCGAAAACGCCGGTGCCGGCTGGCCTACCACCGGCTCTGCTTTGGCGGCGGCCGGCATTAACAGCATTAAGCTAAGGGTCATCAATCCGAACAAACGCTGAGAAATCATAAATACTCCATTGCTGATGGTTAAAGACGGGCGCCTTGAATGGCGCCGATAACGAGATCGGGGGTCAGAATTTGCGGTAATACCGTCGCCTCCTGCGCTCCCGGTCCGAAATACAAATACAGGGGCACGCCGCTGCGACCAAATTGGCTCAATACCTTGGCGATATCCGCATCGCGGTTGGTCCAGTCGCCTTTCAGGTAAGTCACCTCGGCGTTGAGAAACGCGCCGCGAACCGCTTCGCTACTCAAGGCAACCCGTTCATTAACCAAACAGGTGATGCACCAGTCGGCGGTGAAATTAACGAATACCGGTTTGCCTGCACTGCGTAATTGGGCCAGTTTTTCAGCGCTGTAAGCTTGCCAGTGTTGATTGTTGCTGTCCGTTGCATAGCTCGCTTGGGACGAGGTCTGGATGCCTAGTTCGCCCGCCAGCAAGGCCAGCAGTAAACTGACGCAAGCGCTGGTATGGATGACGCGGCGCTTCAGTTGGGTGGCGTTTCGGCTAATTTGAATTAACCAGACCGCGAGGGCAAGCAACACACAGCCGCCCAAGGCACCCGCAACGGCTTCCGGGCCGGCCTGACGGGCAAGCACCCAAATCAGCCAAGCGGCGGTGGCGTACATCGGAAAGGCTAGCCCTTGTTTCAGGGTTTCCATCCATACCCCGGGTTTGGGTAGCCAGCGCTGGAGTATCGGCCACTGACAAAGCAGCCAGTAAGGTAGGGCCAATCCGGTGCCTAAACTCAGGAACACGGCGATCATCGCCGCCGGTGCTTGGGTGATGGCAAAGCCAATAGCTGCACCCATGAACGGCGCGGTGCAGGGGGTGGCCACGACCGCGGCCAACACGCCGGTGAAAAAGCTGCCGGCATAACCATCCCGAGCGGCCAGCTTATGGCCCAAGCCGGTGATGCCGGTACCGATATTGAATACTCCCGATAAACTTAAGCCCACCGCAAATATCAAGTAGGCCAGTATCGTCACGAACCACGGTGACTGGAACTGGAAACCCCAGCCGATGCCGGCACCACCGGCCTTCAGTGCGACCAATACAGCGGCCAATCCGGTGAAACTGACTAATATCCCAGCCAGGTAGGCCCAGCCGTGTCTGCGCGTTTTACCGGGATCGTGAGCGGCTTGTTCTATCAATGCCAAGGCTTTTAACGACAACACCGGAAATACGCAGGGCATGAGATTCAATATCAAACCACCGGCCAAGGCCAGTAACAGGGCGGTTGGCAAGGTTTGCTCGGCCAACGCGCTGGCCGGCTCGGCCTGAATTGCATTTGCCGTGCCAGGCCACACGGCGCTGATCTGATAAGCGCGCAAAGCGTCGCCGCTGCCTACTGTCAGTACGCCGGTCAGCGTTTGTCCGGGGCTTAATGGCTGGTCACCGGCTTGCAAGCTGATGTCCAGGCCATGGTCGGCTACGCTTGTTATTTGCTCGCCAGCATGGGAAATCGGTCCCCAACGGTCGGGATAGAAGGCTAGCGCTTTATTGTCTGGCGCAGGCAGTTGTTCGCCAGTAAAGTGTAACCGGAGCGTGCCGGCCGGCCCCTCAAGCAAGCTGGCTTGCCAGGGTAATTCAACAGGCCAGGACTTTTGGGTGGCTGTTATCAAAGGATGGGTTGGGCCGACCGCTACTCCCTTCGCTACCACCGGCAACTGGATTGCTAATTCCACCTCCTGGGGAATGCAGGCTTCCTCGCAAACCAACCATTTCGCCTTTGCTGAGATGGGCCATTCTGTACCAGGTTCCGCGTTCTCGGCTACCCGCAGCGGCGAGAGTAGGGTGACCGCGTCGTGATAGCCGTAATTGACGACCGGCCCCAGTACGATTTTGCTGGGCGTAGGCCATTGGATCTCGCCCACCGACCAGCCGGCTGGTAGTTGGTATTGAATTTTGGTTGGTAGGCCTGAGTCGCCAGGATTTTTCCAGTAAGTGTGCCAATGCGGAATAATCTGCTGGTGCACGCCAATCAAGATCTCATCGCCAGGATGCACGGCAGTATGAGAGGCAATCAGGCTGGCTCGTACCTGATCCGTAGCAGCGTCCGGACCGGGGCTGGCTTGGGTGCATGGCATCCCTAAAACCAGAATGATGCCGAGGATGACGCGATAGACATTCAGCACGCTTGCACCCTAGCTTGGTTGAATTACAGGCATGTTAACGTTCGCTGGCGACTTGACTATGCATAACCGAAGCCTGGGTATTGCTAACCCCAGAAAGCCGCTGATCGCCGTCATTACCCGCCTTATACCTTATTGGCTGCGAAAGGATGTTTGGCGTCCTGCTTCGCGGCAATCACTTCCTGAGCACTTGGAAAGCCGGCGACAGCACGGGCAATCGCTTCCTTGGTGGCTTTGTAGTTGTATTCTTCGATTTTGGCGTCGTCTTCGGCCAGCCAGTGAATGAATACGCCCACGGAAATAAACAAATCGTCGGCTTCGTCGGCGGGAATAATGCCTTCTTCCACCGATTCCGCTACCGCAATCGCAACCGCGCGTTGCGCAGGTCCAAAAATTTGTACGGCTTGTTTCGAGCCTTTGATAGTGACTTTGTTGAACAAAATGGTCGCGGGTTTCACCAGCAAGTTGGGGGCTACCACCGCCAATAAAGTGGAAAAGCCGTCTTTGTTATTGGTTAATGCATTCGCGAAAGCGGTTTCCGCCGCTGAGCCGCGCGGGCCGATGATTAAATCGATATGAGCGATTTCATTGCCTTCGCCGACCAAGGATTCGCCAACCCGCAAATTGGTAATTTTTGCCATTTTAATAGTCCCTTTTTACAAATATATGTAAGTAATACTTTTGAAATATTGAATATCAATAATCGGCCATTCCGGGATTTATCCGGAATAACCGATTAGCTGCGTTTTGTCCGTTTTATATTGCGTTACGGTAGTTTAAACATTACCTGCCTTGAAGTGGCCTACCAGGCTGGTGAAAAACTCGAAAAGCCAAGTAAGCTAAGGCATAGATGAGCCGCCAACTGTTAAAATAGGCTACCTAAATTTGGAGCCTTTCAATGCGCGGACACGATGCCATCCAAAACAA
>NZ_JAXARY010000046.1:0-8553 GCF_033949435.1 Methylomonas defluvii | reverse complement strand
CACTCACAGGACTTTTCGAAACGTGTCGAAGAACTGGTATCAACTGTTTGCCATTAGTGAACAATTTATGATCTATACCAGCCATTGACAAAGACACCTCGAACGGCAGAAGTTGGCCGAATTTGCTCAGTCAGCACTGAATGCCTGCGAAATATTCCAATAAAGCTGTTGCACTCAGAATTTTTTCAGCAATGCTGCCAAAGGGATTGCGGTGTGTGCCACAAAGAATCAAAAATCGCTTCAATATCAATCGAGCATGAGTCATTCATTGCGGCTCAGACACGAACTCGGACATACTTCCAATCGAGATTTGGGGGCTGACTGGGTAAAGGGCGGGGTAGTGAAGCCGTTGCCGCCGATGGCTGATTCGGTCGGCGGCTGGCGGAGAGGGCGGCGTTAAGCCCGCGACGAGAATTCGCCGGTTTCGGTGTTGACCTTGATCATCTCGCCGGATTCTATATATTCGGGGACTTGTACTTCCAGGCCGGTACTGAGTTTGGCGGTTTTGGTGCGTTTGGTGGCGCTGGAGCCTTTCATGGATGGCGGGGTTTCGACGATTTGCAGCGTAATGGTGGTTGGTAACTGGATACCTAGCGCGGCGTCGTCCATCAACAGCATGATGATGCCTTCCAGGCCGTCGGTCAGATATAGGGTTTGGCCTTCCAGGTCGTCAGCCGCCAGCGCGTATTGATCGTAAGTTTCGCTGTTCATGAAATAGTAGGTGTCGCCGTCCTGGTAGGAAAACTGCACGTTGCACCGTGAACAATCGGCGGCTTTCAGCATGTCGTCGCTTTTGAAGGTTTCGTCCAGCTTCTGCCGGGTTTTCATGTGTGTAAAGCGGACTTTGTAAAGCGTGGTCGCGCCGCGCGAGGTAGGGTTGCGCACGTCGATGTGTTTGACCACATACGGCTCGCCGTTGATTTCGATGGCGGTTCCCTGTTTCAATTCGTTGGCTTTCGGCACGGCTTAATCCTCGTTAAATGTTTGATTTGAAATAAATTGCCACTGGCCGTTTATTAGGCCGGACAGCGGTTGATAATCGATTTTGTAGCGCATTTTACGACAGTCTTTGATCCAGTAGCCCAGATAAACATATTCCAGTCCCATTTGCTTGGCCGTTTCGATTTGCCACAATACCGCGTAAACGCCTGGGCTATGGTCGGCAAAATACGGGTCGAAAAAGGTATACACCGCCGATAGCCCGTCGGCTACCACATCGACCACCGCGACCGCCGCCAATTGGCCGCCGATTAAAAACTCCACAAACAGCGTGTCGCACCAGCTGCTGCCGAGGAATTTGATGTAGTCATCCGGCGTGATTTCGGCATCTTCGCCGGGCTTGTCGTGGCGGGTGCTTAGATAGCGTTGATACAGTTGGAAATGACGCGGGTCGAACTCGGCGTTTTTGACGACTACCTGGGTTTGGGCATTGCGCTTGATGCAGCGTTTTTGTTTACGGTCGGGTTGGAATAATGCCACCGGCAGCCGCGTCGGCACGCAAGCCTGGCAGGCTTCGCAATAGGGTTTATAAACATGATCGCCGCTGCGCCGAAAGCCCTGAGCAATCAGTTGCGAGTAGAGCGTGGTGTCGATATTCACCGACGGATGCACGAAGCCGGAACGTGCCAGACGGTCGTCCAGATAGCCGCAGGCGTGGCCGCTGTCCAGCCAAATCGGGATGGAGCTCATGCTTGCCAAGCGTCGGGCGTCGGTGTTTGATCGCAGAGCCTATCCAGCAGTTCTACAAAGCGGCTGCGAGGGATTTCCGCCGCGCCAAGGCTGAGTAAGTGTTCGCTGCTGACCTGACAGTCGATGACTTGATAACCCCAAGCGCTGAGCTGCTGCACCAGATGCACAAACACCACTTTGGAGGCATCGGTTTTACGATGAAACATCGATTCGCCGAAAAAGACCTGGCCGATGGCAATGCCGTACAGGCCGCCTACCAACTGGCCGTCCTGCCAAGCTTCGCAGCTGTGTGCGATACCCAGGTGGTGTAGTGTGGTATAGGCTTGGCGGATGTCGTCGGTAATCCAGGTGCCACCTTCGTCGCGACGCGGCGCCGCACACGCATCGATTACTTGACGAAAGGCGCTGTCGTAACGAATCTCAAACAATTGTTTGCGCAGGGTTTTCGCCAGGCTGCGAGAAATATTCAGCTGTTCCGGAAACAATACCAAACGCGGGTCGGGCGACCACCACAGAATAGGCTCACCCGGATTGAACCAAGGAAATACGCCGTGCCGGTAGGCGTTGACGATGCGCTGCGGCGATAGGCAACCGCCAAAGGCCAGTAAGCCATTCGGTTGTTTCAAGGCCTTATGCAGTGGCGGAAAGGCTTGGTGCGGATGATCCGGGTCGAGCAGGGTGAGTTGCATAGGAGGCGCGTGATGTCCGGGTTGGCGCTGGTTTGTTCAGTAAGCTAGCTTACCAAGGTTTGTAGGCTGCCGACCAGACTGTTGATAACGGTGCGTAGACACAAAATTTCGCACGTCCAACTCAAGACGCATCCATTTTGTATCCAAAGCCGCGCACGGTTTTCAGCAATTTCAGCTCGTAATCGTCGTCGATCTTCCGCCGCAGCTGGCGAATATAAACATCCACCACATTGGTCAGCGGATCGGCGCTATAGCCCCAGACTTGTTCCAGAATGCGTGTGCGGCTCAATACTTTACCCGGCATGCGCATAAAGCATTCCAGCAAGGCAAACTCCTTGGGGGTTAACTCGATGACGTTATCGCCGCGTCTTACTTCGTGAGTTTCGCCATTAAGTACCAGGTCTTCGATACGCAATTCTTTGTCGTCCTGCTTCACTTCGCCGCCGCGCCGCCTGAGTAAAACTTCGATACGGGCCAGCAATTCTTCAAAGGCGAACGGCTTGGTCATATAGTCGTCGGCACCGGAGCGCAGGCCGGCTACCTTGTCTTGCACGGTATCGCGCGCGGTCAGCATCAAAATCGGGGTGTCGATGCCGTTGCTGCGCAAGCGTTCGCAAATCTGCCGGCCGTTCATGTCCGGCAGGCCCAAGTCCAGAATGATCACCTGAAAGCTGCCTTCGGTACCCAAGGCAATGGCCTCTTGCCCGCTACGGGCCACCTCCACGGCATATCCCTCGGCTTTTAAGCCGCGTTGCACGAAATCGATGATACGCTCGTCGTCTTCAACCATCAGTACCCGCATATAGCCTATTCCCGTCAGAGTATTGGTTGTCATGTATTTATCATTCATATGAAAATCCGTCCTATGCTACCGTAAGCAGGGGTAGTGTAACCGTAAATGTCGATCCGGCGTTTTCGACGCTACGTACCGCGATTTGCCCGCCGTGGGCTTGCAGGATGGATTTGGCCATCGGCAAACCCAGGCCGGAGCCGTCGTCTCGGGAATGCTGGGCATTGCTGCTGCGGAAGTGGCGCTCGAAAATTCGATCCAGATCCTCGGAGGGTATGCCTATGCCCTGATCGGTCAGGCTGAAACAGGCCTGTTTACCGTCGCGCCATAACGCCACGGCGATATGCCCGAGCGGTTTGGAATAGCGGCAGGCATTTTCGCCCAGAATGAACAGCACCTGCCGTAGCCGTTGCTTATCGCCGCGCACCAGTAACGGTCCGGACGGCGCGTCCAGGCTGACGGAAATCGAATACTCTTGCGCCATCACTTGAAAATCCTCGACGCTGCTGGCTACCAAATCCGCCAAATCCACTTTATTCCATTCGAATTGCAGATTGGCCGTGTCGGCGCGGGCCAGAAACAGTAAGTCGTTCACGTATTTACCCAACTGCATCGACAGCTCGACGATGCGTTGCAATGCGTCTTTGTATTCTTCGGCATCGCGGTCCTGGCCGCGCAACGTCACTTCCGCTTCGCCGCGTATCACCGTGATCGGCGTGCGCAGTTCGTGGCTGATGTCCGCCAAAAACTCACGGCGGGCATTATCCATGCGCTTTAATTCCTCGTTCAACAGATTAAGTTCAAAGGTCCGCTCGGTCACTCGCTCTTCCAACACGGCGCGGCCTTCGCGTAGTTTATCTTGTTGAACTTCCAGTTCCTTGGCCATTTGATTGAAGTGGCTGGCCAGATAGGCAAATTCGTCGCGGCTGTCTAAGGCAATCCGGTAATCCAGGTTGCCGGAGGCGATTTCGTCCGTGCCTTTCATTAGCGCTTCGATAGGTTTTTTAAACGCGCGCAGCAACATGATGCCGGCTACCAAGCTGAATAACGCCGCGGTTAACGAGGCCAAAATCGCCGTCCAGCGCGACTTTTCCACCAACATTTCCAACTCGCGCTTGGCTTTTTGGGCTTTTTCCCGTTCGGCGTTGATGGCGGCGTCGATTAGGGGTTGGAATTTACCGTCGATTTCCTCTTCAGTGAACTTGGCTAAAGCCTGCACGGCGGTAGTCAGCTTACCTTGCAAGCGCAGCCGTTCCACTTCTTCGAAGCGATATTCGCTGGCTTCCAGGAAAGCGGTGAGATGGGCGACTTTCTCCAATTCCGCGGGCTTATTGGTCCATTCTTCGCTGGCGCTGTCAGTGTCCGGCGCTTTGACGGCGGTGTCGCGTAGCGTTTGCATGGCCTCGTAAAGACGGCGTTTGGAAGATTCCACGCCGGTTTCCGAATTGGGGTTGGCGGTGATCAGCCGGTCCATGCGTTGCTTGAAATGGCGATAAGCTTCCTGCGACAGCTGTTCGTAATCGTCGAAGGTTTCGTAGGCGGTTTGGCTGTGTTGAAAATAGCGCGCTACTTCGTCGGCGCCCCAATACAAGGCAATGCCCAAACTCAATACAAAGCAGAACGAAACAACAATGACTATCGCCAAGCGAAACCGAAACATTGGCCCTATTTGCCTTCGCTAGTCTCGTCCAGTTGCTTTTCCATCGACCGGATGGCTTCCAGTTTCTCGCGCAGCAGTCTTGATTCTTCTTTCTTGGAACCGGCGGCGTCTTTCGTTTCCAGCACGTTTTGCACGGTTTTGTGTTTGCGTTCCAATGATCCGAGTTTTCGTGATGCGCTGTTGATGCGCTTTAATGCCTCGGTGTGAATGGCAACCAGGTGGCGCATCCGTTCGTCGCTCAGGCCTGCGGGCGGAATGCCGGCAATTTCATCGAGAATTTTGGGAATGTCGCCACAGGCATCTGACAATAGGCGGCCTACCATCAAATGCAGTAACACGCCAATCTCGGGTTCGTCTTTTTGGCGTTTCATTAAAGACCTGCATGTCTCGGTGCGGCTCGCCGTGGTCATGTTGGCCAGATTGTTGCCAAAATCCAGCAACTCGTCTATGTCCGAATGCACCACCGGCGCGCTGTAAACGGTTGGAAAATGTTCCTTGACGCTGGAATCCATCTCGGCGCAGCCGCTGATGGTCAACAATGATGCGACCAGTGCCAATACGCGCATGAATAGTGCCTGCATGTTGCTTAATTCTCCCCGGTTAACGGAATTTGAACCCTGATGCGGGCTCCTTGTTGGTCTTGACGGGCATCGATGACTTCCACTTTGCCTTGATGATTGGCGACGTATTCCTTGACGATGGCCAAGCCCAGGCCGGGGCCGTCGCCGGTATCGCCGGTCTTGCCGCGATAAAACGGCTCGAAGATATGATCGCGTTCGTCGATGGCGATACCGGGGCCTTCGTCTTCCACTTCTAGCTCCATTAACGTGCCGGCGTCGCGTAATATGACGCGAATTTCGCCACCTTCCGGCGAAAATTTCACGGCATTGGTCAGCAATTGTTCGATGATTGCCCGCAATTGTTCGGGAATGCCGGCAATTTCCACCGGCCGCGCCAGCATGCGGATAGCGATGGCTTTACTGCTTAAAACCGGTTGAAAATCGTCAACGACGGTTTCCAGCAAATCTTTGACGTTTACGCTTTCCTTGCGATTGATGTCGGGCAGGGAATTGATCCGACTGTAGCGCAGTAATTCCTCGGATACGGCGCTTAACTTTTCGATATTGGCGCATAAATGCAAAACAGTGGCTTGCCGCTTGCTGTTGGGGTCGTAGTCGGTTTCGCCGGCCAGCAATTCGGCATCCTGACGCAGGCTTGCCAAGGGCAGTTCTATCTCGCGGGCGACGTTTTGCATAAATTGTTGCTTGGACACTTCCAGTTCCAGTAAGCGAGTGCGCAGCCACTCCAAACGGTTGCCCAGGTAACGTAAATCCGACGGGCCGTTCACCAGAATCGGTTCGGCCAGCTCGCCCGCGCCCAAACGGCGTATTGATAGATCAAGTTGCCGCATCGAACGCGATAATACGATCAACAGAACGGCAATCACACCGAACGAAATCGCCAGTAATACTGCGCCTTTGACCAACAGGCCATGCTCCAGCGATTCCGACAATTGGTGCAGTTCGTTGAATTCGTGATCGACGTGGTTTTCAAACTCGCGCGACAGGGTGGCGGCAGATTCGCGCAAGCCCTGGAAAGCCTCGTCTATCGGTAATTCCAGATTATTCTCGTCATCCGAGCCGATGATTTGCTGGTAAATCAGGTTTTCTTTTTCGGATAATTCATTGACCAGCAGTGCGATTTTGTTATCGACGTGCAGTTTTAGTAAATCACCCAAAGCCTGTTTAAACGAGGCCCGCACGGTTTCGTAGGATTGCCGTTCGTAGGGTTGGCGCAGCGTCGGGTCGGACAGCAACACAAACAGTTTGGCCTTGCGCTCTATATCGGAGGCTTTTTGTAAAACCAGGCGGATGGTTTTGGTTTGTTCGAAAACATGCGTGTTGACGGTGCGGCCCAGCGCCGAGGTCTCGCGCATGCCAAAAGCAGCGTACATCACGGCCAGAAACAGCGGAATCACCGCAATGACAAAGCCCAGAATGATCAGGGACTTTAACGATAAAAAATTTTTAAATTTCATCCTTGTGCGAGAAGCAATAAATCACTCCATAGTATAGTTGAAACGGTATCCTAAAAATTGGCCCTAAATCCTTCACAAACGGCATTGCCCAGCGGCCATAAGGCTGGCGGCGGCAAATACCGTGAGGCGCAGGCCGGATGCCCTGAGTTTAGAAAAAGGTGGTTTAGCGTTGGCGATGGTGGCGCAAATGTCGGTCGCCGGCCCAAGCGTGCGATTATTTTCGCCCGGCCTTCACATACCATCGCTGCTGCGGGGATGACGCTACCCGGAAATGTAAGGACAGGGGTAGTAGAGTTGGAGGGTATTAAGGCAAAATTGCCCGGCAGATTATTCAGCCCATTCTTCGTCAGCCATCTCTGCAAAACGGCTCTGATCTTTACCGGATTTTTGTTTAAAAATACGTTCCAGCAACGGTGACATGGCACCGGTAAGGTCTTGCTGTAACTCGGCAATGATTTCTTCAATGTCGGAACCGCCTTTAACAATGACCGGATGAGCGCCCAATTTGATTAATTCATTGGTGGCTGTGCCACCAACCGAGCCGCAATAAACCATATCGCAGCCGGTTAACCAGGCCAGCTTAGGCTTTAATTTCTCTTCATTCCCGTCACGCTGTTCCTTACCAAACGACTTAGCCGCCAAAGGCGTCGCGGAACTGCCGTCTATAGCGTAGACATGAAATCCCAAGGATGAACCGAAATGCTGATTGATCATTTCCCCATCGGAACTGGCAAAAGCCACGATCAGCTTATTCGCATCGACTTCAAGCTCCGCGACACTGTTTACATCGGCAAGTTGATTCATATGACACTCCGTAATGAATATTTGGGCCAAAGGACGACTAAGGCTAGGTTTTAAAACTGATGGTCTTGGGTGTTGTTAATCCGTGCCTTACTTAAATCCGGCGCTTAAATACCGTTCGACCAGAGCCTGTCGAAGGGCACACCAGCCGTGGGTTTTTACGAGCTCGGTACAAACCGCGCTACTTTCGTTGTCGGTATTCCGCAACCAGCTCTTTAATCTTCAGTCGCATAATGTCTTTTAACATTTGTATTTTTCGGTCATGTTCCTGGTGTGCAATATCGTAAATTTGTTTTCTGAGAGTTTCGTTACTATCCTCGGGCAGACTCAAAGACCATTCAGAAAAAAAGGCATCGTAGCTGTCTATCGTTTTGATCAACTCAAACCTGAGTTTTTCCCTGTCTTGCCTCGGGATAGCCTTTAGCGCTGCATCGATAACCGCATCAAGATCCGATTTTTGTTGTTGGTTGGGAACGGGAAACGGGATGATCTCAGACATAAGCGCCGTGATAATGATGAACAACCGGACATAGCATTGATTTGTGCACGGCTTGCTTAATTCATATTTCGCGCCAATTTATAAGTTATTGATTAATAAGTAGAAAATCCTGTGAGTATCTGTTGCGTTTGTAACAAACAAGACCCTGTTGAACCGCAGATGTTTGAATGGCAGCAGTTGCGCTTAATCAACTACCGCAATCCGACTTGAAATGTTAGCGCTATAGCAGGTGTAAATTGGCGGAGCTTTCTCAGTAAGGATTGACCGGGTAAAACCGACCCAAGGCGGAAGTTCGTGTATTTACCTTGAATGTCGGTTTAAAATTTAAATCAGCCATTCAAATAATAAAAGTTGTAGGGTGGATAAGCGAAGCGCCATCCACCTATT
>NZ_JAXARY010000045.1:0-11715 GCF_033949435.1 Methylomonas defluvii | reverse complement strand
TCGCCGGAATCGCCCCGCGCGAGATGTTGTCCACGTACTCGGCGGCCACGTTCAAGGGCCCGATTACCGCATCCAGCGTGCTGTTGACCCCTTCGACGATTTTGCGGAAATCGCCTTGGTGTTTCGTGGCATCCGCGCGGGTGGCCAAACGCCCTTCGACGGCAGCGGTCGATAACATATTGGCATCGGCCACCAGGGCGTTCACCGCATCAATGCAGGTGTTCAGGTTGTTTTTGATGACATTGAAATCACCGTTGTAGGTGTCGGTGATTTTGGCGGGGATCGCGCCTTTAGAGATGTTGTCCACGTACTCGGCGGCGACGTTGAGCGGACCAATCACAGCATCCAGCGTGTTGTTGACGCCTTCGACAATCTTGCGGTAATCGCCTTGGTATTGGCTGGCGTCGGCGCGGGTGGCTAAGCGGCCTTCGATGGCGGCTTTTTCCAGCGCAGCGGCTTCGGCCACCATGCTGGAAATCGCATCGATACAGTTGTTCAGGTTGTTTTTGATGGTGTTGAAATCGCCATTGTAGGTGTCGGTGATTTTCGCCGGAATCGCCCCGCGCGAGATGTTGTCCACGTAGTCGGCCGCGACGTTCAAAGGGCCGATCACGGCGTCCAGGGTGTTGTTGACGCCTTCGACAATCTTGCGGTAATCGCCTTGGTATTGGCTGGCGTCGGCACGGGTGGCTAAGCGGCCTTCGATGGCGGCTTTTTCCAAGGCAGCGGCTTCGGCCACCATGCTGCTGATCGCGTCGATACAGTTGTTCAGATTGTTTTTGATGGTGTTGAAATCACCGTTGTAGGTGTCGGTGATTTTGGTGGGGATCGCGCCTTTAGAGATGTTGTCCACGTACTCGGCCGCCACGTTCAAAGGTCCGATCACCGCATCCAGGGTGTTGTTGACGCCTTCGACAATCTTGCGGTAATCGCCTTGGTATTGGCTGGCGTCGGCACGGGTGGCTAAGCGGCCTTCGATGGCGGCTTTTTCCAACGCAGCGGCTTCGGCCACCATGCTGCTGATCGCGTCGATACAGTTGTTCAGGTTGTTTTTGATGTTGTTGAAATCGCCGTTGTAGGTGTCGGTGATTTTCGCCGGGATGGCGCCTTTAGAGATGTTATCGACGTACTCGGCGGCGACGTTCAAAGGGCCGATCACGGCTTCCAGCGTGTCGTTAACACCTACGACGATTTTCCGATAATCACCCTGGTGTTTAGTCGCATCTGCACGGGTGGACAGCTGTCCTTCTACAGCTGAGTGGGACAGCATGACGGCATCGGCAATCAAAGATTGCACGGAAAATACTGCGGCTTTGACACCCTCATTCAGTTGATTGAATTCTAAGCCGTAGTTATGGCTATCGTTTTGCGGCATTTGGCCGCGCCCGAACAAGGTCATGGCATGAATCATGGCATTGACAGGGCGGAGCACCCCCATGACGATGTACCAACTCATCGCCAGGAAACCCAACAAGAATAAGGACACGACTATCATCGTAGTATTGATAGTGCCGCCTAATCGCGCCAAACGGGCATCCAAACCGGCATATAGCAACTTGCTAAATCCGCCTGCTAACGAGAAGTTTTGTTGGATAGCCTGCGTCAAGCTGTTGAAATAATCGCTGCCGGCAAGCTCAAGTTGCCCGCGTTGTAAAATTTCCGTTTCAGTCAAGGTCAGTGCTTGCTTGGCTAAGGCGGTGGCTTTTTGCAAATCCGTGCGGAGTGCGGGGTTCATGCTGCCGATTTTGGGGATATTCTCGTCGATCATCGCCAGGGTTTCTTCAGCATTCGCGATTAATGCTCGCAGGTAAGCGGCTTCTGCAACAGTCACGGCTTTTCGCTGCAAAATCGGCGAACCCACGCCTCTGAGCATACCCAATTGTTCGGACAGCTCAGGAAATAAACTGATTGCCAACACTTGGGCGTAATAGGTATCGGCTTCCGGATCCAATCCTAGCCCCGATGCATCAGCCACTTTGCGGTTAAAAGCGTGCAATTGACTAATGAATTCGCCATGCTTTGCAAGATTGGTTTGTGCATCAAATTTGCTAGCCGAAGCCGCCAGCTCTTGCCATTTTTCCCTAAGCGCTTGCCAGGCCAAAGTCAGCTTTAATTCTGCCAACCGTCCGTCCAATGCGGAGATACCGGCGATTTGCTGATCGACTTCGTTGCGTTTCGCCTCCCGGCGGCTCGCCTCCTGTGTGTTGCCGGCGATTACCATCGCGTTCAAGCCACGGTGCTCTACCACTAGTTGCATCAGTTTGATGCTCTCCGTAGCGTAATCGACACCTTGTTTTTCCTTTAATGCGAAATCCTTGTCTGCGATATTGTCATTTATCAAAAAGTAGGTTGGCACTGCGAACATAGCAATAGCCAGAACCACTAAGGCAACAAACTTTTGCCAGAGCTTAATTTTGCTGAATACGCTAGAAATCTTTCCCTCTTTAAAGGGGTTTTTAACGCGACCGGCTTTGATATCGGCATATAGCGCGGCCGCCGCATCAACTTCGCTACGTGCTGGCTTGAAGCGGATAGACCGGTAACCAATCATCTGGCCTTCGTTGTAAATTGGCGCGACATTGGCTTCCACCCAATAGAAATCGCCATTTTTGGAACGGTTTTTTACCAATCCGCGCCAAGTGCAATCGGCGGAAATGGTTCGCCACATCCATTCATAGGCCTCTTCCGGCATATCCGGGTGGCGCACAATGTTGTGCGGCTGCCCCAGCAGTTCCGATTCCGTGAAGCCACTCAGTTTGATGAAAGCCGGGCTGACGCTGGTGATATAACCGTTCAAATCGGTGGTAGAGGTGAGAATGTCTTCTTCGGAAAAGTGTAATTCGACGTCAGTAACGGGTTGATTATTTCTCATGGCTATTTTCCATAGTATGTAATTGGCTTTTTTCCAATTGGGCTCAAGCCTGGGCCAAGTGCATATTGCCCTGAAGCTTGTGTTCAAAGGCGCTCACCAAGACAGGTACATCCAAAATTAACGCCACTTCGCCACTGCCCAAGATCGTGGATCCTCCCAGCCCTTCCACATGTCCGAATAACTTGCCAAGCGGCTTGATCACTGTCTGAAACTCGCCGATTAAGCGATCAACGACTAGCCCCGTCTTGACACCCGCTGCATGCACCACGACGACATTCGGTCTGCGCGGTTGATCTCCGCTGATGTTGAACAGATCGCGCAAGCGGATAAAAGGCAGCACTTCGCCGCGCAAATCCATGTAATCCCTGTCAATCAAATCGCCGGACAACTCCAGACACTCGACAACCCGGTCAAGAGGAATCACGTATGACGATTTACCTACACCCACCAAAAACCCATCAATGATGGCTAATGTCAGTGGTAAACGAATGCGGATAGTGGAACCTTGACCCGGCCTGCTTTCAACTTCGATGTCGCCGCGTAAATCGGTCACGTTCCGTTTGACCACATCCATGCCGACACCGCGCCCGGACAGATTGGAGATTTGGCTGGCGGTTGAAAAGCCGGGTTCGAAAATCAAGCTGTAAATTTCATGGTCGCTTAGTTTGGCGTCGGCTTGCACCAAACCTTTTTCGATGGCTTTTGCCAAAATTCGATCACGATCCAGACCACCGCCATCATCGCTAACTTCTATGGCGATGCTGCCCGACTCGTGGTAGGCGTTTAATCTGAGCTCACCGCGACTGGGTTTGCCGCGCGCGGCGCGGACTTCGGCAGACTCGATACCGTGGTCCATGGCGTTGCGGACTAAGTGCATCAGCGGATCGCCGATTTTTTCGACAACCGATTTATCCACTTCGGTGTCGCCGCCGGTAATGACCAAGGCAATATCTTTGCCCAGTTCTTTGCCGACATCGCGCACCACTCGCTGGAAGCGGCTGAATGTGGCACCTATCGCCACCATCCGCAGTTGCAATGCACCGTCGCGCACTTCTTCGACCAAGCGCATCATTTCGCTGGTGGCTTCCAATAGCGCGGAATCGCTGGTCTGTAAGGCACGCAGATTGACACCCGCACCCGAAATAACCAGTTCGCCTATCACATCGATGAGTTTGTCCAAGCGCTCGGCGTCTACCCGTATGGTTTGGTTTTCTCGGGCTTTGTTGTCTTTAATCTGCTGCTGCTTTTCCAGTGCCGCATTCACCAACGGCTGCTGTACCACTTGTTGATCGACCAAGATTTCGCCAAGGCGGGTATTCGGTTGCGGGACTTGCGCCTGCTGCGCGTTGAGGCCTTCTTGTAGTTCACGCTGGGTAATGACCCCGCTTTTCAGCAACAGCTCGCCGAGTTGGGCATTGTCTTCGCCCAGCGAATTGATCAGTTCGACGTAGTAGGGGATTTTGTCTTCCAGCGGCAAAATGTGGATGTAACTGCCTTCGCGAACAAAATCGAACACGCTTTCGATAGCGGCTTTGTCTGCGTCGCTTTTTAGGACAATTTCAAAACCCAGATAACTGCTCTCGGGATCCATGCTTTCGGCATCCGGCATCGCATGACTGAAAGTAGTCAGCGACATAATCTCGCCTAGCGTTGCCAAATAGCGGATGAAAGACAAGGGATCCATACCGTCGCGTAGACAGTTTTCGCCGAATTGAATAAACAAATGCCAATTGCCGCTGTCGATTACGCCGCCACCGCTGGCTTCGAGCGGTTCGCTAGCTTGCTGCACAGTCGTCATCGCCTGCTTGGGCTCAGGCTTCAAGAAAGACTCCAAGCCATCTAGTAATTGTCGTTCGGCATTGGTCATCGCCGGGTTGGCGTTTACTTCACCGTCGGCCACCGCTTGAATCAGTTCAATCATATGGTCACAGCAAGGTAGCAGAATGGCGACCAGTTCCGGCGAAACGCTCAACTTTCCGTCGCGCAAGGTATCAAGCACGCTTTCCACCACGTGGGTGAAGGCAACGATATGATCCAGACCGAACAATCCCGCCGACCCCTTAATGGTATGTGCGGCTCGGAAAATGGCGTTAATCCGTTCGGATGGATCTTGATCGTCTTCCAGCCCGAGTAAGCCGTCTTCCATGTCTTGCAACAACTCCAGACTTTCAATCACAAAAGTCTTCAGCGCATCACGCATTTGGTCATCAAAACTCATTTCGCATACTCCTTAGTTTTGGGTCAGCACGACCTGATCGCCAAAAGTGCCCGTCAGATTTGCCAGTTCCAGCACATCCAACACGGCTTTGCTGTGCATCACGAAACGCAAGCTCTTACCCAAATGCGCGGCTTCGCGTTTAATTAGAATCAACAACTGTAGGCCGGCAGTATCGATTTCGGTGACGTTGGCAAGATTGATCTCCAAATCATCCCCAGCCGTTAGAAACATCAGCAGATTGGATTTCTGATCTGCCGCGTTGTAGATGGTTAATTCGTCTTTAATGGTTAGGCTGGGCATGGACGATCTCGCTAGACATAGACAGAGGTACTTATATGAATCGGCGGAAACGGGATTAACGACCGCTGTTCATACTCCGATCAAGGCAAAATTAACTTGGAAACGGCCGCTAACATTTGCGCCGGCTGAAACGGTTTGACCACCCAGGCTTTGGCGCCCGCAGCTTGGCCCTCCTGCTTTTTGCCTTCCTGGGATTCGGTGGTCAGCATAATGACCGGGGTAAATTTATAGGCCGGCAGCTGTTTAAGTTCCTTCACGAAGGTAATGCCGTCCATATTCGGCATATTGACATCGGATATGATGAGGTGAATTTTCTGGCCGTTGAGCTTACTTAGCCCATCCTTGCCGTCGCACGCTTCTATTACTTCATAACCGGCGCCTTTCAGCGCAATACCTACTACCTGACGGACCGACGCCGCATCGTCTACTACCAATATCGTTTTTGCCATATGCTTAATATCCTAGAAAAAAGTAATCTCTTGTGTTTGAGGTTCAACGGCCCGATTGCCATGACCATGGGCGTGGTGTTCGGATTCCATGGTGTAGGTGCTGGTCAAGCCGCTTAAAATGTGGTCCGCATCTATCGGCCGCAACGCAAATACACCGCCGGCATGACTGCGATTGAGCTGTTTGGGGAAATCGGCAATGCTGTCTTTGACGTGTTGCAGAATTTGGCCGATCCGGTCTTGAAATTGAAAATGCACCAAGGATTCGTCTATCTCACCTTTTATGGCCTGCGCCGAATGGCTTAAGTTGCTTGAATAGCCCTGCAATTTGGTAAACACGTCATGCAGGTTATCCATTACCGATTGAATATTGCTGTTACAAGCGGAGACCGCTTCGGCCTCGTTTTGCGCGCTTTTTTCCACCGCTAGCAAGGCGGTTTGAATAGCAGAGCTAACTTGCTCGACTTTGGAGCCGATCTGCTTACCGGTTTCACCGGACAAGTTGGATAGCTTTCTAACCTCGTCCGCCACCACGGCAAAACCGCGGCCTGCTTCGCCAGCCCGAGCCGCTTCGATAGCGGCGTTTAAGGCAATCAGATTGGTTTGTTCGGCAATCCGCGCCACTTCCTTGGCCATCTGCTTAAGTTCATCAATAAAGCCCGCCAAGGAGCGAATTTTCTGCAAAACCGCCAAATTTTCCTGCAATGCCGCATCCATGGAGCTCACCACTTTTTGCAAATTGGTGTTGCTGTTTACGAATACTTCTTCGCCGTTGCCACCGAGAGTGGAATGGGAGGATCTTAAAGCCGCTTCCAGATTATTGGTAATCCCGGCAAAGCGTTGAGTCAACAACGTAATCGCCTGCTCGATTTGTTGCCGGGTCGAATCGATTTGTGCTGCCCATACCGGCGTGACTTGCTCGGCAAACCGATCCAGACCGGAAATATAGTTTTCTATTTCGGCTACCGATAAGGCGGGGGCCTTGTCAGTCAAGGTATTTTGCGTAGCGGCAACACAGCGTTTTTTGGTCACCCAAGCGGCTATTCCTGCCGACATCAATGCAACGCAAATCATTACCGCAAATTGGAATATAGACATTTTGGCGTAATCTCCCTGGTTTTTTTATGATTTCGCAGCCCTCTGCCGCCGATCATTTCGGTTCAGTGGCCTGGAAATTCAATGTGGAAAAAAGTATAGGCAGGAAAATTCGGTTTATCTAGAAAGCTACCGACAAATTGTAGGGTTAGTCCCACAACTTATGATTAATTTGCGAAACTGCTAACGGAAGTCGCTTGCAATGCGTGTTTAAGGCTTTTAAAGTGCCAAGCTGTTTTATCCCGTACTACAAGGACATCCGCTTTCATGACTGACTATCCCGAAAAATCTTGCAGCATCGACCGTTTGGTCCGACACCCCAAATTAGTGGCGGCAACGCTGGCCGGCGACAAAACCCAGCAACGCCGCGACGGTTTATATGCCTACCCCGGCGAAACCTTTGTATTGGAAGACGTCGTATTTGAAGTAACTAGCGTGGAGCGCCAAAGAATAGGCGATATGAGCGACGCGGACGCCCGGGCGGAGGGTTATCCGAATCTGGCAATGTATAAGGATTTAATATTGAAAATGCACAGCGGCATGGAGTGGAACGAGGACGGACTAGTCTGGGTGCATAGCTTTAAGCGGCAACAGCCGGAATAAGAATCCCTTTCTCAGCCAGTTCCCGCAGCATCGGCGGGCCGTTGGCCATTAAGGCTTGGCTATCCAGTTGCGGGAATTCCGTGGCAACTGCTTGCAAGCACTGCTCGCCCGTCATCGGCCCTTCATCCTGCAAAATTTGCAGCAAGCGTATGGTCAATCCGGTGGTTTTCAGAAAATGCACGCAGTCGAGATTGTCGCGGTAAACGATCAAGCAAGTGGTTTGCTCCGGCGGTTCCAGCGGCAAAAAGCCGGGGCCTATTGCCTGTACCGGATAACGGTAAAGTAACGGCCAGGCCAAGGGCGATAACGCGATGCTGCGCGGCAACAACTTATCCAGAAAATCGCTGTCACCCAATATTGGTGTGTCCTTGGCAATCGACAAAGCCATTTCCACCCATTCGTAATGTGCCAATTCCAACAGAAATGGATAATCGTCCGGATTATTTCGTTCGTTTTGTAAATACGCTAAAAACTCTTCGGCAATTTCCGAGAAATAGGGTGTTTCGCAGCGATGCCGGGTAAAAAAATCCTGAGTGATTTCCTGCCATTGCGCATCATTCAGGATGGCTCGCAATACCGGAAAATTACTGGCAATAAAACTGTCGATATTGTTGAAAAACAATTCCCGATACATCGCCATACGCCGCGGCTCGACATCTGCCGGCGGCGGATTGTTTTGCGGATCGCGAATATACGCGGCAAACTGGCTTTGGGTAGCCTGAAAATCGGCAGCCATCAGGCTACCTGTTTTTGCCGACCAGCCGCATAGTGCTGCTGAATGGCTTGGATGGTATCGACTTCCTGGCTTAATTCAAGCAAGGAGGGAATGTTGAAATCCCGCTCCAGCAGGGTAGGGAACACGCCGAACAGCTCGTAAGCCTTGCCCAACAAAGTCCAGACGGGATCGATCACCGGCGCGCCGTGGGTATCGACCAGAAAATCCTCTGCTTCCACATAATGGCCGGCGATGTGCGCGTAAGCGATGCGTTCGGCAGGCATGGCCCGCAGAAAGACTTCGGCATCGTAGCCATGATTGATGCTGTTTACGTAGATATTGTTGATGTCGATCAGCACATCGCAGTCGGCTTCACTGACTACCGCGTTGAAAAAATCGATTTCGGCCATTTCCTGGCCCGGCGAGGCGTAATAAGAAATGTTTTCGATGGCCATGCGCTGTTCCAGAATGTCCTGCACCCTGCGAATACGCGCGGCAACATGCTTGACAGCATCTTCGGTGAATGGCATCGGCATCAAATCGTATAAATGCCCGCCATGGCTGCAATAGCTAAGGTGTTCGCTGTAGAATTTGATCCCGTGCTCGCGCATGAACACTTTCAAATCGTGCACGAATTGCTCGTCGAGAGGATCGCTGCTACCTATCGACAGCGACAGGCCATGACAGACAAAATCAAAACGCTCGGTCATGGCGCGAAACTGTTTGCCGAACTTGCCACCGATGGTCATCCAGTTTTCCGGCGCCACTTCGTAAAAGCCGACATGGGCCAGCGGCGACTCGACAATCTCGCTCAAAAACGAACGCCGTAAGCCTAAGCCGGCACCGTGAACGAGATTGCGAACGCTATCCATGACTTACTCTTCCGGTGTTTCCGGTTTGTGGGTAGAACGCCAGAATAAGGCTAAACCAATCGCCACCAATACGCCCAGGATATACATTTCGTATTTTTTGACCTGACCCATGATGGACTCGGCAAATTGGCCGAAGGTGTAGCCCAGATAACCGACGGCTATCGCCCAAATTCCGGCGCCGAGAAAATTCAGCAAGAAAAACTTCAAGGGATGAATCTTGCTGGCCCCGATCACAAACGGCGTGACGTTACGTACGCCGTAGAGAAAGCGAAATCCCAATATCACCGGGATCTGATGCTTGTGCAGCAAATCGAAAACCTTGTCGGTTTTGCTATGCCAGAGCGGACGTTTCTCCAGAAAGGCGATGCCTTTCCAACGGCCCAGATAGAAAAAGGTCTGGTCGCCGGCAAAGGTACCCAAAAACGCCGTCAGCATCACCCATTCCAATTGCAAATAGCCGCCGTGCGCTAAAAAGCCGGCGATGACCAGAATGGTTTCACCTTCCAGATACGTACCGATAAACAAGGCTAAATAGCCGTAATCGATAACCAGCTGCTGTAAATCATTAAAATCCATAGTGTCGGTCTATTGGCGATGAATCGAAATTAATGGCTGGCTGCTTTGTCTGCATCCATTTTGCTCCCGCAACTACCTTCTTCGTTTTTCATCATGGCGCCGCAGCTATGTTCGCCGGCTTTTTTGTCACCACCCATCATGGCACCGCAACTGCCTTCTTCGGCTTTCTTAGGCTTGTCGGCGCCGTGATCCATGCCACCCATGCTGCCCATACTCATCATGCCGCCGCCGGTCATCATGCCCATGCCGCAAGCGCCTTCCTTACCCTTCATCATCGCGCCACAAGCGCTTTCCATGCCTTTTTTCATTTTGCCGCCACTCATCATGCCGCCGCACATGCCTTCGCCGCATGAGCCTTCGGTTTTTTTCGCTTCAGCTTTTTTGGTTTCACTTTTTTTGATGCCATTGCCGTCCATTGCATTAGAGCCACACGCGCCCTGACTGATTTTGCCGTTTGAATGCTCTGCATGCGACGTCGCAACTTGCATATAGCCGCTAGACAACTCGGAAACGGCGAATGGGTTGGCATCGGCCTGCGCGTTGACAGCCATGCCGGACAAAAGCGCACCGCCCATCGCAGCGGCCAGCGGAGATTTATTAAATTTTTTCATGCGTTTATCCTCTCGTTTAATTTTTATTTATGGTGCTCCGGCACATTACTACCGGGGCTTACGACTGATGCGTAATCCTTATTGCTCTACTCTGATTATTGCATATTCAGTCTAAATTCTTTGCCTTAAATTCACAGACATCGGCGATGCAGCAAGCGCCGCAACGCGGCTTCCTGGCCACACAAATATACCGGCCGTGTAGAATCAGCAGATGGTGCGCGTCTTTCTTGTATTGCTTGGGCACGGTTTTTTCCAATTTGCGCTCCACTTCCAGGACATTTTTGCCCGGCGCCAGGCCGATGCGATTGGCGACCCGGAAAATATGCGTATCTACGGCGATGGTCGGCTCCCCAAATGCGGTGTTTAAAATCACATTCGCCGTTTTGCGGCCCACCCCGGCCAGCGCCTCCAACGCTTCCCGTTCGCGCGGCACTTCGCCGCCATGCTTTTCCAGCAAAGTCTGACAAAGTTTTATGACATTTGCCGCCTTGCTGTTGAATAAGCCGATGGTTTTGATGTGCTCCTTCAAACCGTCTTCACCCAAAGCCAGGATCGCTTGCGGCGTGTTGGCCACGGGAAACAATTTGGCAGTCGCCTTGTTGACGCCCTTATCGGTCGCTTGCGCCGACAATACCACCGCCACCAATAATTCGAACGGGGTAGTGAAATTCAGTTCGGTGGTCGGATTCGGCGTGGCTTCGGCCAAGCGCTGGAATATCTGTAGGCGTTTTTCGTTATTCATGCTCAAAAAGGGATACAAAGCCAAGCTTTCCAGGATTCTCCCGGCTTGCAAGGCAAATATTGGTGGCGTCGTTACTTGTTCACTAAAGGAACTAAGTAACGAGTCAACTAAATTGTCGCATTTAGTTTGGAACCAAACTCGCGCGCATCAAGTCACTAGCTAGCACTCAGAATGGGTGCGGAAAACCACAACAATTCAATTCGGGGGAATTATGAAAACATTTACTGCCATTACCATTAGTGCATTACTGCTCGCGAGTGCCGGTGTATTCGCCGAAGAACATGCTACCGAAGCCTTGAAGCATGCCGAACAGGCTGTCACCCACGGCAAAGCCGGCCATAGCCCCGTCTTGGTGGAGCATGCCGAAGCGGCCTTAACCCATGCCAAGAAAGGTGCTGAAGTCGCCAAGGGCGACTCTAAAACGCATCTCGATGCCGGGGTAAAATCCCTGGAAAGCGCAATTGAACACGGCAAAATGGGCCATGCCGATGTCGCTACAAAAGCCGCCGAAGAAGCCGTTGACCATATCAAGGCGGGCAACAAGTAGGGGCTGTTGCCGTTTCACATCGGTAACCATATAAATGCACAAGCCAGGGCGATAGCACCTTCAAAATTGCGTTTTAGTTTGTCATATCGGGTGGCAATAGCTCTAAAATGTTTCAGTC
>NZ_JAXARY010000044.1:0-12906 GCF_033949435.1 Methylomonas defluvii | reverse complement strand
TCGCGGGTTCGTAGCCAGTCACTTTTTCATCTTCCACGGTTCAAGTCGTTGTATTCTCCATTACAAATCCAGTTAGGGACAGTATCAATACAGGGAAGTTATTTTTGGCGAAATCCTTAGTGACGAGCTGCACAGCCTGCCCGATCAGCAGATCGACAGCTTGATTCGCAAGCTCGAAGCCCTCGTGCAAAAGTACCAAATCACTTACGCCGACAACGCTCGCGACATCCGACACACCGAAGCTGAGCTGGCGGGCATGATTGAAGAATTGGACGGGAACGAGTTTGACCGCAAAGGCCTCGCTGAACTGAAAACCTTACTCGCCGGAAACTGAGATGAAGGAGCAGACAGCCAGCAAAGTGCCACAGATTCGCTTCAAGGGGTTTGGTGAAGAGTGGGAAGAGAAGACGCTTGGTGCTCTTGGGCGCGTCGCGATGAACAAGCGTGTCTTTAAACACCAGACATCCGAAACTGGCGACGTTCCGTTTTACAAAATTGGCACATTCGGGAAAGAACCCGATTCGTTCATTTCTCGAAAACTATTTGACGAATACAAAAGTAAGTTTCCATATCCGCTAGAAGGGGACCTACTGATTTCCGCATCAGGAAGCATTGGTCGAATCGTGGAGTACAGCGGAAAGGACGAATACTTTCAAGACTCTAACATTGTGTGGCTTCAACATAACGGGGCAGTTGTTAATGCCTTTTTGAAACAGTATTACTCCTTCGTCGAATGGGCCGGGCTAGAAGGAAGTACTATTAAACGGCTCTATAACAAAAACATACTTGAAACGCGGATCGTCCTGCCAAACAAAGAAGAACAAACCCAAATAGGCGAATATTTCCGAGAGCTGGATAGTCTGATTGGGCTGCATCAGCGTAAGCACGACAAGCTGGTGACGTTGAAAAATGCGATGCTGCAAAAGATGTTCCCGCAACCCGGTGCCTCTATCCCCGAAGTCCGCTTCAAAGGGTTCTCGGGGGAGTGGGTGAAAAAGAAATTGGGGGAATGTGTGCTAATTCAACGAGGCGGTTCCCCTCGTCCAATCGAAAACTTCATTACGCAAGATGCCAATGGAATTAACTGGGTGAAAATCGGCGATGTCAAAATTGGATCAAGATACATCACGCAAACCGAGGAAAAAATTAAGCCAGAAGGTGTGTCCAAATCGCGCGAAGTTTTCAAAGGCGATCTCATTCTTTCCAACTCGATGAGTTTCGGGAGGCCATACCTAATGGCTATCGATGGGTGCATACATGACGGCTGGCTCCTGATTAGAAACGACAAGAACTTATTTGATTTGGATTACCTACTACAGCTCCTTTCCTCAGAAACCATGACGGAGCAGTATCGTTCGTTGGCTGCCGGTGGAGTGGTAAACAATTTGAATAGTGCGCTAGTTCAATCCACAAACATCTCTTTTCCCGATAAACCAGAACAACAAAAAATCGGCACCTACTTCCGTACGCTAGACGAGCTGATTTCCCAGCACGCCACCCAACTCCAAAAACTCCAGCAGATCAAATCCGCCTGCCTGGAAAAGATGTTTGTCTAAGCTTCTTACCAATTACCCATGACTACCTTTTCCAAAGAATCCGAATTTGAAAACGCCGTGATCCACGAGCTGCGCCAGCGCGGCTGGGGTGACGCGGAAGTCATCAAGCACCCGACCGAGGCGGACTTGTTGGCGAACTGGAAGCAAATCCTGTTTGAAAACAATCGCGGCATTAATCGACTCAATGAAGTGCCGCTGACGGATACTGAGATGCAGCAGATCGTGGAGCAGATCACCGCGCTGCGCACCCCGCTCAAGCTCAACGGTTTCATCAACGGCAAAACCGTCGCCATTACCCGCGACAATCCAGCGGACGAGCGGCACTTCGGCAAGGAAGTGAGCCTGAAAATTTACGACCGCCACGAGATCGCCGCAGGGCAAAGCCGCTACCAGATCGTGCAACAACCGCGCTACGTCCGTGGCTCGCCGCTGCTCAATGACCGGCGCGGCGACCTGCTGCTGCTCATCAACGGCATGCCGGTGATTCACATCGAGCTGAAGAAAAGCGGCGTGTCGGTAAGCCAGGCCTACAACCAAATCCAGAAGTATTCGCGCGAGGGGATTTTCAGCGGCCTGTTTTCACTCGTCCAAATCTTCGTAGCGATGGAGCCAGCCGAGGCGCTTTACTTCGCCAATCCTGGGCCGGATGGGAAGTTCAACAAAGACTACGCCTTCCACTGGGCGGACTTCAATAACGAGCCGGTCGATGACTGGAAGCGCTTCACCTCCAGCCTGCTGTCCATCCCTATGGCGCATCAGCTGATTGGTTTTTACACGGTGGCCGATGAATCGGACGGCGTGCTGAAAGTGATGCGCAGTTATCAGTACTACGCCGCCCACGCCATTTCCGACAAAGTGGCGAAGACCGACTGGAAAAACCCGAACCGTCTGGGCGGCTACATTTGGCACACCACTGGCTCGGGCAAGACGATGACCAGCTTCAAGTCTGCCCAACTCATTGCCAATTCCAAGGACGCGGACAAGGTGGTTTTCCTGATCGACCGCATCGAGCTGGGCACGCAAACGCTGGAGAACTACCGCAACTTCGCCGGAGACGGCAACCAAGTGCAGGCTACGGAATATACGGGCGTTCTGGTGAAGAAACTCAAGAGCACGGATCCCGCCGATACGCTCATCGTGACTTCCATCCAGAAGATGAGCCGACTCAAGGATGAGGAGGACGGGCTGAAAGCGCACGATCTGGAAACCATGCGGGCCAAGCGCATTGTGTTCATCGTGGATGAATGCCACCGCTCCACATTTGGCGATATGCTGATTGATATTAAAAAGAGCTTTTCCGGGGCGGTCTTCTTCGGCTTCAGCGGCACGCCCATCCACAAGGAGAACGAACGCAAGGACAACACCACTAGCGATGTCTTTGGCGATGAACTGCACCGCTACAGCATCGCCGACGGCATTCGCGATAAAAACGTCCTCGGCTTCGATCCCTACCAAGTGCTTACTTATCGCGACCGCGACCTGCGGCAAGCCTTGGCGTTGGAAAAGGCCAAAGCCAGAACGGTGGCCGAAGCGCTTGCTAATGCTGCCAAGAAGAAGGTCTTCAACCGTTACATGAATGATGTTCCGATGGCTGGACACCGTGATAGCTCCGGTGTCTATCAAACCGGCATTGAAGACCACCTGCCCAACAGCCAATATAGCCGCGATGAACACCGGAACGCGGTGATTCAGGACATTGCCGCCAACTGGGCCGTTCTGAGCCAAGGCAGTAAATTTCACGCCATTTTTGCCACGAGCAGCATCCCGGAAGCCATCATCTACTACCGCTTGATGAAGGCGCAGTGCCCGGAATTGAAAATCACCGCGCTTTTCGATCCACATATCAGCGACGAAGACGGCGGCGGCGATCCCGTCTTCAAGACGGAAGGCCTGGTCGAAATCCTGGCAGACTACAACGCATCGTACGGGCAGAAGTTCGACCTCGGCACGCACGCGAACTTCAAAAAAGACTTGGCGGCCCGCCTCGCCCACAAAAGGCCGTATCTACGCATCAAGGCAGAGCCGGAGAAACGGCTCGATCTGCTGATCGTAGTGAATCAGATGCTGACCGGCTTTGACTCGAAATGGGTGAACACGCTCTACCTCGACAAGCTGTTGGAGTACGAAAATATCATCCAGGCCTTTTCGCGCACCAACCGCCTATTTGGACCGGACAAACCGTTTGGTACCATCCGCTACTACCGCAAACCCCACACGATGAAGCGCAACGTCGATGCAGCCGTAAAGCTTTACTCCGGCGACAAACCGATTGGTCTGTTTGCCGAGCGCTTGCCGATGAACCTGGAGCGGATGAATGCAAGCTTTGCGGAAATCACCGCCATTTTCAGCTCGGCGGGAATCGCGGATTTCATGAGGCTGCCGGATGACCTTGCGGCGCGGGCGGCCTTTGCCAAGCAATTCAACCAATTCAACGCCATCCTGGAAGCTGCGAAGATCCAAGGCTTTACCTGGGAGCAATCGCTTTATGAATTCGGCGAAGATCCTAAGACGCAAATCCAGCTTGATATTAGCCACCATCAATATCTGACGCTTTTGCAACGCTACAAGGAACTTGGTTTGGGTGGCTGCGGCAATGGCGAGCGAATTCCGTTCGAGATAGATAGCCACATTACCGAGATCGACACCGGCAAGATCGATGCAGACTACATGAACTCGCGCTTTGCGAAATATCTCAAAGTCCTGCAAAGCGGTGACGAGCCAGCCAAAGAAGCAACCTTGGCCGAGCTGCACCGTTCCTTTTCATCGCTTTCCCAAGAAGAGCAAAAAGTCGCCGAGATTTTCCTCCATGATATTCAGCGTGGTGATGTCCAGATCGATCCCAGCCGCACCTTCCGCGAATATCTCACCGATTATCAGGACAAGGCAAAGAGTGAAAAAATCGCCACGCTTGTGGCTATCCTCGGGATCGATAAAGCGAAGCTCATCGCTCTAATGAACACCCATGTCACTGAAGCCAATTTAAATGAATATGGCCGCTTCGATGACCTGAAGGCAACCATCGACAAGCAGAAAGCTCAAACTTATTTCGAGGCGCTAGAAGGACAAACTCTCCCAGCTTTTAAGGTGAATATCAAAGCAGCCAGCCTGCTGAAAAAGTTTATCCTCGAAGACGGCTTTGAACTCGAAGAGACCAATCATTCCTCATGATCTATCTCAGCGCAATGGAGGCCAAGGTGCGGGAGCTCCCCGGGCTTTAGCCAGGTTTTTTCAGCTACCAATATTGGCGGCCCGAGTTGCCCTCAATATGCCAAAATGTAGCTAATTTCAACGATTGGCTACAATAGCTCTGTGCTTATCAAGCTCGAAAAAAACAACGGACTGCAATGGCCTTAAACAAAAACCCCGAACAAATAGCCCTCGACCAGTCTGGCAAGCTGTTATTGCAATTGGGCTGGGTCATTCAGAACAAAAACCAGATTAACTTCCACATTGGCGAAGATCAATCCGTTTGGGAATTCCGAACCGACAGTGGTCGCGCCAATTACATTCTGTTTGTCGGTGACAAGCCGGCGGAACTTAATGCCAATTACCAAATAAACCGATGAGCCTGGAAATCGTCGAGATCATGGGCCGCGCGCAGCAAGGGGTTACCCAACCTTTCATTTGCCGTGGTGAAGACGATCAGGTTTATTTTGTGAAAGGCCGGGGTGCGGGGAGGCGTAGCCTGGTTTGCGAATGGATTGCGGGCCAACTTGGCCGGCGGTTGGGCTTACCCATCGCCCCTTTCGAAATTGTAGAAATTCCCGAACAACTGCTTGCGGTGGCAATGCGCGACGATCTGAACGAGCTGGGTGTAGGCAAGGCCTTCGGCTCACGCAAAATGCCGGTTTTGGAGTTATCGGTATCGCTAATCGATCAGGTGCCAGAGGACATCCAGCGGGATGTGTTAGCCTTCGATTGGTGGGTGCGCAACGCCGACCGCAGCCTAGGTGAATCCGGCGGCAATCCCAATTTATTCTGGGACACGGGCAACGAGGCACTGGTAGTTCTCGACCACAATCAAGCCTTCGATCCTGGGTTTTCATCGCTGGATTTCGTTGAGTCGCACGTCTTCCGCGCGCATTGGAACGCACTCATCGGCGACTGGGTAGAGCAGCAACGTTATGTTGAACGCTTTTTGACCGCATTGTCAGACTGGGCGACAATCTGCAATACTGTTCCATTGGAATGGTGGTTTGTGGACACCGAAGAAACCGTCAAGACCGATTTTGACATTCAGTTAGCCCACCAGTATTTGATGCGATGCCAGACCGACGCGTTCTGGAGTTTAAAATGAAAAAAACCGCTTGTATTTATTCAATCATTCGATTCATGCCCTTCGTTGAGACGGGCGAATTTGCAAATGTGGGTATCGTTATGATGGCCCCGGAGCAGCGTTTTTTTGCGTTTAAATTAATGATGCAACGGCATGCGCGCGTCACGCATTTTTTCGAACAGCTTGAGGCAAAGGTTTTTCGCGCGACGATGCGCAACTTGCAGGACGAATTGGATCGCACTACTGGAGTTTTACGACGACATGGCTTTGATAAGCGGCTTAAGGTCAATGACGTCGATTTTGCCAAGGGATTGTTCGCTGAGATCATACGGCCACGCGAAACAGTTATCAAATTCAGCGAGCCGCGAGCCATTTTGGCCGATGACGTTAAGGAAACGCTAGCGGAGCTTTACGGTCATTATGTCGAACGTTCTTTCGTGACTCGGGAATATCAGGAAACAGTGTTGGAACGTGGCATGCGCAAATGGCTTTACAAGGCAGGGATTGCCGAACGCTTCGAGCGCGCGGAGTTGGGTAATGACGAGTACCACGTGACGTTCCCCTTTGTTGAACAGCACGAGGATCATGCGGTAAAGGCTATCAAGCCGCTGCACCTCGGCCATAACCAGGCTACCAAGATTATCGAGCACGGCGGCCAATGGCTATTGCGGATCAATCAGCTACGCAAGCGAAAAAAATTGCCGGACAGCGTATTGTTTGCCGTCCAGGGGCCTCAAGAAGATGGTCCGAAAGGCAATGCCTATCAAGAAATTGTAGGGGGTCTGCAAGAAGCCGGAGCGACCGTGCTTCCGTATGCTGACAAAGATAGCATTTTGGCTTTTGCGGCTGCTAATTCCTAAAGCATCTCAGTTTAAGATAATCCCTGATACTTTTGTCTGTTATTCCTATCAGGTTAGTATTCACTTACTGCCAGCCAAAGCCTGTATCTTGATAACCTCAAATGGCCGAACCTACACTAACAGAATTGAATGGTTCGAAATTTTTCAATATTAGTGGCACAAAATCCGGAATTTTTCATTTTTTGTGTCAAAAAGGCGTATAGGGTATGACACAAAAAATGAAAAACAGCTTTAAATTCAATGAACCCCTTTTCACTTAATTTGGCACTCGACAGGTGAAGCCGTCGGAAGCATTAGATTCCCAGCGTACGGCAATACGCCAGATAGTGGGCCGCTTTCGGGCGGCCAATCCGCGCGTATTTGGATCGGTGCTTTACGGTACAGACCGCGACGGCAGCGATCTCGACTTGCTGGTAGATACGTTGCCAGGCGCCACACTATTCGATCTTGGCGGACTGCAACTTGAACTGGAAGATTTGCTGGCAGTTCCGGTTGATCTTCTGACTCCCGGCGATTTGCCCGCCAAATTCCGCGAACAAATATTGGCCGAAGCTCAACCCGTATGACGGTCAACCGCCTTGCCGATTACCTGGAACACATGCGACAAGCCGCATCCGATGCTTGTGGTTTCGTTGAAGGTTTAAGCAAGGCAGAATTTCTTGCCGACAAACGTACACAACAGGCGGTGGTGATGAGTTTGATCATCATCGGTGAAGCCTCAACAAAAATAATGGATCGATATCCTGCCTTCATCGAGAAGCATGCGAATGTGCCTTGGCGAAACATGCGCGGTATGCGCAATCGCATCGCCCATGGTTATTTCGAAATCAACTTTGAAGTAGTTTGGGAGACGGTTTGTTCAGCCTTGCCTGAGTTGTTAAAACAACTATCAATAGTGTCTAGCAATGTCGACGAAGAACATCGTTAATTCCAAAGGACATTTCGCAGTTGCTCACACTATCACTGCCGATTTGTTCTTGAGAGACATTTTCTAAATGATAGTTGGTGGAATACCCGACAAACTTGGCAATCGGTATGAAGCGAAATGGCTGGTCCGCTGCCTGATAGACGTAATTGCCGGTAAGGCAAATTGGCTTAAATTCGAAGGTATTGATACGGAATATCAAGGCTTTGAATTTGCTCTTTCGCGTGGCGATATTACTGAATGGCATCAGACAAAGATCAATGCACCTGCCGGAAACTGGACGCTCAATCTTCTAAACCGTGAAGGTATATTGAAGGCGTTTGCAGAGCGGCTATCGGCGGATCATAAGGCCTATTGTTTTTTTGTTTCGCAAGACAGCGCTAAAGACTTCAGGACGCTGACAGACAAAGCCCACTTAGCCGAGTCGTTTAATCAATTCATTGACGATGCACTTGCGAATGAGGAAAGAGATAGGACATTTCCGAAACTCTATGACTTTTGGCGTCAAACACCAGAAACTGCATTTGAATGGCTAAAACGATGCTATGTCAAAGTCATACCAGATAGTGAGTTAGACGCTATCAATGAGTCTTTTGGCGATCTGACTTTTCAACAAGGAGGTAAATCCGCCTTTCCCGTACTGCGCGACATTCTCGAAAAGAATTTCAATAAACAATTATCGACTGATACGCTTCGTGAAGCTTTGAAACAACAAAGCGGTTTGAGATTTAAAGAATGGGCGTTTGATCCTACTATCCAACGGCGATTGCACGAAGAAACTGATGCCTATCTCGGCACCTATTCCCCTTTCGGCGCCGGTAATGAAATTATTACAAGGCCGCAGACACAATCACTAATTGATGAACTGCTAACTGACAATGGGCTTGAATTGATTTTACTTGCCGGTGTTGCTGGTTCGGGAAAGTCAGGGATTGTACGCGCTGCCATCGAAAATCTTCGGCGACTAAATATTCCTCATTTGGCGTTTCGAGTCGATCACCATTTACAGTGTGTTAGTCGTGAAGCATTAGGAAAAAAATTGATTGGGCGAGAGGAAAGTCCAGTCACTACCTTGAAGGGGACTTTCCCTAGCACGCCATCGGTTTTATTCATCGATCAAGTCGATGCCATCAGTGAAGTATCAGGGCGCGATGGTCAAATAAAAGAAGTTGTCTTCCGCTTAATTCAGGACGCTCATCATTTCAGTAACATCAAAATAGTCGCAGTTTGTCGGACATTCGACTTGGATAGTGATCCCCGATTAAAGCATTTGAAAGCCAATAACCGCACTCGGCAAATCGACATACCTTTGCTAGATTGGGGTGCCGATGTTGAACCGCTGTTAAAAAAGAAAGGTGCTGAAATTGCCATCTTCAAAGAGCCGCAACGCCGGTTACTGTGTTTGCCTGTCAATTTGGCAGTGTTTTTGGAAATCGGCGAACCCGGATTGTCATTTCTGTCTCGTTCGAGTTTGCATGAAGCGTTGCTGAAGAAGAAAGAACGAGAAATTCCTCGGCAACGCCAAATTAGCTGGTCTCCGATCAGAGCCTTGACCGCATTATGCGACTGGATGACCGAGCAGCAACAATTGAGTGCTCCCTTATCAGTATTGGATGACTATCAAAGCGCAGCCGATATTTTGGTTTCGGAAGGTTTGATCGTCGTTTCTCGCGGCCATCTGAATTTTTTTCATGAAAGTTTTTTCGACCATATTTTTGCCAGGGCTTTTGTCAATCGACATCAGAGTTTGGTCGAATTATTGAATTCGGCAGAACAGTATCTGTTTCGACGTACGCAGGTCAGGCAAATTCTCGAATCCCTACGCCAAAACGATCTCCAAAGATATTTGACCGAATTATCCGAGTTGCTTTCCAGTTCTAGTGTTCGTTTTCACATCAAATCGGCAGTCTGCCAGTGGCTAAATTCCGTGGAAAATCCGACGGACTCGGAATTCCGGATTATTTCAAAGTTCGATCAAACGCCGGATAAATTTCATCCCCTGTTTCGGCAAGCAGTTCTAACGACTAACTGGTTTCATTTATTAAATGACAGCGGATGGATTAATAAAGAAATCAATGGATTGCATAATGAGCGTGTTGAAAGAATATTGTGGTGGCTTGGTCATTTAGCTAATGATCATCCACAAGCAATTGCTGAATTACTAAAGGCGTGGTGGGGCGGTAAGCCCGAGCGGGCTGAGCGGCTACTGAATTGGTTTGGATTTATTAGCCCTGACAAACCTGATGGTCAATTGATTGATCTATGTGAAGAACTCATTCTTTCGCGTTCGGATGATCTATTGCACTATCAAAATGATGATCTGGTATCAACGCTGCTACATACCTGTAGCAAAAGTTCGCCTGAACATTGTGGTCGGATTTTGCATGCCTTGTTCGATACTTGGTTTGCGCTTGATAAAGAAGAAATTCCATTTATAAACAATGACTTTGGTCAATTAATCGAACATGGTATAAACGAAATTGCAGGTCAAACTCCGCTTGCGATTCTGCTTGGAACTACGGATGCATTGATAAAAGCCATAAATACAGTGGCCGAATCCGAAGATAGCGTTCAAAGCTGGCAGTTTAATCATCGAGCGTATTCCAATCATCACTTTGGATTCGATAGTTTTTTAGCTTGTTACAGATCAGCACTAAAGCAGGTGCTGAAACAAAGCCCTGAAATAGCAGTCGATTATCTGGATAAACTCGATCCATTCAAGCATGAATGCCTGATGCATCTTCATTTGGAAGCGATTCAAGCTAATCCTGTCGTGCTGGCACACCGGTTACGAAATCTAGTCAGTCACAACAGTGTTTTCGACGCCGGTTTTGATGGTGCAGATTGGTGGTCGTTTGCACATGCTTGCCGAGAGGCTTTTCCGTTTCTGGATAGGGAAGCAAAACTTACCGTGGAATCTGCAATTCTAGGTCGATATCCGGAAATTGAGCGCGGTATTGAGCTATCGAATCGGATTAAAGCAGAAGGAGAGTCACTTCCCTTCTGGACAAAGAAAGATGTTGCAAGGTGCTTAAACTTTTCTGGTTATCAGCAATGGTGCATTCTGGAGACGATAGGCGAAAGTTTATTATCTCCAATTGCACTATCTCGACTCCAAACGCTTCGCCGTAAATTTCAAAACAAAAAAATCGAACAACCATTAAACCACAATGTGTATTCGGTGGGATCTCCTATCAAGAATGCTCAATGTGAAAGAATGAGTGACAAAAATTGGCTGGCAGCCATTGAGCGTTACAACGATAAAACTGAAAGACGTAGAGGTCCAGGTTTTGTTGACGGCGGTTCTGATGAGCTTGCCTACCAACTTCAGGAATTGACTAAAATCCAGCCTGAACGCTTCGCGGCGCTAAGTTTGAAAATTCCCGTTAGTGCACCCGTCTGTTATATCGAACGGATTTTATGGGGATTGGCTGAAGCAGAATCAGCTACAGATAATTCAATGATACAAGTTATCAAGTACGCCGATCAGCATCCGACTAAAGCTTTTGGCCGCGCGATAGCTCGGATAGTCAATAAGCGTTCTCACATTGCAGCCGATTCTGAAATTCTCGAAATCATGCTCAAACTTGCATTACAGGGAGAGGCAGAAGGCGAATCTATTAATCACGAATATACCAAACGTGAAACTATTACTATCGACACATTGCTGCAATCGGTCGGTGGGTTATATCTGCGAGGTATAAACGGAACGCGCGGTCAAATGTGGGAGGCTTTAGCCAATGTGTTATGGGAAATGCCCGAAAATACTTCTAAAATTTGGGATGTATTAGATATTGCTTTGGATAGTGAGCCGTTAGTCAGCGTGCGTTGTAGCATGATGAAAACCCTGACTCCGTTATTCAAGGCCGATAAAACCCGATTTTCCGCTTCGATACGAAAGTTAATCATCTTGCCCTGTAACGTGGTCGAAAACAGAGATGATACTTGCCTATCCCCACTGGTTACTCACCAAGGCATTTATCTTTTTCCACATATTTTTTACTGGTTGCCGGAGTTGGGCAAAGAATTAGTGGAGCGATTGCTGGGATGCGGTGATGAAAACAAACAACTCATAGCTGCATGGTTGATATTTTGTGAAAGCTATCGAAATGATGCCTATATTGCTCAGGCTGAAAGCCTTGCTGCCTCAAGCCTACAGCATCAACGATTATTGGCAGATGTCACCGCCGATGCATTTAGCTGGACGGATAATCGCCGCCGAGCGGAAACTCTTCTGCAAGGCTTTTTCTTCGATAAAGACAAAGAAGTTCGTAAACATGCATCCGATGTATTTAGAAAAACAGATAAAACCGATATTGAGCCTTATCGCAAATTAATCGAGAGTTTCATAACATCCCCGGCTTTTTTCGGAAACTCTTACTTTGTATTACGAATATTGGAAGACGCGACAAGCGACGTGCTTGAGCTGGTTATTTCTGTAAGCAAACGTTTGATCAACGATGCGAGTAATCAGACTAATCAACGACTCACCGACACACACCATTTGCAAAGCCTTATTAAGAAAGAATATACGGCATCAGAATCCCGCCCTGAAGCCCGTCGAAGAATTCTGGATGTTATCGATGAAATGTTGATCAATGAAATTTATGGTGCTGATGATGTTGTGGCTGCGCATGATCGCTGGTAGTTATGGTTAAAACATTGTCTAAATAAAAGAAGCAAATTAGGTTTTAATTCGGATTTAGTAGATTAAAAGTTGTTCCGAATGCACTCCCACGAGCCCCGACCGCATATAAACCCAACCCGTTGGCGTATAAAAAACTCTCGGCGGCATCCCCAACAAGTCCGGTGGTACCTTCGTGCTTCTTGGCTGCACCTTCGAGCCTGGTGGGGGTGCCTTCCAGGTTTGCGCAGGTGCATTCCAGACATTGGGATATGCCTTCCGGGGATTTTTATATGCCACCGGGATTGTTGGGAATGCCTTCGCGGTGGTCGGCAACTCGCACGGGTGCTTCGGAAGTCACCACAAAGTAAATGGCTATGCCTTCGGGTAATTTTAAAATCCAAACGCGCGACATTTAGCCGCACTTGTGTAAGTTGATAGCTTATCTATACTCTTGGGCGACATAGTTTTAACGCTAGTCGTTCCCTTCGATTTAATCCAAAACTTCCGCCGGCGATTCGGCCTGTTGGCCTTTGCCTGGCATGCTTAGGATTCCGCCAAAAATAACTTCCTGAAATTAGTTGGTTTGAGGAATAGCCCGATAGTTCCAGCGCGGTAGATGTTCGTCGAAAACGATCCGCATGTTTTCAATGAAATCTGCAGCG
>NZ_JAXARY010000043.1:0-12984 GCF_033949435.1 Methylomonas defluvii | reverse complement strand
CGCTGCAGATTTCATTGAAAACATGCGGATCGTTTTCGACGAACATCTACCGCGCTGGAACTATCGGGCTATTCCTCAAACCAACTAATTTCAGGAAGTTATTTTTGGCGGAATCCTAAGCGCTTGAGCTTGCTACGCCGATTTGCGCCTGCTCGCGTATTGGACGCAGGGCTTCGTAAAGATCTGCGGCTAGACGCGATAAAAAAACCACAAATGTCATGAAGGCGTTTGTCGTCCAGCGTTATGGAAACAAAGTCGCATTTCAACACCGATTTAGTCTGAACTTAGCAACAAGGAATTTTTTGTGAATAGCACATTAACCATGAAAGCCCTCACCTTCAAACGCTATAGCAAGTCGCCGGAGATCGGTTTTTCCGACATTTCTCGCCCCACACTGAAGGCTGACGAACTGTTGGTAAAAGTCCACGCCGCGGGCCTGAACCCGATCGACAACATGATTCCAACCGGGATGTTCAAGCCAGTCCTGCATTTTCAGCTTCCGGCTACGCTGGGCAGCGATCTGGCGGGTGTGGTGACTGAAGTCGGCAGCCGCGTGACTCGCTTCAAGCCCGGCGATGCGGTCTTCGCCAGCATCTTCGATCTTGGTAAAGGGTCGCTTGCCGAATTCGCGGTGGTGCCGGAGAGCGCCGCCGCGCTGAAGCCGGCCAATCTGGATTTCGTGCAGGCTGCCTCGATGCCTATGGTCGGGCTTACCTCCTGGCAAGCCCTGAAGGAACGCGCCAATCTTCGGGCCGGACAGAAGGTGTTCATCCCGGCAGGCTCAGGCGGCATTGGCACCTTTTCGATCCAGTTGGCAAAGCACCTGGGCGCCACGGTGGCAACCACCACCAGCACCGGCAACGTTGAATTGGTGCGCAGCCTGGGAGCGGACGAAGTCGTCGACTACAAGCAGCAAGATTTCGAGAAAGTGCTGGGCGGCTACGACGTGGTGCTTGGCACGCTCAAGGGGGCTGAGCTGGAGAGAACCGTCGGCATCCTCAAGCCGGGAGGCAAGATCGTCTCTCTGATCGGGCCGCTGGATGCGGCGTTCGCGGATGCTAAACGCTTGAATTTCTTCCTCAGGTTCGTATTCGGGCTGATGAGCCGCAAGATCATGAGGCTTGCCAGAAAGCGCGAAGTCACTTACTCATTTCTCTTCGTGCGTCCCGAGGGCGATCAACTCGGCGAAATAGGCAAACTCCTCGAAGCCGAGCGTATCAAGCCCGTGATCGACAAGGTGTTTCCGTTCGAGAAAGCCAAAGATGCGCTGATCTACCTCGCCCAAGGGCGTTCGAAGGGGAAAGTCGTCCTCAAGATGCTGTGAACAGAAGACAGCTAAAGCACCACATTTTTCAAACACTTCCAAAGGTAAAAAACCATGACTTCATCTAAAAAAATCGCTGTTGTGACAGGTGCTTCTTCCGGCATAGGATCAGTTTACGCAGATCGTCTAGCTCAACGCGGATACGACCTGTTGCTGGTCGCCCGGCGCGGCGACCGCTTACAAAATCTCGCTGCCAAACTAGAGCAGACTTATGGCATCAAGGCCGAAACGCGGGTGGCCGATCTTGAGAAGGAAACAGACCTCGCGGGTCTTGAAGCCGTTCTCGCTGCCAATCCCGCTATCAGTCTATTGGTCAACAATGCCGGCATTGCCAGATTGAGTCCTGTGACTGAAGCGCCGGTGAAAGACTCCTTGTCGCAGATCGCGTTGAATATCACAGCGCTGACGCGATTGACGCATGCCGTGCTGCCAGCGTTCAAGGCACGCAACGAAGGTGTCATTATCAATATCGCCTCGGTATTGGCTGTGCATGCGTTTCCGGTGAGCTCGGTGTACAGCGGCACGAAAGCGTTCGTGCTCAATTTCAGTCGCGGTCTACAGCAAGAACTGGCAAATACTGGGATTAGGGTTCAAGTGGTGTTGCCTGCCGCCACAGCCACCGAACTTTGGGATACCGCCGGGATGCCACTGACCGCATTTCCGGAAGAAGCGGTGATGACTACCGAGCATCTTGTCGATGCCGCGCTGGCTGGTTTCGACCAAGGCGAGTTGGTCACCTGGCCCTCCCTGGCTGACGCCGGGCACTGGGACCGCTACGACGCTCACCGGTCCGATCTCTTCGCGGCGACGCAAACCGGCAAGTCTGCGCCACGCCTAGCTATTCCATCCTGATCATTTTCGATGTGGATAACATGAGCCATTTTTTGATGACTCCGCCAGCCGCTATAAATTGCATTTGGAAAAGCGTGGCGCTGGCTGGCGTTCTGATGATGGGCAATGTCTAAATTTATTTCAGAATGAAGCTCAATCGCGAAATTACATACAGTACAAACGTACTGGTACATAAGTGACGTAGCGCCCAGATCAAATTTAGTTTTTAATTCTGTTAAAGAAGTAGATGGGGCATAGGCTGTTTATATATACCATCCTTTAGCATGGGTAAAATGTATTTTTATCTGTTTGTTTAATTAGCTAATAAACACCAGAAAAACCTTTTCAATTCCGCAAAGGAGACTTCTAAAATGAATTGGGATAGAGTTATAAGTATAATAAACGCCCTGGGAATTTTCTTAACTGCTGGATCAATCTATTTAGCTTCAGAATCATTTCATAAAGATCACGAGCGAAGCAGAAAGCAAACTGCATATGAACTACTCAAAGAAGCCCACAATTACTTAAGAGCTGACAGAGAGACTTTACTGGCAGGCTTTAATGATTTTTATTCTTTAGATGCTCGTCACAATATTTCCAAAGAAGAAGCAAATCGCCTTTATAAATCCTGTTATGCCAATACAAATAGCTTTGACCAAAGCCTATGCGATAGGATGAAACTTGCAGCATATTATTTGAACCATTTAGAAGATATTGCAATTGGGTATGTGACTTATATAGCTGATAGAGATATGATAAATAAAAGCAACGTAACAAGAATAATTATATCTGATTACGATTACTTTAAAGAATTGATTGATGTTGCGAAGACTGACAACAGAGGATGGAACTATCTCCAAGATTGCGTAAATATAATAAAGCTATCTGATTCAGGCGCTTTACCTGTTGTAAAAAAAATTGACGAGTTATAGGTATATTGCCTAAGTCATAGAAATTAAATATCAGGAATATTTACCAGCGCAGTTACGGTGTGTTTATATTTCTTGTTTTTAGAGAATTAGGTGCTGATCGCGAAGCAAATAATGAATTAAATATATTATTAGGTTTTCTATGAAAAAATTATTTACTGTTATTTTTATATTTACGATTTTTCCGTCAATCTCATTAGCTTGGGATCCAATTGGTGATCTCACTCACCCAGATAGAATAGTAAGAAACGTACAAAGAGAAGTAAGTGGGGCTAATCGCAGTCCTCCTGAATCTGGGAGTATTGACCAGCCATCACAATTACCACCTGAACCTCAGGAGTCGGCATTTCCATCAAGACCACAAGTATATCGTGCAACATGTATAACAAATTCAGGTAGTTGCAATGTGACTGGAGATATTCCTCCTCGCTCAGGCATGGCATGTGCTTGTGATGGTATACGTGGATATATTCCATAAGTTAATTTTATGATTATTAGAAATGTACGATTAAGCTACGTATTTATTTGTTTTGCCTTTTTGGTAATTTTATTAAGCGTTTTCGTGGATGGTGAGGCAAAGCGTGAGGCAATGGTAGAGTGGCCACCCCACAGGCTAGATATGACACAATGTGTTAAATCGCTTCGTGATCTACTGGGCAAAAACTCTGTAAATGGAGATATAAACGAACTTTGGAATCAGATGGAAATTTGTAAGTTTCAATTGGAAACCCAAGGGCGACTAGATGACTTTCAAATTATAAGATCAAAATTTTATATACAGAACTATGATGACACTGTTGTCCTATGGATGGTAGTCTTCATTACCATATCGGGAATTATATTAGCAGGTTTACAGCTCCTAATATCTTACAGGCTAGCAGTTGCCGCAGGCACTGATTTGGGTGATATGGGTGGAGAGATTAGCCTAGAAAAGGGCAAGGTTTCTCTTAAATCATCTTTAAGTGGTATATTCATTCTTGCCATATCATTTGCATTTTTTTGGCTGTTTGTGATTGAAGTATACAAAATGGAAGTTTTTGATCCCGACAGGAAAATATCGAGCTCAACTGCTCCAGAATCCTCCTCAAACGATGGTAAAAATAAGTCAGACAAAGAAATTAAAAATAATAGTGCTAAGCAAAGTAACTTTGGTATTGAAACTAATGAGACAATCCAAATAAAGTCTACTAAGAAGTGATTTTTTGGTAAAAATTCGGAATTGGTGACGGTTTGACGGCCGGAATTGGTGGCCGACTACGCAATTTGGCCTGTTCCAGCCTCGCTGAATTCCAACCACGGTTTGCACAAACCTGGCCCGCCAGAACCAAGGAATAAATCAACCATGTATTGCACAAAACGGGTTGTTATCATTTTGGGCGGGAATGGGTCAAGCCAACCATAGAATGCACATAGCCTTAAAAACGAACAACTTGCGGTTCTTTTATAAAAACAACGATGCCGGTTGCGACAAAAGCGAACAGGCCAGACGCCACAAAAGCCAAGTGGTAGTCACCCATCAGACTATGCACGTACCCGGCACTGTAAGCGGCAATGGCCGCTCCGATTTGATGCACAAAGCAAATCCAGCCGAATACCACGCCGACGTTTTGTTTCCCGAACAAATCGGCGGTCAAGGCCGAGGTTGCGGGAATGGTCGACAACCAATTCATGCCGTAAATAATCGAGAACAGCATTAATTGTCCGGTGCTATCTATGCTGGGCAGAACGATCAGCGTCGCGCCTCTGACGAGGTAATAAAACGCCAGCGGCCAGCGCTTGCCGTACCGGTCGCATAACCAACCGGATAAGACGGTGCCGAACACATCGGCTGCGCCCATGACGCCTAAGGACATGGCCATGGTCATTTCGGTGAAGCCGTGTTCGATGCCGTGTGGAATCAAATGCGTCTGAAAAAGCCCGGAGGTGGTTAAACCGCAAATACCGAAACTCAAGGCCAACAACCAGAATTGCGGACTGCGCATGGCCGATCGCATGGGATTTTGATCAGGCTTAAGCACTGTTCGATGAACACCATGGTCGCCATAGGCCGACAAGCCTTTGGATTCGGGATCGTCTCTTAAAAATTTCAGCACCAACGGTAAAGCCACCAGGCCCAAGCCGACGGCGATAAACAATGTCGCCGCACGCCAGCCTTGATGCACATTGATCTGCATGAGGACCGGGGTGAATACTAACTGGCCGGAGGAGAAAGCAGCGCCCAATATGCCTAAGGCCAGCCCCCGGTGTTTATGAAACCAGCGATTGATCAACGCCGACCCCATAATCATCGAAGTGCCGCCCGAACCTGCGCCGATCAGTAATCCCCAAAGCAAATACAGTTGCCAGGATTCCTGCATAAAAACGCTGCCACCAGCGCCAGCCACCGACAAAATCAAGGTGATAACGCTGATCCGTTTAGCGCCGTAGACATCCATCAATCGACCTAGAAAGGGACCGGCAAGGCCAAATAACAGCAGGTTAAGTGAAATGGCGCCGCTAATGGTTTCCCGGTTCCAGGCAAACTCCTGTTCCAGAGACAGCATGATGATCCCTGGAACGGAGCGCAGTGCCGATGCCATAAACAAGCACAGAAACGTGACCGCGAGTATGACCCAGGCATAGTGAACTGAATCAGTGTGACTCTTTGGCATGGCGACATCGGACTTGGATTGAAACATGGTCGTGTGGGTTGATTAGTAAGGGATGGAAACGCTTCGCGAGACCACTTTAAAAGTCGGGTCTCGGCCCGACAGCCGAGTTTCTTTCTTTTGCTCGGCCAAAAGAAAGAAACCAAAGAAAAGGCCGCCCCGCATACCGCCTTAATCCTGCGCTTCTCGCCTTTGTCGAGGGTTTTTCGAAAGGGCATCCCAGCCCTTGCGAAAAACGCGCGGCATCCATGCCGCGCCCCTGCGGGCAATTTCTCGTCAAAGGCTGCGATGCTCGGGGCGGTATGAGGGGATAAAAAACCAGCCTTCGGCTTTTTTCGCTTCGCGGTTTTTTGATTTTCCACATCAGCTTGAACCGCACCCATTGTCATCAACCTACCTTTTACGGCAACCATAGTTATGATGGACTTTTCATGCCAGCATTATCCCTAAGCAGATTTATTCAGCATCCTCGATTTTGTCCATTAGCTCGATCAGCCGAGTCACGCCTTGCAGCAAGATGCCACCGACGCCCAAGGCGAACCACACGCCTATAACAAAGCCCCAATGAATCGGCGCGGCGAAGAATTCCTCTCTAAACCAGAAGGTATGCCCCCATTCGTTGAAGCCGACGCTGACCAGAATCATGAAGGGGCCGAACACCGCCAAGGTCAAGGGCAAGGAAATGCCTTTGGCGTACAAGGGCAAGCGGGTTCTGGCGTACAGCCAGGCGCAGCCACCCAGGATCACGTACAGCGGGAAGTTGAAGTAAAACTCGATGATATGGTTAGCAGTAAACGGCGTATCGCGAATCGCCACTTGATGCCAGGAGTTGTCCTGCTCGGCGAAATAACTGCCGGCCCAGTACACCGCAAAAGTGTAAATGCTGATCCACATCGTCAAGGTGAAATAGCGGCGTATCTCTTCCTTGGGTGCCAGTTGATCCAGATTCCGGTCGCGCGTGGTCCATAAGTAACCCCAAAAACCGCTGGCAACGGCGGCGATCACCCCCAGTTCGATATAAAACAGCCGCATCCAGTATTGTTCGAATGCCGGTTCCGAGGAATCCAAACCGTGCGCTATGGCAAAAGCGCCCTGATACAGGCGTAAACTGATGTACATAACGGTTAAAAAGCCAAAGCCTTTTAAATATTTGGGTAAGTCGGTCAAATACCAAGGCAATGATTTGGGTTTTTCGCTGCTTAAGCTCACGTGTTCTGTCGTGGTAGCCATGATGTGTGCTCCTGAATTAATTAAATTTGGGAATGACGGCGGCGGAAATGCTGGAGATATAGCGTTTTCCCATCACGTCGTCGTAAAGAAACAGCAAGCCACCCAGCCGGCTGTCCGCATCTTTGATCAGCCCATCCAGCTTTTCCGATTCCCAGGCCGCATCGCGCACTTCTACGGTGACGGTGCGTTGTTCGCCGGGGGCGATAGGGGTGTTGTCACTCAGACTCAGACCGTTATTACTGACGTCATCCTTGCCCGGTTTGCTGTTGACACTCGCTAAGTCAGCGTTCATGAAATGCACGTTGGAACTGGAAAATTGGCCTATCCTGACCGCGCCTTGGCTACGATTGTCGATACTAAACTGCAACAGCATGGCACGTTGCGCCACGTTGTATTCCGCTTTTAGGGTGTCAACATTGACCATGCCGGCATTGACTTGAGCCGGTAAAGGCAAAATCCGATCCAAGCCCGCTTGTAATGGGATGGCGTCCGGGTAACTGTTGGCGGTGACGGCATTCAGCGCCAACACCAATACTGGCACGCCGACTAACACCGCCTTGGCGATGGTTTTGTCCTGAGCGGTGATCAGTTCATGTTCCAAACCGGCATCCAGCATGCGGTAGCGGCTGATGAACAAGGGACGGCGCACCCACCACAACAGCCAGGCAGCCGCCAACGCGCCCCAGAACAGGTGCCAGAACACGCCATTGGCAAAACCAAAGCTTTCCATGTCGATCATTTCACCGTTGATGGTTTGAATGGTATTGCTAAAGTCGGCGGGATCACCGCCAATGTCCAGCCACACACCCGGCCCCATCACCTGACCGGCGTCTTTTAAATTAAAAAACGGATGGATGTGATAATGGCCAGGCAAACGGCCTTTCATGACCACCTTGAACTCGTAGTCGCCGCCCGGCTCCAGAGACACCGAATTCGTCCAAGGTTTACCGTTCAGGTAGCGCTCGGTGCGGATCAGCACGGGGCCCGGCGTGGAGATATTCAAGAAGCTGGCTTCCGGTTTGGGGACGCTGATGGGCCAGTCTTCGGCGACATGAAACTTGCCGCTGACGCTGACTTCATCGTTGACGTTGAATTTTTGCGTGGACCATTGCACGTCATACCACTGAATGGTGCGCATCCTGATGAACGGCTCCAGGGCTTTTTCGCCATGGGCCTGCGCGATGGGTACGGCAAATATCGACAATACGTTGATGCAAAGCACTGCCAACAGCCAAGGTTTAAAAAATGATTTCATGGCTGTTCTCCTTAGATTTTTTTCAGATAACGGGTATCAGCGAACAATTTGCCGATTTTCCACCAGAGCGGATACATCAATGAACATAACAGCGCCGAACAAAATGCCGACAATGGCGTCGCGTACTGACCATAGGTGCGTAAGGTGCCGCGTTCGATGATGCGCAGGTATTCCGGCATGCCGGTGCGGATGTATTGGAAACCGAACACGTCGGCCACCGAAAGCTGGCTGTTGTGGTAATCGACCGCTTGGTGGAACATACCGAAAATTGGCCAGTTGGTGGGGTAGAACAACAAGGCAAACGCGCCACCGCCAAAAATCGAGGTGATGGTCAAGCTGTTGGTGAGCATCAATAAGGTATCCAACACCAAGGCACCCGGCACCATGGTCGCCGGCAGCACCATGTTGATGGGGAAGAAGTTCCAGTAGTGATAGGCAAACACGCGGGTGACCCAGGTGCCGAGCAACAAGGCCGCGACGCAGAGCGTGGCGCCCAAAGGTAGCCGGAACTTATCCCATAACACAGCTTGAACAGCCGCTGGAAAGGTGATGCCGATCAATGGCGTCACCAAAGGCCACCATTGCCGATCTTTCCAATCGACCCAGAAGTCCCAGTCGCCGACGGTCAGGGCAAAATGTAGATGGAACGAGCCGATGAATAAAAATAGGGCCAGTACCAGAATCAGATAATCGTAAGCTCTGGCTAGCCGGGCTTTTTCGCCCCGATAAGGTTTGAATGTTGAAATTGGAATTTGTGCAGACATGGTAAGAATCCCCCGTAATGCGTTTTAGTGAATGGCTGTTGCCATTGAGTATTTGGGCGCGCCGCCAACCGAAAAGCTACCCTTGGGGGGAGTTAAACCTTGTAGGCTTGGACGACGCGCTCGGGGTATAAGGTAGGGAGAAACGGCCTGGCTGTGAAATGGTGAAATTTCATCCGCCATCATCAAGACTGTTCATACCGGCCAGCAGCGATATTGTTTAGTATGCAGCCAGTTTTTTGGACGCTGCCATTAAGTTAAGAAAAAAGCCCCCTCTCCTGATGGACGATGGCATGGATGCCAGAGGTAGAGCAAAGCAGGAGCATTTGCCGAGAGGGTTGGGGTGAGGAGAATAAAAAGCAAAAGCCCTATTTGACCCCCTCATCCTAACCTTCTCCCGGAAGGAGAAGGGACTGTTCCACCTTAACTTAGTGGCAGTGATTTACTTTGGGGAAATTCCACATGGCCAACCTACGCACTTTCGACTTAAACCTGTTACTGGCATTCGATGTTTTGATGCGCGAGCGCAATGTCACCCGCGCGGCGGAATGCATGTTCGTCACGCAGTCGGCGATGAGCCATACGTTGCATCGCTTACGCCAGCAATTGAACGATCCGGTCTTGGTTAAATCGCCCACCGGCATGCAGCCGACCGCACTGGCGCTGGCCTTGGTGGAGCCGGTACGCAGTCTATTACAGGAAATGGAACGCTTGCTCGAGGCTCCTCAGGCCTTCGATCCGGCTTCCAGTCAGCGCCGTTTCACCATCGCCGCGACCGATTACATGGAGTTTTTGATCTTGCCCGAGTTGTCGCAATTGATTGAGCAGTCGGCGCCAGGCGTGGACATTCATGTCAAACGCACGGAATCTGCTTTTCCGTTGGCGCAGCTAGAAAACGGTAGTCTGGATGTGGTGTTGGGCTTTGCCTCGGTACTGAATCCGCCCGCGCATTTGCACTGCGAACATTTATTCATGGATCGCATGGCTTGCGTGGTCAGGCAGGATCATCCCAGCATCCAAGCCGCGCCGTCGCTGGAGGACTATTTGGCGGCGACGCACATGCTGATCTCTCGAACCGGCGATAAATTGGGGGTGATAGACGAAAAACTGACCGAGTTGGGCTTGGAGCGGCGTATCAATTTCATCGTGCCGCATTTTCTATCGGCACCCTTGATCGTGGCTCAGACCCATATGATTTTGTCTTTGCCTTATCGCTTGGCCATCGCCTTTCAGAAACTGGTGCCGCTGCAAGTATTACCGGTGCCGGTGAGTTTGCCGGACTACGATTTAGCGATGATTTGGCATCCGCTATGGGAAAAAGACCCGGCCCATGGCTGGTTGCGCGAGCAAATCAGCAGCATAGGCCGGACAATAAGCGCATCCCAAATCAATCTTTAACGTCCTGGCAGGCCCGCGGCCAAGGCTTTGACCTTCAACAGGAAGTAAGGCGGTTTGGATTGATTGTCGCCGCCGTTCAGTGTGGCTGAGCGATGCAAGCGATTCACTACCGCATAGAGTTGGCCGTTGGCACCGAAACTAAATGAGTCCACCCATGACAGCCGCGGACATTGCGCCAATTGCCGGTATTGGCGGTTAGGCGCGATCACGCCAATCGCATTATTCGCCAAATCCCCCAGATAAATATTGTTGTTTTCATCAATGCTGATGCCGTCCGAAATCGGTTTGTCGCTGTAGCGTTCCACCTGTTTTGCGAGTGCTTCAGGCGTTAACGACTCGTTGACCAAATCCGCCGCTTTAATCCGGTAAAGACTGAGGCCGTGCATTGGTCCGAAATAAACCCATTCGTTGGCTAAATCCTCGGTAATCGGATTCACGCCAATATGCGGTTTGACGAGTTCGCCCGCCGGGGTTTTCACCTGAATCGGCACATTATCGATGACCAAATCGACGTTTTCCGGCACCACGCTTTTATGGCCTTCCAAGACCCGCCGGGCCGCGCCGGTCGACAAGTTGACCACGATCAAGCCGGCATTGGCGCCACCGGCCGGGTCACTGATGAAGGCATGATTGTGGTGGGTATCCAACGCAAAGTCGTTAACGAACGCATCTTTCGGCGCAATCGGGGCCGGCAGGTAAATCAGCCGTTGGAGTTTGTTGGTTTTGGTATTCCAGCCGACCAGCTTGGGCGTCACGCCGCTGCGCATGCCGTTGTCCAGCATCCAGACGATACCGTTGCTATCGGAGCGGATACCCAGCACCGAGTCGAGTTTGTTCGGCGCCGTCGAATCGGCCGCAGATAGTTCCTTATTCGGAAACGGTAGCAAGGTTTGATCCTTGTATTCCACCACGGTGTATTGCGGTTGATAAAACTGATGTTGGCTCATGATGATCCGGCCGTTGGCTGTCGCCGTGACGTTGCCGGGTCCGGTATCGAGGTTGGCGAATACATCAAAATGAGAGTTGCCATCCGCCAAAGCCTCAAAGGCTGCAAACACCATGGCGGTGCAAAATAGGATTCCACGGTTCATTATCATCTCCAGTAAGTTGTTGGGTTAGGCAACACCATACTGGATCGTTAGAGCCCTGTTAAATGACATCCATTCATCACGAACCATTCAGTACATTGATGATGATTGGCGTAATCAATTTTGGAAGCGCAGCGATAGCGAAGTGAAGGTTTTTATACCCAGATAGCCGCAGCGCCAAGTTGCGGGAAAATCTAAGCTCAACCCCTGGTTAGAGCGGAAAAATGTGACACGGGTGCCGTTCGGGCTGAGCCCATCTAAGCCCAGGCTGGCGCCCCCTTCGATAGACTCAAGGCGAATGGTATTTAGGGGGCGAGTTAATAATAACTCCCAGAAAAACGCCGTATTTGAATTTATCCATTACATTTCAACATCCAATACATTCAAAACATCCGGCCTTTGTTGCACGAACACTTCTGGTCGCTGAAGTATTCGATGCCAATTGCGACGAGTCATTTGTTCAATCCAGTCCAACACATCATCAAACTCGTCATCGCTCCATGATTCGATAATCGCCAGGGTGACGGGAGGCGCATATAAAAATTCGAGCGCACTTTTCATATTTGCGTAACGTAAATTCATGGTATTTCTCCTATGGCTTTATGCTTGGCAGTGAATGACTGTAAGGATCTTTAATATGTCTAAGATTTGGGTTTGTTTATAAAAATACCCATAAGGTTCCGCCGTGATTAGCAATGCCGGCATTTAAGTCTGCGCCACAAGTGCCAATAGCGGTCAGCCTACACTCTTAAACCCGCGCAGGTGTTGCTTGATTCAAGTTACTGGCCAATGATGCGGAACCAAATAAGAGTGTGGATAGGATAAATTGACCGGAGACGAAGCTGAGCACGCCGGTGACAAAAAACAAGCCAATCATCACGTCTCTATAAATGTTTTTTGAAATATTCATGGGGTCCACCTTGACTATGTTTAGTCGCTTTGTAAGTACGACTTCACTATATACCTGCCAAAAATATTTACAATCAGGCATTTAATGCATGATTTGTTTCCTTAATGGCAACAAATTGCCCGGAACTTTTGCAATCTGTAGCGCAATATAGCTACCGTCATTCAAATTCGCGGAATTGTGTGAGTGGTGGTTTAGCAGCTTGTTTGACGTGGGATTTTTGACCTTAGCGTGGCTGGGTTTGCGTTCCCAATTAGCTCAAAACTGCCCTCTTATTAGGTTATCAACGGATAAGAATAATTTTTCTGCGCGGCGGTGCCGCGGGCGGGATTTGAGATTTCGGGGATGATGCCAATGCGGTTGGTGTTATTAGGTGTCGCTAGCGCGACGGCTGGTTTTAATGTCGGGTCTCGGCCCGACTGCCGAGTAACTTTTCTTTGTTTGGCCAAAGAAAAGTCACCAAAAGAAAGGCCACCCGGATGCCGCTTATTCCCTGCGCTCCTCGCTTTTGAACGGGGTTGCCGAAAGGGGCTTCCTGCCCCTTCGGCAACGCGATGCATCCCTGCATCGCCCCTAACGGGCTGATCCGTTCAAAAGCTCCGGTGCTCGGCGC